>NZ_JBHUSE010000002.1:0-235069 GCF_042674585.1 Arthrobacter sp. NPDC057013
AGCGATCGACAGACCCTTGACGCCACTAAGCAGTTCCCCGGTCACCCTGTCACGACGTGCGGCGCCGAACGGTTGACACCAATAGGAGCATCATTAATAGCCCGTACGAAGGCGCTCCGAAACTTTTTTGCAGCTCCGGGCGTAGCCCCGGCCCATCGACACGCCCCGAAAGCCGGGCTTAAAATAACGCGCGTCGGGGGACCCGTTTTTTCGGACCACATATCGGTCTCAATGCTCTGGATGCGCAACAAAGACATTGGAGACGGTATGGAAAAGCAACGAGCACTATTGGCGGCTGTCGCGGCTGCCTCACTCCTCTTGTCGGCGTCCCCGGCCGGCCACGCAGCCCCGGCAGGCAAGGCCTCCGCCGCCCAAACCGCACCCGCCGTGCTTGCCAAGGGCCTGCTGAGCCCGCTCCACCTCAGCGACGGACCGGACGGTTCGGTTCTGGTCAGCGAGGAATTCAAGGGGCAGCTGACGAAAATCGCCCGGGACGGCAGTAAATCTGTGGTCTACCGTAAGGCGGACTGGGACGTGGCCGGCAGCGACCGCCGCGGCGACACCATTTACCTGTCCGAGAGCCAGGGTGCCGGCCCGATGGATCCGAGGCCGCTGGCCGGACACATCAGGAGCATTGACGCCGACGGCAAGCAGCGCACCTTCGGCAATTTGGCCGCCCTGGAAATGAAACACAACGCCGACGGCGGCACCAGCTACGGCTTCAAGGACTTGCCCGCCGCCTGCGCTTCGAAACTTCCGAAGGACGTGCCGATCTCCTACAAGGGCCAGATCGACTCGCATCCCTATGGGATCGATGTTTACGGCGACACCATCTACGTAGCCGACGCCGGGGCCAACGCCATCGTGTCGGTCGACGTGGAGTCGGGCGAGGCTGAAACCGTTGCCGTGCTGCCTGCCCGGCCGCACACGTTCACCGCGAAGGAGGCCGCGGCCCTCAAACTTCCGGGTTGCATCGCCGGCCACACCTACGGCTTCGAGCCCGTGCCCACCGACGTCAAGCGCGGACCGGACGGCTGGCTGTACGTCTCCGTGCTGCCCGGCGGCCCGGAGGACCCCGTGCTGGGTGCCCGCGGGGCGGTGTACAAGATCAATCCCCACAATGGCCGCGTCAAGCTGTTCGCCGACGACGTGATGTCACCCACCGGCCTGGACATGGACGACGACGGGCACGTCTACGTCGCGTCGTTGTTCGGCAAGGGCGTGCTGAGGCTGTCCGCCCACTCGAGCAATCAGACGGTGGTGCTTCCGGGCATGCTCGCGGCCGACGTCGACATCAGGGGCGGAGGCATTTACGCCACGGTCAACACGCTGCCCGCACCGAATGCGGCACCGGACGGCCGGGTGGTGAAGACCCCTTTGGATGATTAGCGAAAAGCAGGCACGGGAAAAGTAAGGACAGCAAAAGGTGAGGGTGCGGCCGGATCGAATTGACCCGGCCGCACCCTCACCATGCCTGGCGGCATGGGCTCCGATGAGCAGAAACTCGGAACGCTACCGGTTCCGGTCCTCGTCGATTGCCTCGTCGTCCGCCAGGTCCAGGTCCTCTTCGTCGAAGTCGTCTTCGTCGATATCCACGTCCGGCTGGGCGTCGCTCTTGTACGGGTCGGCCTCGCCTGCGTGCTTGGCGTTCTTGGCCAGCTCAGCAACCTCGGCATCGCGCTGCTTCGCGGTGCGGAGCAGCTCTTCGAGGTTGGACGCGTTCACGGGGATCTGGTCCGCAATGAACTCAAGCGTGGGAGTCAGCCGGGCAGTGATGTTCCGGCCCACTTCCTGCCGAAGCACGCCCTTGGCCTTCTCCAGCCCCTTGGCCGCATCAGCCTGCACGGCCTGGTCGCCGAACACGGTGTAGTAGACGGTGGCATGCTGCAGGTCATTGGTCACACGGGCATCAGTGACAGTAATCCCCTCAAGCCGGGGATCCTTCACCTTCCGGCCCAAAGCCTCAGCAACAACAACCTTAATCCGCTGCGCCATCTTGGCAGCGCGTGCCGGATCAGCCATTTTTACTCCTAAGTTTTGAGGTACGACGGCGCGATGGCGGCTTGGCTTCTTGGTTTACCTTTGCTGCCACGCACCTGAGGTGAGTCTAAGACGATGCCGGAGAGTTTTTGGGGGCGCCCGGGAGTGGCATCGGGCCTGCCGGAGCTGGGCGGCTAGCGATCGAAGATCCCAAGCCGTCCAGCGTAGGGGCGGGGCGCCCCCAAAACTCGGAGGCTCCCGGGTCGGGCGACAGTGCGGGGCCGCCGGGAAAAACCCAACGGCCCCGCACCTGTAGCGCTAAGACAACCTAGACGCGCGGCTTCTCGCGCATCTCGAAGGTCTCGATGATGTCGCCTTCAACGATGTCGTTGTACGAGCCAAGACCGATACCGCACTCGAAGTCCGTGCGGACCTCGGTGGCGTCGTCCTTGAAGCGCTTGAGCGTCTCCACCGTGAGGTTGTCGCCGATGAGCTTGCCGCCGCGGCTGATGCGGGCCTTCGAGTTGCGTCGGATCGTGCCCGAGCGAACGATGGAGCCTGCAATGTTGCCGAACTTGGAGGAACGGAACACTTCGCGGACCTCGGCGGTGCCCAGCTGGACCTCTTCGTACTCCGGCTTGAGCATGCCCTTGAGGGCCATCTCGATGTCATCGATTGCTGCGTAGATGACGGAGTAGAAGCGCATGTCCACGCCTTCGCGGTCTGCCAGTTCGGCAACCCGCTCGGCGGGCTTGACGTTGAAGCCGATGATAACGGCACTGTCGACCGTTGCCAGGTTGACGTCGTTCTGCGTGATCGCACCCACACCGCGGTGGATGACGCGCAGCTGCACGCCTTCGCCGACGTCGATCTTGAGCAGCGCGTCTTCGAGGGCTTCCACGGCACCGGACACGTCACCCTTGAGGATGAGGTTGAGGGTGTCGATCTTGCCTTCGGCGACGGCCTGGTCGAAGTCTTCCAGGCTGATGCGCTTGCGGCGCTTGGCCAGCTGGGCATTGCGGTCGGCGGCTTCACGCTTTTCGGCGATCTGGCGGGCCGTGCGCTCGTCGGCGGTCACCAGGAAGGTGTCACCGGCGCGCGGCACGTTGGACAGGCCGAGGACCTGGACCGGACGGGACGGCAGTGCAACGTCGAGGGCCTCGCCGTCTTCGTCGAACATGGCGCGGACGCGGCCGTGGGCCGTGCCGGCCACGATCGTGTCGCCGACGGCCAGGGTACCGGACTGCACCAGGACGGTGGCCACGGAACCGCGGCCCTTGTCCAGGTTCGCTTCGATGGCGATGCCTCGAGCGGCCTTGTCCGGGTTGGCCCGCAGGTCAAGCGCGGCGTCGGCGGTCAGGAGCACGGCGTCGATCAGTTCGTTGATGTTCAGGTTCTGGCGGGCAGAGACCTCAACGAACATGGTGTCGCCACCGTATTCTTCGGGAACCAGGCCGTACTCGGTGAGCTGGCCCTTGACCTTGTCCGGGTTCGCGCCTTCCTTGTCGATCTTGTTCACGGCCACGACGATCGGCACGTTGGCCGCCTGGGCGTGGTTAAGTGCTTCAACGGTCTGGGGCATCACGCCGTCGTCCGCTGCCACAACCAGGATGGCGATGTCCGTGACCTTCGCACCACGGGCACGCATGGCGGTGAACGCCTCGTGACCCGGGGTATCGATGAAGGTGATGTCGCGCAGCGCACCCTCGTGCTCGTGGCTGATCTGGTAGGCACCGATGTGCTGCGTGATGCCGCCGTGCTCGCCGGCAACGACGTCAGAGTTACGGATGGCATCCAGCAGGCGGGTCTTACCGTGGTCAACGTGACCCATGACGGTGACTACCGGAGGACGTGCCTCGAGCTCTTCGTCGCCTTCGGCCTCAAGTTCGGCTTCGACGTCGATATCGAACGTGCTGAGGAGCTCACGCTCTTCATCCTCGGGCGAAACGACCTGCAGCTTGTAGCCGAGTTCCTCGCCGAGGAGGGCAAAGGTGTCCTCGTCCAGCGACTGGGTGGCCGTTGCCATTTCACCAAGGTGGAAGAGCACGGTGACCAGCGCGGCGGGGTTTGCCTCGATCTTGTCAGCGAAGTCCGTGATGGACGAGCCACGACGAAGACGGATAACGGTGTTGCCGTCGCCGCGGGGTACGCTCACGCCACCCAGCGACGGTGCGCTCATCTGCTCAAGTTCCTGGCGCTTTGCGCGCTTCGACTTGCGCTGCTTGCCGCGGCCTGCGCCGCCCTTGCCGAACGCACCCTGGGTACCACCGCGACCGCGGCCACCCTTGCCGAAGCCACCGCCGGCCGGAGCACCGCCGCCGCCACCGGGACCGCCGGTTCCGGGAGCGCCGGGACGGCCGGGACCGCGTCCGCCGCCACCGGGACGGCCTGCACCTGCAGGTGCGGGACGTTCCGTGCGGTTAGGCATCATGCCCGGCGTGGGCCGGTTCCCACCGGCACCCGGACGGGGACCGCCGGGACGGGGGCCGCCTGCACCGGCCGCAGGACGCGGGCCGGGCGTAGCGCCGGGACGCGGAGCACCGGGACGGGGTCCGCCCGCACCGGCTGCCGGACGCGGGCCACCGGGACGCTCGCCGTCAGTGCGGCCGCCGCCGGGACGGGGCATGCCCTGGGAAGTTGCAAACGGGTTGTTGCCCGGGCGCGGCGGACGTTCGCCGTCTCCTCCACGGCCGCGGGGCATGCCCTGGGACGTGGCGAAGGGGTTGTTGCCCGGGCGGGGTCCGCCGGGACGCGGAGCGCCACCCTGACGTGAGGGAGTCTCCGCCTTGGGCGCGGGACGGGCACCCGGCTTGGCACCGGTGGAAGGCGCAGCAGGCGTTGCGGCAGCCGGAGCTGCCGGGGCGGCGGGGGCAGCCGGAGCTGCAGGCGCCTCGGCCTTGGGGGCCGGTGCCGGTGCGGGAGCCGGCGCAGGCGCCGCAGCCTTGGGGGCAGCGGGGCCGGGAGCCGGCGCGGGACGGGACTCTGCCGGCCTGGCCGGTGACTTGGGGGCAGCTGCGGGGGCTTCGGACTTCGAAGCGGCGGCAGCCGGGAACGCGTTGCGGAGTTTCCGCACCACGGGGGCCTCAATGGTGGAAGAGGCGGAGCGAACGAATTCGCCCAGTTCCTGCAGTTTGGTTACTGCATCTTTGGAAGTAATACCGAGCTCTTTTGCAAGCTCATGTACGCGGACCTTGGCCACATTTCTCCTGTCTCGGTCCGCACCGAGCCAGGCACGAACCGTCTACTTCTTACTGCGGGCCCCCGCTGCGGTTACAGCTGAAAGGCCCTTTGCAGAGCGCAACAAAGTTGTCATCGTTACGCACTCATCGCTGGGAACTCATCGGGTTTCCATCAGATTTCTGACCCGCTTTCAGGTTGGACGGTTGGTACTGCAGACGCCGGGACGTCCGCAGCGTGCGCTCCTGCCGTTATCCGGCGTTCGACGGCGGCGGTTCCGGTTGACCCGTTGAGGGCCCTTCCGAAGGCTCGCCGCTTGACCGCCAGGGCCAGGCACGCTTCGCTGGGGTGCAGCCATGCACCCCGGCCAGCCATCCGGCGTCGTTCATCCACCACGACGGCGGACGAACCGCCGGTGTCGGCGACGAGCCGGAGCAACTCTGACCGCGGCCCCTTTTTCCGGCATCCGATGCAGGTACGCTCCGGCTGATTCCCGAGTTGTTGCACGTGTGCCACTGCCGAGTATCTTCCTGCCTGTACCTATCTGCGTGCCCGACCGCCACTGCCTTTCGGCAGGCCTGCTTTCGACAGGCCTGGGCGCACGAACACGCTGATGCCGGCCGCTGGGCGCGGCCAAGTTCTATTCTAGCCCCTCACGGGCCCCATACCCGAAACCGGAAAACGAAACTGCCCGCCGCGGGGGCGGGCAGACCGGCCAGGCCAAGGGCCTCGGCCGGACGGTTTTCCGCCGTCCGGCCGGTGCTTCTAACCGCGCGGAGCGGCGGCGTCGGAAACGATATCGATCCGCCACCCCGTCAGCTTGGCGGCGAGGCGGGCGTTCTGCCCCTCCTTGCCGATGGCAAGGGAGAGCTGGTAGTCCGGCACCACGACGCGGGCCGAACGGGTGGCCTCGTCGGTGATGGTGACTGAATTCACGCGCGACGGCGACAGTGCGCTGGCGATGAAAGTGGCCGGATCCTCGCTGAAATCAACGATGTCGATCTTTTCGTCGTTCAGTTCGGTCATGACAGCCCGCACGCGCGAGCCCATTTCGCCGATGCAGGCACCCTTGGCGTTGATGCCCGGAGTGTTCGCCTTGACCGCGATCTTGGTGCGGTGCCCGGCCTCGCGGGCCAGGGCGACGATTTCCACGGAACGGTCGGCGATCTCCGGGACCTCCAGTTCGAAAAGCTTCCGAACCAGGCCCGGGTGCGAACGGGACAGGGTGATGGACGGGCCCTTGGTTCCGCGGTGCACGTCGATCACGTACGCTCGCAGCCGGTTTCCGTGGATGTACTTCTCCCCCGGCACCTGTTCCGGCGGCGGGAGCAGGGCTTCCACGGTGCCCAGGTTGACCTGGATCATGTGCGGGTTGTTGCCCTGCTGGATCAGCCCGGCAACGAGTTCACCCTCGCGGCCCTTGAATTCACCCAGGACGTTGTCGTCCTCAACGTCGCGCAGCCGCTGCAGGATGATCTGCCGGGCGGTGCTGGCGGCGATGCGGCCGAACCCGGCCGGCGTGTGCTCGAACTCGCCGATGGGCGCGCCGTCGTCGTCGATTTCCGTGGCCCAGATGGTCACGTGGCCGCTCTTGCGGTCCAGCTCCGCCCGGGCCTTCTCGAAGGCGCCCGGCGACTTGTGGTAGGCGACGAGCAGTGCCTGCTCGATCGTGGGGATGAGGAGATCCAGCGGGATTTCGCGCTCACGCTCCAGTAGTCTCAGCGCGCTCATGTCAATATCCATCAGGCCTCCTCAGAAGGTCCATTGTGCTCAGTTTCCAGACCGGCCTCGTCGAGGCGGCTGAACTCAATTTCGACTTTTCCGCTGCGGATCTTGTCGAAAGGAAGTTTTACGGGGTCGCCCTGTTTGGGCTTCATGCCCTTCTTGACGGCGATTTCGGGGACCAGGGTCACGCCGGCGTCGTCCACGGAGCTGATTCTGCCCGTGACGTTCTCGCCCTGGATCACGTTGACGGTGACCATTCGGCCGCGGGCGCGGTGCCAGTGGCGCGGCTCGGTCAGCGGCCGTCCGACGCCGGGCGATGAAACTTCAAGGTCATAGGGGCGGCTGTCTGTGCCAGGGTCGCTGTCCAGGATGTCGGAGAGTTCCTTGGAGATGTCTGCAATGACGTCAAGGCCCACCCCGCCCGTTTCTTCCTGCGGCAGATCCACCACTACGTGGACCACACGGTTCGAACCTGCGATGTGGATGGCAACATCCTCCAGGTAAAGCCGGTGCGACTGGACTGCGGGTTCCAGCAGCGCCCGGAGGCGTTCAGCCTCGGGATTGTGGACAGCCGCGGGCTCAGCCTTTCCCGCGTCGGTCCGGTCTGATGAAGTCGTGGCTTCTGCATTGCTCACGATGCCGGCCGCCTCCCGTTAGATGATGTTGTGACTACTAGCGTAGCGATTTTCCGGGCGCCTTGGTGCACGGACTTCCCGCCGGCCGTGACAACATGGTCTGTTGTGAATGACGACAGCGGGCGAAAAAGAAGGCCGGCCAGCTATCTCCGGTACGGCCTGCTGGCACTCGCAGCATTCCTGGTGCTGAGCCTCGGTTTTGCGCTGATTCCGCGGGAATCCCCGGCTCCCGCAGTGCCAACCTTCTCCGAGCAAGCACGCGCCGCAGCCCTCGCCGAAACCCTGGACATGAGGACGGCCAGCCAGCAGCTCGCAAACGGATCGTCCGGCGACCGGCGGCAGCTGTTTTCGCACACTGTGACTTTGCTGACTACGCAGGCGAGGGCGCTCCTTCTTCCGGGCGCCGGCGCCCGTTCCACGGCCGGGCAGTCTGGATCTGCCGGCCCCTCGGCCACGGCATCATCAGGCGCAGCACCGTCGGTCACACCAACGTCAGGCACAGCAACGTTGCCGGCTTTGGTGGCCACGCTGTCCAAGAGCGGCAAGGCACGTCTCGTCGCTGCTGAGAGGGCCGACGGCGGGATGGCCCGCCTGCTCGCCGCGGTAGGAACCGCTCAGCTGCTTCAGGCGACGACGCTGGCTCAGGCTGCCGGAACGCCGCCGCCTGCGCTCCAGGCGCCGGTGGCAACGCAGCGCAACGCGGCCACGGCATGCTCCGTGGCCACACCTTCGGGCAGCAGCACCGGGTCTTCGGGGAGCAGCACCGGGTCACAGAACGGCGCCCCATCGGGTACCGGTGGCCAGCCCGCGCCAGCAGCGGACCCGGCCGATAATGCCACGCTGGCTGCCGCCCTCGACCGGGTGGTCCGGACAGAAGTTGAGACGGTCTACGGCTACCAGGTGGCGCTGACGCGCCTGGACGGCTCCGCCGCGGACCAGGCCGCCGCCCTGCTGGCCACCCACGAGACCCTCGTTGGCCAGGCAGAGGCATACACCCGTGTTCACTGCGTGTTGGTTCCTCCCCGCGAACCGGGCTACACCCTGGGCAGCTCGTTCCTGCAGAAACCCGCCGCGGGGCTGGCCAGTCTGGAATCCGGAACACTCCCGGTCTACGGCGACCTCGTGGCGCTGAGCGACGGTGAGACCCGGCGGTGGGCTGTCTCCTCGCTGGTCGCGGCTGCCCAGCGGACCATGCGCTGGGGGTCCGATCCGGGGCCCGTACCCGGCATCGTGCTGGACACTGCGCTCCTGCCGGACCTTCCCCGACCGGCCGCGCAATCATCAAGCCAGACCGACGGATGACATTTCCACTGGCAGACGGCTGTCCCCAGGTGGTTTGCTGGAACCATGGACTCCACGGACAAATCGCTGTCGCTCCCTGATGGGCAGCACGCTAATGAGCCCCATCACAACGACATCGTGCACCGCCTGAACTGGCTGCGCGCCGGTGTCCTCGGAGCCAACGACGGGATCGTGTCGGTAGCGGCCATTGTGGTGGGCGTCGCCGGTGCGACCAGCGAAAACGGCCCCATCCTCGCTGCCGGTGCTGCCGGGCTCGTGGGCGGTGCCGTATCCATGGCACTGGGAGAGTACGTTTCCGTCAGCAGCCAGAGTGACAGCCAAAAGGCCTTGA
Organism: Arthrobacter sp. NPDC057013; assembly: GCF_042674585.1. Classification (NCBI taxonomy): domain Bacteria; kingdom Bacillati; phylum Actinomycetota; class Actinomycetes; order Micrococcales; family Micrococcaceae; genus Arthrobacter; species Arthrobacter sp. NPDC057013. The sequence continues at coordinate 9,151 of NZ_JBHUSE010000002.1, forward strand.
TCGAGAAGGAACGGCGGGAACTTGCGGAAGAACCGGAAGAGGAGCTGCTGGAGCTCGCTGCCATTTACCGCAGCAAGGGCCTGAGCGAGGAAACGGCCCGGACCGTTGCCCGGGAACTGACCGAGCACGATGCCCTGGCCGCCCACCTTTCAGCCGAACTCAATATCGACGAACAGGACATCGTCAGCCCCTGGCATGCCGCCTTTGCGTCGGCCATTGCGTTCACGCTGGGGGCCGTACTGCCGATGCTCGCCATCCTGCTCCCTCCGGAAAACATTCGCGTTGCCGTGACGTTTGGAGCCGTCCTGCTGGCCCTTGCCGTGACGGGCGCAATCGGTGCCTGGATCGGCGGCGGCTCGAAAACCCGGGCGGGCGCACGCGTGGTGGTGGGTGGTGGCCTTGCCCTGGCCGCGACGTTCACGATCGGCAACCTGCTGGGCGCCAGCGGCATCGTCTAGGGCGCCAGCGGCATCGTCCAGCAGCGGAGAAGCCATCGGCTAGGAGCCACCCAAGCCACCGGCTAAGAGCCACCCAAGCCACCGACTAGGAGTTTTTGTCCATTTGTCGCGACTTAAAGGGCCTTCAGCGGCCATTATGTGGACAAAAACTCCAAGCCACACGTGACATGCCACCTGCCCAGTCTGCAGGGCCCCCTCTACTACGCTGGAGCTGTGAGCCCGCCAGCAGACGTTCCCATCCCCCCGGACCTGACGCGCCGCTATTCCCGCAGCAGCGCCGGCAGGGCCTGGCTGGCGTCACTGCCGGACATGATCCGCGGCCGGCTGGACCAGTGGCAGCTTGAGCTTGACCTGGAACCCGGAGCGCTTCCGTGGAGCGGACACGGCGGTGTTGTGGTGCCGGTCCGCGCGGCAGGATCGGCCGCGGCACTCAAGGTGGCCTTTCCGCACGATGAAGCTCTGGTGGAACGCCATGCGCTGGCGCTGTGGAGCGGCCATGGCGCAGTGAAGTTGCTGGCCTCCGACGCCGGAACCTGTTCCATGCTCCTCGAGCGCCTGGATGCGGGCAGGTCGCTCCGGACAGAGCCGATGGACGCCGCCATTGAGGTGTGGGCCAGCCTGATGCGGCAGCTGAGCCTCCTGCCCGACGGCCGGCCGCAGTGGCAGGAGTTTGCGCACGTGGCCGCAAGGGCGGAACAGTGGAGCGACGACCTGCCCGCCGAATGGGAACAGCTTGGCCGCCCGTTTCCCCGGTGGCTGCTGGAGGCCGCGCTCGAAGTCTGCCAGACGCGCGGCGCCGTGGGCCGCCGTTCCTCCGAGGACGTCCTGGTGAACACCGATTTCCACTACCTCAACATCCTGGCCAGGCTGGACACGCCCGGACCTGAGTCCGGGGGTGCCACGGCAGGAAAGAATGCCGCCGACGGCTTTGCCGCCATCGACCCGCAGCCGATGGTGGGCGAGGCGGAATTTGCCGTGGCTCCCGTGCTCTGGAACCGGATCCCCGACCTGCCCGCGTCGGATCCGGCCGCTGGCCTGCTGGCGAGGTGCCATGACTTCAGCGTCGCGTCCGGGCTGGACCCGGAGGTGGCCCGGCAGTGGAGCCTGGCCCGCGAGGTGGACAACGCGCTGCACTACGCCTCGAGACCGCACCACGGCGGCGAGATGGCACGCTCGCTGTGGGTGGCCAGCACCCTTGCCGGCCGGACCTTGGACGGGCTTCCGGCTGCCCACGACTTGCCCGAGCCGGGCGAGGAAGCCACGAATTCCAGCCCTCCGTAAGACTAGTTAGGGCCCTGCTTGGCGGACGGCTTCGACTGCCGTCCGCACAGCCGCCACAGCGGTGGCGACGTCGTCGGCGTCGGTGGTCCAGTTGCTGACAGATATCCGCACCACGTCCCGGCCATGCCAACGCGACCCGGACATCCAGACCTTGCCGTCGGCGATGAGCCGATCCGCCACGCGCCGGGTTGTGGCGTCATCGCCGAAAGCCACCGTGATCTGCGTGTAGCCGACGTCGTTGAGTACTTCCACCCCGTCAACGGCGGTGAGCTTTTCAGCGAGCTGGGAGGCGGAGGAAGCCAGACGGCGAATCTGTTCGGCCACGCCGTCCCTGCCCAGGGACCTCAGCGCTGCCCAGACGGGCACTCCCCTGGCCCTGCGGGACAGCTCAGGCACCCGCTGGCTCGGATCACCGGAGCCGTCGGCATCCTGGAGGAGGTAACTGGCGTTGAGCCCCATGGCACTTCGCAGCGCCTGCGCGTCCCGAACCGCGACGACGCCGCAGTCGTAGGGGACGTTGAGGCTCTTGTGGGCGTCGGTGGCCCAGGAGTCGGCCTGTTCGACGCCTGCGGTCAGCCCCGCGAGTTCCGGAACTGCCGCAGCCCAGAGTCCGAAGGCCCCGTCAACATGGACCCAGGCACCGTGTGCTTTGGACACCGCGATGGCTGCGGCGAAGGGATCGAAGGCTCCTGAGTGGAGGTTTCCGGCCTGCAGGCACACCAGCACCAGGGCAGGTCCCCGTCCCGGGGCTTCGCCAGCCTGGGCGCCTTCCGAACGATGCGCGGAAGCATGCTCCAGCGCGATCCGGTCCAGCGCACAGTCCAGCTCCGCGGCGTCGATGCGTCCCTGGCTGTCGGCCGGAACCACGGTAGGCCTGCCCAAGCCCAGGTAGCGGAGCGCCAGGTCCACGGTGTCGTGCCGTTCCTGCCCCACCAGGCAGTGGATCCGGGGCGCTCCGAAGAGCCCGTCGCGTTCCAGGTCCCAGCCGGAGTCCTTGAGGAGCCGCCACCGGGCGGCCGCCAGCCCGGTGAAGTTGGCCATGGTGGCTCCGGTGACAAAACCGACGTCGGACTCCTCCGGCAGGCCCAGCAGCTGCAGCAGCCAGTGGCCGGCGGCATCCTCGATGGCGGCTGTGGCTGGGGTGGCGTAGCGGAGCACCGAGTTCTGGTCCCAGGAACTGACCAGCCAGTCCGCCGCCATGGCGGCCGGGAGGGTGCCGCCGATGACCCAGCCGAAGAAGCGTCCGGACGGCATGGCCATCAGGCCCGGTTCGGCGTGGCTGGCCAGGTAGTCCACCACGTCGGCCGGCGCCATGCCGGACTGTGGCAGCGCTCCGTCGAACGCTGCGGCAAGCTCCCGGGCTGCCTGCTGCGGACCTACCCGGCGGCTGGGCTGGCTTTCCAGCCAGCGCGTGGCGTGCCGGACGGCTGCGGCCAGGGCATCCCGGTACGGTTCCGCACCGGCTGACATAGACGCATGCTACGCCGTCCCGGAGCTGCCCGCGAGGACACGCTTCACCGGGGCTTGGCTCAGGCGAAGTTCTCCTGCCAGACGTCGAAGGCGAGCTTGACGATCAGGGCGAAAACCACCACGAGGAAGACGACACGCACGAACTTGCTGCCCTGCTTCACGGCGGTCCGCGCGCCGAGGTAGCCCCCGGCCATGTTCGCCGCGCCCAGCAGCAGGCCGACTCCCCAGAGCAGGGAGCCGTGCGGAAGGAAAAATATCAGCGCACCGGCGTTCGTCGCCATGTTGACGATTTTCGCCTTGGCGCTTGCCTCCAGGAACGCGTATCCCATCGCCGAGACCAGCGCGATCACCAGGAACGATCCGGTGCCGGGTCCGATCAGGCCGTCGTAAAACCCGATCACCGCGCCGATGGCGCACGCCACCACATAGTGTGTATGGCCTTCGTGCCTCAGCTCGGTGAGGTGTCCGGCGTCGGGCTTGAGGGCGGTGAACAGTGCGACGGCCACCAGGGCCACCACGATGATGGGCTTGAACACCTCCGCCGGCAGCCGGGTCGCCAGCAGCGCACCGCCAAAGCTGCCAGCAAGGGCGATCACGGCCATTGGCAGGGCCGTCCGCAGGTCGGGCCGGACGCGGCCATAGTAGGTCACGGCGCTGGTGGTGGTGCCGAAAATGGAGCCCATCTTGTTGGTGGCCAGCGCCTGTACCGGGGTGATCCCCGGCACGAGCAGCAGCGCCGGCAACTGCAGCAGGCCGCCGCCGCCGACGACGGCGTCCACCCAGCCTGCGGAGAAGCCAGCCACCACTATCAGGACGATAGTGGCAAGCTGGATCGACTCAAACCCCGAAACCACTTAGCGGGCGGGCGTCAGTTGCTGCGGACGGCGTTGACCACGTAGTCAACGGCCTTGTCCACGGCCACGTTTTCAGCCTCGCCGCTGCGGCGGTCCTTGATTTCGACGACGCCGTCCGCCAGTCCGCGGCCGACGGCCAGGATGGTGGGCACGCCGACAAGCTCGGCGTCGCCGAACTTGACGCCCGGGGAAACCTTGGGCCGGTCATCGTAGATGACGTCCAGGCCGGCGCCTTCAAGCTCGAGGGCGAGCTGCTCAGCGGCGGCGAAGATCTCCTCGCCGCGGCCGACGGCCACGACATGAACATCGGCCGGCGCCACGGAGCGGGGCCAGACGAGGCCCTTGGCGTCGTGGTTGGATTCGGCCAGCGCGGCCACCGCACGGGTGACCCCCACGCCGTAGGAACCCATGGTGACCACGACCTGCTTCCCGTTCTGGTCCAGGACCTTCAGTTCCAGCGCCTCGGCGTACTTGCGGCCCAGCGCGAAGATGTGGCCCATCTCGATGCCGCGGGCGATTTCGAGCGGTCCGGAGCCGTCCGGGGCTTCATCACCGGCGCGCACTTCGGTGCACTCGATGATGCCGTCCCAGGTGAAGTCGCGTCCCGCCACAAGGTCATAGACGTGCTTGCCCGCCATGTTGGCGCCGGTGATCCAGGCCGTGCCGTTCACGACGCGCGGGTCCACCAGGTACAGGAGCTTGGCGGCGCCTTCCAGGCCCAGCAGCGGTTCGTCCAGGGACATGCCCGGGCCGAGGTAACCGCGCACGATGAGCGGGTTGCGGGCCAGGTCCTCCTCGCCCGCGGCTTCCACTGCGATTTCGCCGGCGACCGGGAGGTAGGCACCGATGTTGGCTTCGACGCGCTTGAGGTCGACGCCGCGGTCGCCGGGGACACCGAGGACCACGATCTGGCGTTCCCCGGTGGGCAGGGTGACGGCGAGAACAACGTTCTTGAGCGTGTCGGCGGCGGTCCAGGGGCCGCCGTCGGCCTCGCTGCGCGGCGCGAGCTCATTGGAGGCAGCCACGAGCGTTTCGATCGTGGGAGTGTTGGGGGTGTCCCGGATCACCGCGGCCGGGGCGTTGGTGAAATCGATCTCGGCGGGCGCGACGGTGGTCACGGCTTCGACGTTGGCGGCGTAACCGCCGGCCGAGCGCACGAAGGTGTCCTCGCCGACCTCGGTGGGGTGCAGGAATTCCTCACTCCGGGAGCCGCCCATGGCGCCTGCCGTGGCCGTCACGGGGATGACTTCCAGGCCCAGGCGCTCAAAGATCTTCAGGTACGCCGCCCGGTGGGCGGAGTAGCTGGCGTCCAGCCCGGCGTCGTCGACGTCGAACGAGTAGGAGTCCTTCATGATGAATTCCCGGCCGCGGAGGAGGCCTGCGCGGGGACGTGCCTCGTCGCGGTACTTGTTCTGGATCTGGTAGATGCTCAGCGGCAGGTCCTTGTACGAGGAGTACAGGTCCTTGACCAGGAGGGTGAACATCTCCTCGTGCGTGGGAGCGAGCAGGTAGTCGCCGCCCTTGCGGTCCTTCAGCCGGAACAGCCCTTCGCCGTATTCGGTCCAGCGGTTGGTCGCCTCGTAGGGCTCCTTCGGAAGCAGCGCAGGGAAGTGGACTTCCTGGGCGCCGATTTCTGCCATCTCTTCGCGGATGATCTGCTCCACCTTGCGCAGAACGCTCAGTCCCAGCGGCAGCCACGTGTAGATGCCCGGAGCCGCACGGCGGATGTATCCCGCGCGCACGAGCAGCCGGTGGCTGGCCACCTCGGCGTCGGCGGGGTCTTCACGCAGTGTGCGCAGGAAAAGCTTGGAGAGTCGAAGAACCACGGGTAGGTGTCCGTTTCTGGGGGAAGTGCTGATTGTCTGGGTACTAATCTACCGGCTGGGCAGCGGTACAGGTTTCCGGCCGTGTGCCCGCTGGACAGAAAAGCCACGCCCCGCAGGTGAAGCCCCTGGCCGTTTCCGGCTGGTCATCCCTGTGGTGGCGTGGCTCCGCGGCCGGTCATGCCGCAAATTCTCTGAGAGACCACCCGAGTCCGAAAACGCGGTTAGAAAGAACCTATGTGATAGCCGTCACCGATTCAAATTCAGTGCTTAGGCCCGGCGGCGCCCGCACCGGCTAGAAGAGAACTGTGGCGAAGGTCCCCACCTGCCGGAAGCCAACACGTTCGTACGTGGCCCGCGCCCGGGAATTGTAGTCATTGACGTACAGGCTGGTGACGGGAGCCATTTTCTGGGCCAGCAGCACGACGGCCGCCATGTAGCCCGCACTCAGGCCGAGTCCCCGGTGGCTGGGATTCATCCATACGCCCTGCACCTGGGTGACTTCGGCGGTGACGGCACCGAGCTCGGCCTTGAAGACGACTTCACCGTCCTTCAGGTGGACCAGGGAGTGACCCTGGCGGATCAGGCCCGCCACCCGGCGGCTGTAGAAGTCGCGGCCGCCGAGGTAGGGCGAGTAGCCAACCTCTTCCTCGAACATCGCCGCACATGCGGGGAGGATTGCATCAAAATCTGCGTACTGCCCATACCCCAGCTCCCAGTTCGGCTCCACGGCCGGGGCGCCGGTGATGGTCATGAGCGGCTGGTCGGGCCGCACCTCGTGGGCAACGTGGCCCAGCTCCTCCAGGTGGCGGTGCAGGGCAAGGACCGTGGCGGCCGGTCCGAAAATCGACGCGTACCGGCGCCCGGAGCGGTGGGCCGCAGCGGCCACCGGGCCGGCCAGTTCCGGGTCGAGCTGGACCGGGACCAGGTTGGCGCCTGCCCAGCAGGCGCCCACCAGCACGTCGTCGTCGAAAACGCCCAGGACGTTGGCGCCGCCCGGGGTGGGGGCGGCGGAGTCCGTTGACTCCAGGTGCGCCAGAATGAACACGTTGGCGACGGGATCCGTCTCTGCCAGTTCGCGCAGCTGACGGGTGTCGGCAACACCCAGTACCCGGACGGTGGAACCGTCCGGCGCGGCGCCGTCCTTATGAGACGCTAACCACGGGGCTACCCTTGACAGCATCTTCGCCATCGGCCTCCCCCATCTCTTCCGCGATACGCATGGCCTCTTCGATCAGTGTCTCAACAATCTGGCTCTCGGGGACAGTCTTGATGACCTCGCCCTTCACAAATATCTGGCCCTTGCCGTTGCCGGAGGCGACGCCGAGGTCGGCTTCCCGTGCTTCACCCGGACCGTTGACGACGCAGCCCATGACGGCGACGCGCAGCGGGATCTCCATGCCCTCCAGGCCGGCAGTGACCTGCTCGGCGAGGGTGTAGACGTCCACCTGGGCGCGCCCGCAGGAGGGGCAGGACACGATTTCCAGCTTGCGGGGGCGCAGGTTCAGCGACTGCAGGATCTGGTTGCCCACCTTGATCTCCTCGACGGGAGGCGCGGAGAGGGACACGCGGATGGTGTCGCCGATGCCGCGCGAAAGGAGGGCGCCGAAGGCCGTGGCCGACTTGATGGTTCCCTGGAAGGCTGGGCCGGCCTCCGTCACGCCGAGGTGCAGCGGCCAGTCACCCTTCTCGGCGAGCATTTCATAGGCCGCCACCATGACCACGGGGTCGTTGTGCTTGACGGAGATCTTGAAGTCGTGGAAGCCGTGCTCCTCAAACAGCGAGGCTTCCCAGACCGCCGATTCAACCAGGGCCTCCGGGGTGGCCTTGCCGTACTTCTTCAGGATGCCCGGCTCCAGCGATCCAGCGTTCACGCCGATGCGGATGGACGTGCCATGGTCCTTGGCCGCCGCGGCGATCTCCTTGACCTGGTCGTCAAACTTGCGGATGTTGCCCGGGTTGACGCGCACGGCGGCACAACCCGCCTCGATGGCCGCGAAGACATACTTGGGCTGGAAATGGATGTCCGCGATGACCGGGATCTGCGATTTGCGCGCGATGATCGGCAGCGCCTCGGCGTCGTCGGCCGACGGGCACGCCACGCGGACGATGTCGCAGCCGGACGCAGTCAGTTCGGCGATCTGCTGCAGCGTGGCGTTGATGTCCGTGGTGGGCGTGGTGGTCATCGACTGCACGCTGATGGGGAAATCAGAACCGACGCCGACGGAGCCCACTTTGATCTGGCGCGTCTTGCGGCGCGGGGCAAGAACGGGCGGCGGTGCGGATGGCATTCCCAGGCTGACCGAGGTCACGTGGACTCCTTGTATTCGAAAATCGGTAGTGCGGGGCGGCTAGGCTGCGTGCTCAGCCAGGAGGCCGGTCACGGGTGCCCATTCGGTGGTCCGGGTGCCGGAAATCACGCCCGCAGCAGCGAAAGGATCCTGCCGCAGGAGCTCGTTGAGCGCAGCTTCGTCAGCCGCCTTGAAAATGAGCAGGGCGCCCGCACCGTCGCCGTAGGGTCCGCTGGCAAGAAGCGTGCCGTCCTGCGCCAGTCCTGCAGTCCATTCGCGGTGGGCGGGACGGGTGGCCGCGCGCGTTTCGGAGGACTCGGCGTCGTATACGTACTCAACAGCAAAAACAGTCATAGAGATACCCTATCCCGCGGCCGGGCTAGCCGAGGAGCACGACCTTGGTGAATGCGGCAACGCCCGCCGCCCAGAGCATGGAGGCCAGAGTGCCAATGATGAAGCGCTCCGCAGCCACGGGCGTTTCCTTCAGTTCCGCGAACCGGCCCAGGCCCTTGATGGCCACCACATAGGCGATGGCCACGGGCTGGCCGGCCAGGATGGCCAGGCAGACGGCCAGCCGCTCGAGCACCCCGATGATGGCCCCGCCCCGGAGGATGCGTGTGGCCGGCACCTCGCCTCCGGGTGCCGTCGCGGCAGCACCGCCGGCATTCACCGTGATGTCGCCGTTCACCGTATTGGCCCTGTCCCCTGCGGCCGGGTTGTCCGTTGCAGCTGGGCTGTCCGCAGTGGCGGGGCCGTCGACTGTCACATCCGCGGACGGATCGTCTGCGCTGTCCGGACGCGCTCCCGCGGCGGCATCGGCTTTGTCGTCGATGGTGCGGGCCAGCCGGAAAACCAGCGCAGTGACGGGCCATCCCACGAACCCGGCCGTCAGCAGGGCGGCTGCGATCCAGACAGCGTTCACGGTTCTCCTCGGTTGTCGTCGCCGTCCTGTTTTCCGGAGCCGGCGCGTCCAGGGCTGGGGTTCTCAGGCACGGCGTTCCCTAAGGTGAGGCGGTGGGCGGCGGCCAGCAGCGATTCCGCCGCCGGCCTTGCCGCCCATTCTTCCTGCCAGCCCGAGCGGAGGACGGCCCGGCTCACCGACTGTTCACTGATTCCCAGTTCCCCGGCGACCTGTTTCTGCAGTCCGTGCCGTCCAGGACCCTGCCCGGAACGGTCCCCGCTCTTCGCCCGGAGGGCATCCACTACGCGCCACTGGGCCTCCGTCCGGTCCTGCACCAGCCTTCCGACGAGCCGCAGCACTGCCTCCGCGTTGGCACACGCCGCGGCGGCCTCGCTGTCGCGGCTCCCCGCAACCACTGCCGCAGGGACATGGCTCGCCGCCGACTTGGCCCGTTCCACGGCCCGGCGCGCGGCGACGAAGGCGGGTCCGGATCCTTCCCTCGGACTGGCCTCCGGCGGCAGGGTTCCCGGGCCCACGCCGATTCCCACATACCAGTGGCCGCTCCCCAGGGCATGCAGCGCCACGTCAACCACGAGGGCCGGGTCGTGCAGAACGCCCTGCACTTCGTCGCCGACGGAGCGTTCGAAGCGGACACCATGATGGCTGTCGAGGGCCCGGAGGAGCTCAGGCACCCGGTCCACGTCATTGGTGCTGCCACGCTGGTCGATGGTCAGAACGTACATGGCTAAACCGTATCCGGCCTATATTTACAAATCAATCATTTCGGGCTTATTTTTGATTATCACCTATGAAAAGGTGATTAGGCAAGATCAGCCGAAGAGATTCACCGGCTTCACGATGTCCGCATAGATCAGCAGCGCGCCCATGCCCATGAGCAGCGCGGCCACCACGTAGGTCACCGGCAGCAGCTTCGCGATGTCAAAGGCGCCCGGATCGGGTTTACCGAAAAGCTTCGCCACCCGCCGCCGCACGGCCTCGTACAGTGCGCCGGCGACGTGTCCGCCGTCCAGCGGGAGCAGCGGGATCAGGTTGAAAACGGCAAGGGCAAAGTTCAGCCCGGCGAGCAGTCCCACCAAGGCGGCCAGCCGCGCCTGGGCGGGGACTTGCTCCATGGCGGCCACCTCGCCCGCCACGCGGCCCACGCCCACCACACTGATGGGGCCGTTGGGGTCGCGGGGTTCTTCGCTGAACGCCGCCTTGGCGACGCCGACTACCCGGGCCGGCAGGTTGAGCACCACCCCGGCCACCTGCTTGATGTTCTCCCCTGCCATGGGCAAAACGGTCGACGCCGGCTGGGGAACCAGGGCGGTCTGCGCACCGATGCCCAGGAAGCCGACGTCCTGGTACAGGAGCTTTCCGGCGTCGTCCTTCGCCTGGCGCCCGTCCGCTCCCACCACCGGGCGTGCGGACAGGACAGGGGTGACGGTGCTGGTCACCGGCGAGCCGTTGCGCTCCACGGTGATGGACACTTCCTTGCCTGCCGAAGCACGGATCCAGCCGGTCAGCTGGTCCCAGCTGGTGACGGGTTTCCCGTCGAAGGCGGTGATGACGTCGTTGGGCTTGAGCTGGGCCGCAGCTGCCGGCGTTGGTTTGCAGTCCGCCGAATTGGGGTCGACGGTCTCGCCCGCCTTCACCTGGCACTTGGAAACATCGGCGATGGTGGTGGTGGGCTCGGAAATGCCGAAGCCCATGAGCAGCACTGCGGTCAGCACAAGGCCGATCAGCAGGTTCATGGCCGGGCCGCCGAGCATGATGATGATCTTCTTCCAGACCGGGAGCCGGTAGAACACGCGGTTCTCGTCCCCTGGTCCCACATCCTCATGCGCCATGGAGCGGGCCTCGCTGGCCAGCGTCTGGAACATGCCGGTGCTGGACGGACGCACGGAACCGTCCTCCTTGTTGGGCGGGTACATGCCGATCATCGACACGTAGCCGCCCAGCGGCAGCGCCTTGAAGCCGTACTCGGTCTCGCCCTTTTTGGTCGACCAGAGGGTGGGTCCGAAGCCGATCATGTACTTGGTGACACGCACCTTGAACAGCTTGGCGGGCACCAGGTGGCCCACCTCATGCAGCGCAATGGACACCGCGATGCCGACCGCCACAAAGACGACACCAAGGATAAAGAGGATGACGGGACTCATGCTTCAGATCTACTGCTTCCTAGAGACTGCTCACTGCTAAACGTTCATGGGTGCGCGCACGTGCCCATTTCTCAGCATCGAGCACGGATCCGACCGTCAGCCCGGAGGAACCCGAGTGTTCGCTGAGGACAGCCTCGATGGTGTCCACGATGCGCGTGAACGGGATGTGCCCGGCGTGGAAAGCCGTCACCGCTTCCTCGTTGGCGGCGTTGAACACCGCGGGATAGGTGCTTCCCTGCCGTGCGGCGTCCTTGGCCAGCCGGACGGCCGGGAACGCGGCGGAGTCCAGCGGCTCGAACGTCCAGCTGGTGGCACGCGTCCAGTCGCAGGGGGCTGCGGCGTTGGGAACCCGGTCCGGCCAGCCCAGGCCAAGCGCGATCGGCAGGCGCATGTCCGGCGGCGACGCCTGGGCGATGGTGGAACCGTCCACGAACTGCACCATCGAGTGGATCACGGACTGCGGGTGGACCACCACGTCGATCCGGTCCAGCGGGATGTCGAACAGCAGGTGCGCCTCGATGACTTCAAGGCCCTTGTTCACCAGGCTGGCGGAGTTGGTGGTGACCATCAGACCCATGTCCCAGGTGGGGTGGGCCAGCGCTTCCTCGGGCGTCACCGCGAAGAGCTGTTCGCGGGTCCGGCCGCGGAAGGGGCCGCCCGAGGCAGTGAGGATGAGTTTCTCCACCTCCGCGGCGGTCCCGGAGCGGAGGCACTGGGCAATGGCGGAGTGCTCGGAGTCAACGGGCACGATCTGTCCGTCCGCGGCGGCGGCCTTGACCAGGGAACCGCCAACGATCAGGGATTCCTTGTTGGCCAGCGCCAGGGTGGCACCGGATTCGAGCGCGGCGAGCGTGGGCGCCAGCCCGATCGAGCCCGTGATGCCGTTGAGCACCACGTCGGCCTTCACTGCGGCGATCGTGGTTGAGGCATCGGGGCCGGCGATGATCTCGGGACGGTACTCCCGCAGCCCGGCCGCACGGGCGGCGTCGTTGATCAGGTCCCGGAGGCGTCCGGGATCGCCTTCGGCGATGCCCACGGCACCGGCACGCGTGTGCACGGCCTGCCGGGCAAGAAGTTCGAGGTTGCCGCCCCCGGCGCTCAGCGCCACGACCTCAAACAGGTGCGGGGCGCCGTCGACGACGTCAATCGCCTGGGTGCCAATGGAACCGGTGGATCCAAGAATGACGATGGTGCGCGGCTGGCTGGCTGGACGGCTGGAGCCGGGAGTCTGCATGCCTTAAGTATCCCGCACCGCCGGTGGCCGGCGGACGCGGCGGACCGGAGCGGTTGGGCCATTAAGGGCACCCGGCGGCACCTTGACGCGCTTCCGCGCCGGGGTAACGTGGTGCCCGTGGACTGGGCCGCATGGTTCGATGCGCCGGACTATGAATTCGCCCGGCAGGTGCTGCAGCGCGGTGTCGCCGCACTCTATCTCGTTGCGTTCCTCTCCTCCCTCAACCAGTTCCCCGCCCTTCTCGGCGAGCGCGGACTCCTTCCAGTTCCGGACTACCTGAAATCCTTCAGCCGGATGCGCAGACCCACGCTGTTCCGCTGGCGCTACTCGGACCGGCTGTTCCGGGCCGTCTGCGCCGTGGGTCTGGTCATCTCCGGTGTCCTGGTCCTCGGTCTCCCCCAGCTGGGCCCGCCCTGGCTGCCGCTGATCGCGTTCCTGGCGCTGTGGCTGCTGTACATGTCGGTGGTCAACGTGGGCCAGACGTTCTACGGGTTCGGCTGGGAGATGCTGCTCCTGGAGGCCGGTTTCACAGTGGCCTTCCTGGGATCAGACCAGACCGACCCGCCCCGGACTGTCCTGATCCTCGTGGCCTGGCTGGTGTTCCGGCTGGAATTCGGTGCCGGCATGATCAAGATCCGCGGCGGCCGGGAGTGGCGCGACCTCACGGCGCTGTACTACCACCACGAGACCCAGCCGATGCCCGGCCCCCTAAGCCGGCAGGCGCATCTGCTGCCGAAGCCCTTCCACCGGCTGGAGGTGGTGGGCAACCACTTCGCCCAACTGGTGGTGCCGTTCTTCCTCTTCGCTCCCCAGCCGCTGGGCAGCATCGCGGCGGGCATCATCATCTTCACCCAGCTGTGGCTGGTGGCCAGCGGAAACTTCGCCTGGCTGAACTGGATAGCGATCGTGCTGGCCTTCGCCGGAGTCAGCGATACTGTGGCGCACACGGTGCTCCCGGTCATTCCGCTGGACTGGCACAAAACCGGTGAGACTCCCCTGTGGTGGCTTCTCATTACGCTGGCCGCGTCGCTGCTCCTGGTGGTCCTCAGTTACTGGCCCATCCGCAATTTGTTCTCCCAGTACCAGCTGATGAACGCCAGCTTCAACCGCTGGCAGCTGGTGAACACGTACGGCGCCTTCGGCACGGTGACTAAGCAGCGCATCGAGGTGGCGGTGGAGGGCACCCTCGACGAGGAGCCGGACGCGGCAGCTGACTGGCGCGAGTACGGCTTCAAGGGAAAGCCCGGGGAGGTGCACCGGCTCCCCCGCCAGTGGGCACCCTACCATCTGCGGCTGGACTGGCTTATGTGGTTCCTGCCGTTGCGGACGGTGCACGAGGAATGGTTCTACGCCTTCCTCGGCAAGCTGCTCGAGGCGGACGCAGCCATGCTGCGGCTGCTGCGCTACGACCCGTTCGACGGCGAACGCCCCCGCTGGGTGCGCGCCCGCACCTACCTCTACCGGTTCGCCACCCGGGCGGAGTTCCGGGAAACCGGCCAGCGCTGGATCCGGACGCCGCTTTACGAGGCGATCCCGCCCATTTCGCTACGGAGAGGCAAATAATCGCTGCCGGACATACGCCTTCCGGCAGACAGCGGGCCGACGGCGGCTGCCGGGCTCTGTCGGGCAGCCTGGCTGCGGGGCTGCTTGACTGTGCGGGGCTGTTTCGCCGCGTGGGGCTACCGGGCCCTGCGGAGCACCGACTCCGCGTGCCGAAGGATGGGGCCGTCGATCATCCGGCCCTGGTACTGGAACACGCCGGTCCCGGCTTCCTTTGCCGCCTCCAGCAGATGGGTGGCGGCGGCCACGTCCTCGCCCGACGGTGCGTAGGCGGCCCGGACTGCGTTCACCTGGCTGGGGTGGATGCAGGCCTTGGAGCCGAACCCGGAGGCGGCGGCATCCCGGGCCTCCGCCGCAAGCCCGTCAAGGTCCGGAATGTTCACGTAGACAGCATCGACGGCCTGCTTGCCGGCGGCTCCGGCTGCCAGCAGCACGGAGGAGCGGGCGTGCAGTGCGACGGCGCGGTAGCCGCCGTCGTCGTTCCTGCTGGATGTGCCGCCGAGGGAGGCGAGCAGGTCTTCCGCTCCCCACATCATGGCCACCACGTTGGGTTCAGCGGCGATGGCAGGTGCGTGGACCACCCCCGCGGCCGTCTCGCACAGGGCAATCACGTGGAAGTCCGGCAGGGCCCTGAGCTGGTTGGCGCTCTCCGCCTTGGCGAGCATGACGGTGCGGTAGGGCGTGTGGGCCAGGCAGTGCAGGTCCTTCCCGAAGTCCTCGGTGCCGGCCGGGTTGATCCTGATGATGGTCCGGCTGGGGTCGAGCTCCGGCCCCTCGCCGGAGCCGCCGAGCTGGGCCAGGATGGCGCCCCGCGCCCGCTGCTTGTCCGGCGCCGCCACGGCATCCTCGAGGTCCAGGATGACGGCGTCGGCGCGCTCGGCGGCCTTTTGGAAGCGTTCGGGACGGTCGGCAGGGCAGAAAAGGAGGGCGGGGCCCATCACAAAAGTCATAGCTTCATTGTCCGATTATTTCCCCCGCCGCGCCTCTATGTGCGCCTCGCGCGTCCACATCAGGCAGCTCCGCGTGGCCAGTGCCACCACGGTTCCGTCCTGGTTGCGGCCGGTGTGCTGCATGGTGACCACGCCCTGCCCGGGCCGTGACCCGGATAACCGTTTGCCGGTGATGACCGTCTCCGTATAGAGCGTGTCACCGTGGTACAGCGGGTGCGGGAAGGAGACGTCCGTCAACCCCAGCTGCGCAATGATGGTGCCCTGCGTCAGCTGGCCGACGGACTGCCCCACCACAGTAGCCAGCGTGAACATGGAGTTGACCAGCCGCTGGCCGAAGGGCTGCCCCGCACTCCAGGCCGCGTCCAGGTGCAGCCCCTGCGTGTTCATGGTCATGGTGGTGAACAGCACGTTGTCTGACTCCGTGACGGTCCGGCCGGGGCGGTGGGCGTAGACGACGTCTTCCTCGAGTTCGTCGAAGTAGAGCCCGCGCTGCTCGACGACGCGGCCGCTGCCGGTGGTGGAGTCTGCCGAACCGGCGCTCATACGGTGAGTTCCTGGTCTTCCTCGTACAGCTCCGCGCCGGTGGCCGCGGCAACATCCTCCGCCGACACGTTGGGGGCGAGTTCGCGCAGGACCAGGCCGTCAGGGGTGACGTCGAGGACTGCGAGGTCGGTGATGATCCGGTCCACGCAGGCCTTGCCCGTCAGCGGCAACGAGCAGCGGTCCACGATCTTCGGCTTCCCGCTGCGGTCCACGTGCTCCATCATGACAATCACTTTTTTGGCGCCGAAGACCAGGTCCATGGCGCCGCCCATCCCCTTGACCATCTTTCCGGGGATCATCCAGTTGGCGAGGTCCCCGTTGGCTGCCACCTCCATCGCGCCGAGCACGGCCACATCCACGTGGCCGCCGCGGATCATGCCGAAGGATTGCGCGGAATCGAAGAACGCCGCGCCCTTGTTGACGGTGACGGTCTCCTTGCCGGCGTTGATCAGGTCCGGATCCACCTCGTCCTCGCGAGGGTAGGGCCCAACGCCGAGGATGCCGTTCTCGGAGTGCAGAACCACCTCGACGCCGGCCGGGATGTAGTTGGGGATCAGGGTGGGCATGCCGATGCCGAGGTTGACGTACTGGCCGTTGCTCAGCTCCTGCGCCACGCGGGCGGCGAGCTCGTTGCGTGTCCAGCCCTTGCCTTCCGGATGCGATGAGGCGGCCCGGCGGTATTCGTGGCGGACGGCCTCGGGGCGGGGCGGCTGCCCCTCTGCGCTGTTCAGGTCCATGGCTACGCTCCTGCCTGTTCGGTGGTGCCGGTGGTGCCTGCGGCGGCGGTGGTTCCTTCGGTACCGGCAGTACCCGGCTGGCCTGCGGCCGCCGCGGACAGCGCTACCGTCCGCTTCTCAATGCGCTTCTCGGATTCGGGGACCACCACCACCCGCTGGACGAAGATGCCGGGCAGGTGCACGTGTTCGGGATCCAGCTCGCCCGGCTCCACGAGTTCCTCCACCTCCGCGATGGTGATCCGGCCGGCCATGGCGCAGAGCGGGTTGAAGTTCATGGCCGTGGCATGGAAGACCAGGTTCCCGTGGCGGTCACCCTTCCAGGCGTGGACCAGGCCGTAGTCGGGGGTGAGGGATTCCTCGAGGACGTAATCTACCCCGTCGAAGCTCCGCACTTCCTTGGCCGGCGAGGCGATGGCGATGCCGCCGTGGGCGTCATATTTCTGCGGCAGGCCGCCGTCGGACACCTGGGTCCCCACGCCCGCTTTCGTGTAGAAGGCGGGGATGCCGGCGCCGCCGGCGCGAAGCTTCTCGGCCAGGGTGCCCTGCGGGGTCAGGACCACCTCCAGTTCGCCGGCGAGGTACTGCCGGGCGAACTCCTTGTTCTCCCCCACGTACGAGCTGACAGTCCGGCGGATCCGGCCGTCCCGGAGGAGGATGCCCAGGCCCCAGTCGTCCACGCCGCAGTTGTTGCTGACGGTCTCCAGGTCCTTGGTGCCGTGGCGGTGGAGGGCATCGATGAGCGCCACCGGGATCCCGCACAGCCCAAAACCCCCGACGGCCAGCGACGCGCCGTCTGGTATGTCGGCGACTGCTTCGTCAGCGCTGGCAACAACCTTGTCAATCATCGTTGATCCTTTCGGCGTCTCCACAGACTCTCGACAGACACGGCGACGGGCCTGTTACAGCCCCAGTTCCCGGGCGATCAGCATCAGCTGGACCTCCGTGGTGCCCTCACCGACCTCCAGGATCTTGGAGTCCCGGTAGTGGCGCGCCACAGTGAACTCGTTGATGAAGCCATAGCCGCCGAATACCTGGGTGGCATCCCGCGCATTGTCCATGGCCGCCTCGCCTGCGACCATCTTAGCTATGGCCGCCTGCGTCTTGAACGGCTTGCCGGCGAGCATCCGGGCCGCCGCATCGTAGTACGCAAGACGGGCCGTATGGGCCCGTGCCTGCATGCGGGCGATCTTGAAGGCGATGGCCTGGTGCTTGCCGATATTGGTCCCGAAGGCGCTCCGGTCCTTGGCGTAGCGGACGGAGAGATCCACGCATCCCTGCGCCGCGCCGGTGGCCAGGGCAGCGATCGCGATCCTGCCCTCGTCCAGGATGGACAGGAAGTTGGCGTAACCGCGGCCCCGCTCCCCCAGCAGGTTCGCCTCGGGAACGGTGACGTCCCGCAGCGTCAGCGGATGCGTGTCCGAGGCGTTCCAACCCACCTTGTTGTACGCCTTCTCCGCCTTGAAGCCGGGCGTGTCAGTCGGCACCAGGATGGTGGAGATTTCCTTCTTAAGGCTGCCATCCTTGCGTTCCTGCTGACCCGTGACGGCGGTGACGGTCACCAGCTTGCTGATGTCCGTTCCCGAGTTGGTGATGAATTCCTTGTTGCCGTTGATGACCCAGTTTTTTGCGTCCCCGTTGCCCTCCAGCCGCGCCGCGGTCTTCGTGCCACCGGCGTCGGAGCCGGCCTCCGGTTCCGTAAGGCCGAAGCCGGCGAGCGCCTTTCCCGAGGCGAGCAGCGGCAGCCATTCCTGCTTCTGGGCCTCGGTGCCGAAGCGGTAAACGGGCATGGCGCCAAGAGACACGCCTGCCTCCAGCGTGATGGCCACGGACTGGTCCACCCGCCCCAGCTGTTCCAGGGCGAGGGCAAGCGCGAAGTAGTCGCCGCCCATGCCGCCGTATTCCTCCGGGAACGGCAGGCCGAACAGCCCCATGTCCGCCATTTGCGAGACCACATCATAGGGGAAGCTGTGTTCCTCGTCGTGCTTGGTGGAGACGGGGGCCACCACCTCGTCGGCGAACTCGCGGACAGTCTTGCTGAGGTCCTGGTATTCCTCACTGAGGTCAAAATCGGCCATGGCTAGGCCTCCTTACGTTCTTCTGCTGGATCCTGGATTGCGCGCTGTTCCGCTTCGGGGGCGGCCGCGTGAATGGTGGCGACGACCTGGTCGGCCTTGACCAGATCGCCCGTGGCGACGCTGATATGGACGGTGCCCGGGACCTCGGCCACGAGCTGGTGCTCCATCTTCATGGCCTCCACGGACACCAGCGCCTGGCCTGCAGTCACTTGATCGCCGTCACTCACAAGCACTGCGACGACGGTTCCGGGCATGGGTGAGCGGACTTCCGGATCGGCGGCGCCTTGTTCGCGCTCGACGGCGGCCAGGACCCGCTCCAGGCGGGATTCGCGGGTGAGGACTTCGAGCCCGCAGGACCAGCCGCCGCTGCCCACATACAAATGCCGCGGGCGCACGTCCCGGCGGTTTCCGGTGCCGGCATGGGGGTCCCGGGATTCACCGATGGCGAAGGTGTGCTGCTGGCCCTCCATCTCGAACGTGATAACGCCGGCCCTCGCCTGCCCGGGGACCCGCACCGCGCGCTCCGGCCCATCGTCGACGCGGATCAGGGCGTGGCCAGCATCTGCGTCGCCGTCGCCCGGCGGGGTGATGCCCGGCGGGGTGATGGCCTGCGGGGTGATGGCAACGGTGGCCATGGCACCGCCGGGAAGGCCGAAGCTGATCCGCCAGGCGGCGGGGGCGCCGAGACGCCAGCCCCGGGCACTGTCCCAGGGCGCCCGGACCCTTGTCCGTCCCTCGGGGGCAGCGGCCCCGACGGCGCCAAGCCACAGCCGGAGCGCGGCCGCCGTGAGTTCGGTGTCGCCGATCTCCCGGAACTCCAGCTCCGGCATCTTGCGGTCAATGAGCGTGGTGTCCAAGCGGCCGGCCCGGACATCATCGTCGTTAATCAGGAGCCGCAGGTATTCCACATTGGTGTCGATGCCAAGGACGGTGTACCCCTCCAGCGCCGCGTCCAGCTTGTCCAGGGCGGCCTTGCGGTCCGTTCCCCAGGCGATGACCTTGGACAGCATGGGGTCGTAGTCGCTGGAGATTTCCAGCCCCGGCAGCAGCGACGAGTCGATCCGCACGCCCTGGCTTTGGACGTCCGGGGCGCCTGGGGGCGTGAAAAGGCCACCGTCTTCGTCGAGGAGCACCACCTCGCCCGAGGACGGCAGGAAGTTCCGGGCCGGAGTCTCGGCGTACACGCGGGCTTCCGCGGCATGGCCGTTAAGTTCGACGTCGTCCTGCCCGACGGTGAGCACCTCACCGGCGGCGATGCGCACCTGCCATTCGACGAGGTCGATGCCGCTGACCATTTCCGTCACCGGATGCTCCACCTGGAGGCGGGTGTTCATTTCCATGAAGAAGAACTCGTCCGGCGAATCGTCCGAAACCAGGAACTCCACGGTGCCGGCGCCGGTGTAGTGGACGCTGCGGGCCGTTTGGCACGCGGCCTCGCCGATCTTCGCGCGGACTGCCTCGCCGTCGGGCAGGGATTCCAGCAGCGGTGACGGCGCTTCCTCGATGACCTTCTGGTGCCGCCGCTGCAGGGAGCACTCACGCTCCCCCAGGTGGATGACGTTGCCGAAAGTATCGGCCAGGACCTGCACCTCAATGTGCCGGGGGGAGGTCACCAGTCGTTCCAGGAACAGGTTGTCGTCCCCGAACGCGCTCGCAGCCACGCGCCTGGCGGTGGCCAGCGCGGACGGCAGGTCCTCCGGGCGCTGCACTGCATGCATTCCCTTGCCGCCGCCGCCCGCCGAGGGTTTGATCAGCAGGGGGAAGCCCACGGCCGGGGCTGCGGCGATGAGCTCCTCATCAGTCATGCCGGGTTCGGCGATCCCGGGGACCACCGGAACCCCATATCCGGACACGTGGTTCTTCGAGCGGATCTTGTCCCCCATGACCTCCAGGGCCTCGACCCCGGGGCCGATGAAGGCGATGCCGGCGTCCTTCAGAGCCCGGGCGAAGTCGGCGTTCTCGCTGAGGAAGCCGTAGCCGGGGTGCACGGCCTGGGCGCCCGTGTCCCGACAGGCCCCGATGATCGCGTCGATGCTGAGGTAGCTCTGGGCCGCGGCGGCGGGGCCGATCCGGACGGCGGCGTCGGCGTCGCGCACGTGGCGGGCACCGGCGTCGGCATCGCTGTAGACCGCAACCGAACGGATGCCCATGGATCGCAGCGTCCTGATCACCCGGCAGGCAATCTCGCCGCGGTTGGCCACGAGGACGGTACGGAACATTGGTTCGCCAGTCATCTCAGGCTCACATCCGGAAGAGGCCGAAGGAGGTCTCCGGCAGCGGGACTCGGGACACGACGTCGAGCGCCAGGCCCAGCACGATGCGGGTGTCCGCGGGGTCGATGACGCCGTCGTCCCACAGCCTCGCGGTTGAGTAGTAAGGGCTGCCCTGGTTCTCGTATTGCTGGCGGATGGGGGCCTTGAACGCCTCCTCGTCCTCGGCGGACCACTCCTGCCCGGCCGCCTCGAACTGATCGCGCTTGACGGTGGCCAGGACGCTTGCGGCCTGGTTGCCCCCCATGACCGAGATCCGACTGGCCGGCCACATCCACAGGAAGCGCGGTGAATAGGCCCGGCCGCACATCGAGTAGTTGCCCGCTCCGAAGGACCCGCCGATCACCACGGTCAGCTTTGGCACCCGCGTCGTGGCCACCGCGGTGACCATCTTGGCGCCGTTCTTGGCGATCCCGCCCTGCTCGTAGTCCTTGCCCACCATGAAGCCGGAAATGTTCTGCAGGAAGAGCAGCGGAATGCCGCGCTGGTCGCACAGCTCAATGAAGTGGGCGCCCTTGAGTGCAGACTCGCTGAACAGCACCCCGTTGTTGGCCACGATGCCCACGGGATGTCCGTGAAGCCTGGCGAAGCCGGTCACCAGGGTGGGGCCATAGTTTTTCTTGAACTCGTGGAAGCGGCTGCCGTCCACCAGCCGGGCGATCACCTCGCGGACGTCGTACTGCGTGTTGACGTCCGTGGGCACGGCTCCGTAGAGCTGTCCAGGCCCGGCAACGGGTTCGACAGCGGCGTCCACGTCCCAGGCGGGCGCGGCGGGCCCAGGCAGCGTGGCGACGATGTCGCGGACGATCTGCAAGGCATGTTCGTCGTTTTCGGCGAGGTGGTCCGTAACGCCGGAGATCCGGGAATGCACGTCACCGCCCCCGAGTTCCTCCGCGCTGACGATCTCTCCGATGGCCGCCTTCACGAGGGGCGGCCCGCCCAGGAAGATGGTGCCCTGGTTGCGGACGATCACCGTTTCATCGCTCATCGCGGGAACGTAGGCGCCGCCTGCGGTGCAGGAGCCCATCACGGAAGCGATCTGGGGAATCCCGGCCGCCGACATCCTGGCCTGGTTGTAGAAGATCCGGCCGAAGTGGTCGCGGTCAGGGAAAACCTCGTCCTGCTTGGGAAGGAAGGCCCCGCCGGAATCTACGAGGTAGATGCACGGCAGCCGGTTCTCGAGCGCGATCTCCTGGGCCCGGAGGTGCTTCTTCACCGTCATGGGATAGTACGTGCCGCCCTTGACGGTGGCGTCGTTGGAAATCACCAGCACGTGGCGGCCGTGCACCAGGCCGATGCCGGTGATGATGCCGGCGCCGGGCGAATCGTCGTTGTACATGCCGTTCGCGGCCAGCGGGGCGATCTCCAGGAAGGGGCTGCCGTCGTCGAGAAGGCGGTCGATCCGCTCCCGGGGCAGCAGCTTGCCGCGGGCCATGTGCCGCTCGCGGGATTTTTCCGGACCGCCGAGGGCTGTGGCGGCAAGACGCTTCCGCAGCTCATCGGCGAGCGCGCGCTGCGCGAGGCTGTTGGCCTCGAAGGCGCTGCCGGTCGTGTCCAGCCGGCTGACGAGTGTCTCCATTGACCGCTTCCATTCCCGGGCATTTCCGGCGGCAGTCCTGCCACATTTCGGTTAGTGCCTCGTAACTGAGTTTAGGTTAGTCTCTAGTAACTGTGATGTCCAACACAGGATGTTGGTAGAGTTCTTGGGTTCCGAGGAGGAAATGTGCCCACCACAGATCACGGAGAGCTCACAGCTCCTGCCCAGGCCCCCGCCGGCCATGACGCGCCCGTCCCCACGCAGCGCAGCCGGGCGAAGGAGTCCCGCCGGCAGGCGCTCCTGTCCGCTGCGGCCACGCTCTTTGCTGTGAACGGCTTCAACCGGGTCTCACTCGAGGACCTGGGCGCCGCGGCTGGCGTGAGCGGACCCGCCGTGTACCGCCACTTCCCCGGAAAGCAGGCCGTGCTGGGCGCGCTGCTGCTCACCGTCAGCCAGGATCTGCTTGACGGCGGCCGCCACGTGGTTGCCGACGCCGCCGACCCCTCCGCGGCACTGGCCCGGCTGGTGCAGTTCCACGTGGACTTCGCCCTCAGCAACCCCGACGTGATCCGCGTGCAGGACAGGGATTTCAGCAACCTGGCCAGCGAGGACCAGACACAGGTGCGGGCGCTGCAGCGCAGCTACGTGGAAGTGTGGGTGGACGTGCTGGCAGGCATCCACGGCACCACCGACACAGCGGACCTCCGCATGCGCGCCCACGCCACCTTCGGCCTGATCAACTCCACGCCGCACTCTGTCCGCACCCACGGCCGGCGGGTGGCCATCAGGTCGGCACGCCCGCTCCTGGAGAACATGGCCCTGGCGGCCCTGCTGGTGACAACAAGCCCGCTCGCCGAGTAGTCCTGCGGGCCGGTCACCCGCTGACGGCCCATGCCACCCCGGGATTCCTTGGGTAAAGGCTGCGGCTACGCCATCGCGAAGGCCATGCCGGGATCCGCGAGGAGGGCTCCGACATCGGCCAGGAACCTGGATCCCTGTTCTCCGTCCACCAGCCGGTGGTCGAAGGACAGGCTCAGCGTCATGACCTGCCGGAGCGCGACCTGGTCCTGGTACTCCCAGGGCGTCTTGCGTACGGCGCCCACGGCGAGGATCGCGGCCTCGCCCGGATTGAGGATGGGAGTGCCGGCGTCGATCCCGAAGACACCTATGTTGGTGATGGAGATGGTGCCGCCGGAGAGGTCTTCCGGGCTGGTCTTGCCGGCCCTGGCCGCGTCCGTCAGTTCCGCGAGCGCCGTGGAGAGGTCGAGGAGCGTCAGGCGGTCGGCATCCTTGATGTTGGGAACCGTGAGCCCGCGCGGGGTGGCGGCCGCGATGCCGAGGTTCACGTAGTTGAACTGAACGATCTCCTGGTTGGCCTCGTCCCACTTGGCATTCAGGCCCGGATTGCGCCGCAGGGCGATCAGGACGGCCTTGGCCACGAGGGTCAGCGGGGTGAGCCTGTGGCCGGCAAAGGGCTTGCTTTCCTTCAGCCTGGCCAGCAGCTCCATGGCCGGAGTGACGTCGACCGTCAGGAACTCCGTCACATGCGGCGCCGTGAAGGCACTGCTGACCATGGCGGCGGCAGTGTATTTGCGGACACCCTTGATGGGCGTACGCACCTCGCGCTCACCCTGTGCGGGCACGGTCCGGGGTGCCGCCTCCTGCGCCGCCAGCTCCTGGGCGGCTGCGGGCAGGTCCCCGCCGCCCACGAAATTGCGAACGTCGTCACGGGTAATCAGCCCGCCGGAGCCGGTCCCCGTCACCCGTTCCAGATCCACGCCAAGGTCCTTGGCCAGCTTCCGGACGGGCGGCGTGGAACGGGGCCGCTCGGCGGGGCTGGTGTCCCGCCCCCTGGTTTCGGCGTGCCCCGTTTGGACATGCTCAACCGGCGGGGCATTGCTTTCAACGGCCTCAACCGGGGCGGCGGGCTCCACCAGGGTGCGCTGCCGCCGGACCGGACGGCCGGTGCTTTCGACGACGGCGCCGTACCCGACGAGGTTGGGCTCCCTCTTGGGGAGCGCCGCCTCAGCCGGCGCGGGGGCGCCGGGCTGGTTACCGGCGTCGTCCTTTACCTCGAATGAGACGATCGGTTTGCCCACCTCCACGACCGTTCCCGGCTGTTCATGCAGGGCCGTGATCACGCCCGCGAACGGTGAGGGCAGCTCCACCACTGCCTTGGCAGTCTCCACCTCGGCGATGATCTGGTTCAGGCTGACGGTGTCCCCGACCCCCACCTTCCAGCTGACGATTTCGGATTCGGTCAGTCCTTCGCCGAGATCGGGCAGCCGGAATTCCTTGATCATGGTGGCGGTCATCCTTCCAGCCCGCTCAGCGAATTCGGCCGGCCCAGCGCGCGGTCGACGCCGTCGAGAATCCGGTCCAGACTCGGCAGGTGGTGCATCTCCACCTTCGAATAGGGGTACGGCACGTCGAACCCTGTGACGCGGACCGGTGCCGCCTCCAGGTGGTAGAAGCACCGCTCGGTGATGCTGGCGGCAACCTCGGCACCGAGACCGCCCGACTGGCCGGCCTCGTGGGTGACCACCAGCCTGCCCGTCTTCCGGACCGACGCCTCCACGGTGGCGAAATCCACCGGCGCCAGGGACCGCAGGTCAATAACCTCGACCGAGACGCCCTCATCCGCGGCCGCCGAAGCGGCATCGCGGGCAGTCTTCACCAAAGGCCCGTACGCCACAAGCGTGACGTCGGCGCCGTCCGTAACCACGCGGGCCTGCCCCATCGGCGGGGCCGAATTGGGATCCAGTGCCTCATCCACCTCACCCTTGTCGTGATACCGCCGCTTGGGTTCAAAGAACACGACGGGGTCATCGCAGGCAATGGCCTGCTGGATCATGGTGTGGGCATCCTGCGGGCTGGCCGGGGTGACGACACGCAGGCCCGCCGTGTGCGCGAAGTAGGCCTCAGGCGACTCGGAGTGGTGCTCGGGCGATCCGATGCCGCCGCCGAAGGGAATACGGATGGTGATGGGCATTTTCACGGTGCCGCGGCTGCGGTAATGCATCTTCGCAACCTGGGACACAATCTGGTCGAACGCGGGGTAGACGAAGCCGTCGAACTGGATTTCCACCACGGGCCGGTACCCGCGGTAGGCCAGGCCAACCGCTGTGCCCACAATGCCGGACTCCGCCAGCGGCGTATCCACGACGCGGTGCTTGCCGAAGTCCTTCTGCAGGCCGTCGGTCACGCGGAACACGCCGCCCAGCGTGCCGATGTCCTCGCCCATGAGGATCACTTTGGGATCGTTGTCGAGGGATCTGCGGAGGCCGGAGTTTATTGCCCGCGCAAAGGTCATCTGCGTCATCAGCGTGCACCTTCTTCTTGTGCTGCCGCTTCGGGATCGCCGAAGGAGGCAAGGTAACGGGAGTAGTGGTCCTGCTGGCGGTCCAGCCAGGAATTGGGCGTGCTGTAGACGTGCTTGAAGACGTCGAGGGGTTCGGGGTCCGGCATGCCCACGCAGCCGGCTCGCAGGTCACGGGCGACGGCGTCTGCCTTGGTCCGCACGCTGGTTTCGAACTCTTCGGTGAACAGGCCCTTCCGGTCCAGCAGCGCATGGACGCGGCCGATCGGGTCCTTGGCTGCCCAGTCCTCGAGCTCATTGGGGTCGCGGTAGCGGGTGGGATCATCCGCCGTCGTATGGGGGCCCATCCTGTAGGTGACGGCCTCGATGAACGTGGGACCGCCGCCCCGGCGGGCCCGGTCGAGGGCGACCCGGGTGGCCGCCATGACCGCCAGCACGTCGTTGCCGTCCACCCGCATGCTGGGGAGGCCGAATCCGGTCCCGCGGTCCACAAGCTGGGTATGGGACTGGACGCGCACCGGTTCGGAGATGGCCCAGTGATTGTTTTGGCAGAAGAACACCAGCGGGACCTGGTAGCTGGCGGCGAAGACCATGGCCTCGCTGACGTCGCCCTCGCTGGTGGCGCCGTCGCCGAAATAGACGATGGCAGCGGAATCGGCACCGTCGTTCTGGATTCCCATGGCGTAGCCGGTGGCATGCAGGGTCTGGGCGCCAATGACGATCTGCGGGATGGCCAGGTTGAACTTGTATGGATCCCAGCCGCCGGAAGCTGCGCCGCGCCAGACACGCAGGATGTCCTTCAGGTCCACCCCGCGGCAGTACGCCACACCGTTCTCGCGGTAGCTCGGAAAAATAAAGTCGTCATCCCGCAGCGCCCGCACGGACCCCACCTGCGAGGCCTCCTGGCCCAAGAGCGGCGGCCAGAGGCCCAGTTCGCCCTGCCGCTGCAGCGCGGTGGCCTCTTTGTCGATCCGCCGGATCACCACCAGATCCTGGTAAAGCGAGCACAGCTGCTCGTCTGATACGTCCTTGACCCAGGGGTCATACTCCGGATGGCTGACGCGCTCCCCCGCGGGGGTAATCAGCTGGACCATGCTGTGGCCAGCGCCACCCTGGTGCCCTGTCTTGTTGTCCCGGCCGGCGGCTGTTCCGCCCTGGGCCGCATCGTCTGTCACCACTGTTGCCGCAACCTTCTGACGTCGTGTAACCATCCAGCGGCAGGACTTGTGATACCGCCGCATTCCGGCCTCCCGGGCGCCTTTGCCCCGGTTAATTGTGACCATACTCACAATGTTCAGGTGGTACAACCACTGCGGCCAAAACTGAGCACAATGCACTGTCTGGCAGACTCAGACCGTGCTAGCCTTGCGCATTATGCAAGCTTTGGATGGCACAGACACCCGGCTGCTCTCCGCCCTGGCGCAGGACCCCCGCCGCACGGTGGTGGCCCTGGCCCAGAGGCTTGGGCTTTCCCGCAACACCGTCCAGGCGCGGATGGCCCAGCTCGAGAAGAAGCACGCTTTCCTGTCGTTCGAGCGGCGCATCAACCCCGTGTCCCTGGGCTATCCGCTGATGGCTTTCATCTCGGTGCATGTCCAGCAGCAAAAGCTCGGCTCCCTCGCCGAGGAGCTGGCGGCCGTGCCGGAGATCCTCGAGGGCTACGGCCTGACGGGCTCCGCGGACCTGCTGCTGCGCGTGGTGGCACTGGACGCCGAGGACCTCTTCCGGATCAACGGGAAGATCCTGGCCTGCGACGGCGTCGAGAGGACCGATACGGCCCTGGCCATGGGTGAACTGATCCCTTTCCGGATACAGCCACTGCTTGAGCGCAACTCAGCGGAAGACTGACCGGAACAGACGCCGTAACCACGGGACGACATGGATGTTCCGGGCCTCCGGCGCTATAGGCTATTCCACAAAAGTGACCGGGCGCCGGCTGTGCCCCCGTTAGTTGGAGCGCCGCTGGTGCGGTGCCGGAAAGGCCCACCCTTGAGCAATCCCCCGCTCCCCCCGCAGCAGCCCGGTCCCCCGCAGCCGGGCCCCCACCAGCCCGGCCCCTACCAGCCGGGACCAGAGCAAGCTGGACCGTATCCATCCCGCCCGCGGCAACCCCTTGGCCGGCGGGCGCTCCCTTCTTCGCCGTTCGGCCTGCCCGGCCTGCCCCCAGCCAAAAGCCGGAAGGGCCTCTGGATTGTGGTGGGCATCGTGGCAGGCGTGCTCCTGCTGGTGGTCGTCGGGGTGCTGCTCCTGGTGAACCTTGTGGGCGGGGCCACAAGGCAGGCCGGGGACCTCGCCGACGGGTTCACCAAGCTGGTCATCGCCGGCGACACCGACAAGGCCTATAACGACTACATGGACCCCAGCCTCAAAGAGCAGCTGAGCCGCGAGGAATTCGCTTCGGGCGTCAAGAGCCTTCAGCTGGAACCGGCCTGCACCACGGCCTACGACGACCTCAAAGTCAGCACGCAGAACGAGAACAACATCGCGGATGTCGCCGGGCTCATCAAATGCCCTGGCAAGGAGATCGAACTCGTGTACCGCTTCGCCGGCAAGGACGATCTCAAGCTGGTCACCATCAAGCTCCGGCCAAAGGCCTGACCCCGATCTGAGCGCCACCCATCCAAGCGCACACCAGGCCCGAATTGCTTCCGAGGGGTCCGCCCTGGACTCCGCAAAACAGGCCGGGGAAACAGCCCCGGCTCAAACCGGAAGGAAATGGGCAATGCGCAATTCACCCAACCGACTTGTCGCCACAGTTTTCGGAGCCGTCTACCTGCTGGTGGGTATCGTCGGCTTCGCTGTGACCTCGGGGGTCGGCTTCTTCTCCACCGAAGGCACCAACCTGATCATCTTCGAGGTCAACCCGCTGCATAACATAATCCACCTGGCCATCGGCGCTGCCCTGCTCTACGCCGGCGTCAAGGACCTCCAGCTTTCGCGCACCGTCAACACGGCAGTGGGTGCCGTTTACCTGCTGGTGGGCATCCTCGGCCTGTTCCTTCTCAGTTCCCCGCTCAACATCATTGCCCTCAACGGCGCGGACAACGTTCTCCACCTGGCGAGCGCCGTCCTGCTGCTCGGCGTCGGCGTGTCCCTGGACAAGGCCCCCGCCACAGCCCGCGCCTAAGAGACCCCGAGTCGAAAGATGATGACCAGCCAGGCCATCCCGGCAACCGCGGGAACCCCGGCAACGCCGGACATGTCCTGTTCCGATGCCGTGCGGCTCGTCGCCGCCTTTGCCGGGCTGGGCGCCGCAGCGGTCAACCTCGCCGTCGCTTCCAGCCTGTTTGGCGCCGCCGGCCCTGCCCTCCCCGTGAGGGCAGCCGGCGCCGCGGCCGCCCTGCTCTGGGGAACGAGCCTGCTGGGCTGGACGGTGGCCGGGCTTAGGCGGAGCCGCTTCCCGCTGCCGCGGACCTCCGCCATCCTGCTCCCCGCCGCAGCCGCCGTGCACGTGGTTGCCATCATTCTGGGCGCAGGCGGCGGCATGGCGGGCCTCGGCATCAGCCACCTCGCCGCCGTGCTGCTGACCCTCATGATCCTCGCGGCCACGTCGTGGCTCGGCCGCAGGTCCCCGGGTGTTCCCGGCGGGCCGGCCCAGAGCACCTCGGGCCAGGGCGCATCGGGCCGGCTGGGTGCCGGGCAACTGCTCGCCGCCGCCTTCGCCGGAGCGCTGCTGGTCGCCGTCATCACGACGCCGGGACTCGCCGCGTCGACGGCCGGCCAGTTCGCCGTTCCGCATGGTGAACACAGCGGCGGACATCACTCGCCTTGAGCCACTGGCACGCCGACGGCGGCAGGCGCCGTCAGTAGCAGGCGCATCGGTGACAGACACGGGAGGAGCCCCGCGCGGCGCGCGGGGCTCCTGCCTGTTTCGGTTCAGTTTACTGGAGGTCATGGTTCACCGGAGTTCCCGAGTTCGGCGTTACCCCGGGACTCACAGCGCAACCGGACGAGGCTAGTGCTCCACCGCCTTCTCGGCGCCCACCCCGGTCAGTGACCGGACCTCCATCTCCGCCTGCTTGGCGCGGTCCTCCTGCTTCTTGTCCAGGACGGTGCCGAGCCAGCCCAGCAGGAAGGCCAGCGGGATGGACACGATGCCCGGGTTGCTCAACGGGAAGACAGCGAAGTTGGCGCCCTTGATCATGGACGTGGCGCCGCCGGACACCACCGGGGAGAGCGCGATCAGGATGATGGCTGACGCGAGCCCGCCATACATGCTCCAGATGGCGCCCTGCGTGGTGAACCGGCGCCAGAACAGGGAGTAGATGATGGTGGGCAGGTTGGCCGAGGCCGCTACGGCGAACGCCAGGGCCACCAGGAACGCCACGTTCTGGCCGTTGGCGAAGATCCCGCCCAGGATGGCGAGGATGCCAATCACAATCACAGTGCGGCGGGCCACCTTAACTTCAGTGTCGGCGTCGGCCTTTCCCTTCGCGATGACGTTGGCATAGATGTCATGGGCGAACGAAGCTGCGGCGGTGATGGTGAGGCCGGCAACCACGGCGAGGATCGTGGCAAACGCCACGGCCGAGATGAAGCCCAGCAGCAGCGGGCCGCCCAGGTGGAAGGCCAGCAGCGGGGCCGCGGAGTTGACGCCGCCGGGGGCGCCCTTGATGGTGTCCGCCCCCACCAGCGCGGCGGCGCCGTAGCCGAGGACCAGCGTGAAGATATAGAACAGCCCGATCAGCCAGATGGACCACACGACCGATTTGCGGGCTTCCTTGGCGGTGGGCACGGTGTAAAACCGCATCAGCACGTGCGGCAGGGCAGCCGTCCCAAGCACCAGGGCGAGGCCAAGGGACATGAAGTCCAGCTTCGACGTCTCGGTCTTTCCGTACTGCAGGCCCGGGTTCAGCACGGCAGGATTGTTGGCCGCGTCCACGGCGCCGCCCAGCAGGTTCGAAAGGTTGAACCCGTAGATGGCCAAAACCCAAAGGGTCATGACGGCGGCACCGGCGATGAGAAGGATGGCCTTGATGATCTGCACCCAGGTGGTGCCCTTCATTCCGCCGATCAGGACGTACATGATCATCAGGGCGCCGACGACGATGATCACCAGCGCCTGTCCGCCCCAGTCACTGATGCCGAGCAGGAGAGAAATCAGGCTTCCGGCGCCGGCCATCTGGGCCAGGAGGTAGAAGAAGCAAACAGCCAGGGTGGAGATGGCGGCTGCGATGCGCACCGGTCGCTGGCGCAGGCGGAACGAAAGGACGTCGGCCATGGTGAACTTGCCCGTGTTCCGGAGCAGCTCGGCCACCAGCAGCAGCGCCACCAGCCAGGCCACCAGGAACCCGATGGAGTACATGAAGCCGTCATAGCCGTTGATGGCGATGGCGCCGGTGATGCCCAGGAACGATGCCGCGGACAGGTAGTCGCCGGCGATGGCGGTGCCGTTTTGCGAGCCGGTGAAGGACCGGCCGGCGGCGTAGTAGTCGGCGGCGGTCTTGTTGTTGCGGCTGGCCCGAAGGACGATGACCATGGTGACGGCGACGAACAGAGCGAAGATGCCCATGTTCAGCAGCGTGGTGTCCTTGAGCGCGGCGACGTCAACGGCTGCGGGGATCGCGATCATTTTGCCCCTCCGCTTACTGAATTGCCCGATGCGCTGCTGCCGGATTTGTCATACTCGTGGCCTTCGATGCCGTGCCGGATGTCCGCGGCGATCGGGTCCAGGCGCCTGTTCGAGTAGCTGACGTACCAGCCGGTGATGGCGAACGTGGTCACGAACTGCAGGAGCCCCATGATGATGCCGACGTTGATGTTGCCCCACACCTTTGTGGACATGAAGTCCACGGCGTAGGCGGCAAGGATGACGTACGCGAAGTACCAGAGCAGGAACGCTATGGCCATCGGAAACACAAAGCTGCGGTGGCGCTTGCGCAGGTCCTGGAACTGCTGCGTGGCCTGGACTTCCTCGAAGTCCGCGGACGCCGCCGCGTCCTGGGTTCGGGCATCGTTACCCATCATTCCTCCTCAATGAGACTGACTCCCACACGGCCGCACTTCACCAGCCAATGTGACTGCCATCACTGTGCCCCGCGCCGCGGACGATAAGCCAGTAGCTGCGCACTGCCCGTCGGCCAACGGCGGCGATGCTGCGCCAAACGGCACACGCTACGCTGGGCAGCATGCCGGATTCCCCTCTCTACTCCGCAGCTGCCGTGGCCGTCATCGTTCTCGCGGTGGCCGTCGTCGTCGCCGTCGGTCTGAAGGTGCTGCGCTCCTTCCGCGAGCTGGGCACCGACGCCGAGCGGGCCACCTACAACACCTTGCACGCGGCATCAAAAGCAGGCCGACACCTGCGGACCGGTCTGAACCCCGCGGGCGCCGCCAAAGCCAGCCGCCAACTGCGCGGCCTGCTCGGCTGTGACGCGCTGGCCATCCTGGATGTTTCCGGCGTACTGGCCTGGGACGGGACCGCAGAGGAGCTGCGGCCCGGGCTGATGGGGCTGGCGGCGGACGTGCTCACCAGCGGCAGGACCCAGGTGTTCAACGCCGCCGACCTGCAGCTTCAATCCCCCAAGTCCGGATCCGTGGCGGCCGCCGTCGTGGCGCCCGTCCGTGCCGGCGCACGGGTAGTTGGCGCCGTTGCCGCTTTCGCGCCGCAGGCGGGGGCAGGACTGGTGCGCGCCACCACCGAAGTGGCCGACTGGGTGGCTGCGCAGGTTGAGCTGGCCGAGCTGGACGCCTCCCGGACGCTCCTCATGGAGGCCGAGGTGCGGGCCCTCCGCGCCCAGATCAGCCCGCATTTCATCTACAACTCGCTGAACGCCATCGCCTCCTTCATCAACACCGATCCGGCCCGGGCGCGGGAACTGGTGGTGGAGTTCGCGGACTTCACCCGGTACTCGTTCCGGCGGCACGGCGACTTCACCACGCTCGCCGAGGAGCTGCGGTGCATCGACAGGTACCTGCTGCTGGAGCGGGCCCGGTTCGGCGAGCGGGTACAGGTCAGCCTGCGGATCGCGCCGGAGGTGCTGAGCACGGTGATCCCGTTCCTGAGCCTGCAGCCGCTCGTGGAGAATGCTGTCCGGCATGGCCTGGAGGCGAAGGAGGGTCCGGGCCACATCACCATCTCCGCCAACGATTCGGGCGCGTTCGCGGAAGTCACCATCGAGGACGACGGCGTGGGAATGGATCCGGTGCAGCTGCAGTCCATGCTGGCCGGTCACGTGGACGGTGAGCATGTGGGCCTGCGGAACGTCGATGCCCGGCTACGGCAGGTGTACGGCGACGAGCACGGACTGGTGATCGAAACAGCACCCGGCGAGGGTACGCTCATCACCATGCGGGTCCCCAAGTCCCAGCCGGACCACGATGCCTGAACCGAAAGCTAACCTAGGACCATGATTAACGTTCTCGTCGCCGACGACGAGCTGCCCGCGGTCGAGGAGCTCGCCTTCCTCCTGGGCCGGGATGAGCGAATCGGCACCATCCTCCGTGCCTCCTCCGGCGCCGAGGCCCTGCGGGCCCTCGAAGCCGAGTCGGTGGACGCCGTCTTCCTCGACATCCACATGCCGGCCGTGTCCGGGCTGGACATCGCCCGCGCCATATCCCGCAGCAGCCGGCCGCCCGCCGTCGTTTTTGTCACTGCGGACGAGGACTGTGCGCTGGAGGCATTCGAGCTGGCGGCAGTGGACTATCTGTTGAAGCCCGTCCGGGCCGAGCGGCTGGCCCGCTCCGTGGGCCGGATCAGTGAACTGATCCGCGACGACGGGACGGCGCCGGAGATGATCACCGTGGACCAGGGCGGGACCACCAGAATGATCCGGCGCGACGACGTCACGTACGTCCAGGCGCAGGGTGACTATGCCCGGCTCCACACCGCCGATGCCAGCTACCTGATCCGCGTTCCGCTGGCTGACCTGGAACAGCAGTGGGCGGACGCCGGCTTCATCCGCACCCACCGCTCCTACCTGGTGGCCCTCGCCCACATCTCCCACCTCAAGCTCGCCGCGGTCCGCCCCAGCGTGTCCGTGGAGGACGCCGAGCTGCCGATCAGCCGGCGGCACCTGCCTGCCGTCCGCGAGAAGCTTGAGGCAACCAGGATCCGGCCGCAGGCATGACCCGCGTCAGGGTCACGGCGCCCCGCTCGGCGTCCCGCATCTCCCACGACTCCGCGGCCGAGCCCCGGGAGTCCGCCGAGGAGTCGGCTGTCGGTCAGGTCTTCGTCCGCTCGCTCATCCGCTCCCAGCTTCGGCTTGCCCTGGTGGTGGCCGGCGGCTTCCTGCTGATCCTCGGTGCCTTTCCACTGCTCCTTGCCGCCATACCGGGCCTGGCGGAGGCCCGCATCGCCGGAGTTCCGTTCAACTGGCTCCTGCTGGGCGCCGGGATCTACCCCGTGACCGGAATCAGTGCCTGGCTGTACACCCGCAGCGCGGCACGGAACGAGGCCCGCTACCGCGACCTCGCCGGGGAAAAATGATGCACCTGAAAGTGATGTACCTGGAGGTGAAGCGCCGATGAATCCGGCGGTGGGCATCGCGGCAGTTGCGGCCGTTTCTGTGGCGACGGCGGTAATCGGCTTCTATGGGCTGCGGATCTCCCGCACTACCGGCGACTTCTATGTGGCTTCCCGTACGGTGCCGCCCTGGTGGAACGCGTCAGCGATCGGCGGGGAGTATCTGTCCGCAGCAAGCTTCCTGGGCGTGGCCGGCCTGATCCTGCTGTCCGGCACGGACGCCCTGTGGTATCCCGTGGGCTACACCGCCGGGTACCTGATGCTCCTGTTGTTCGTGGCCGCTCCGCTGCGGCGTTCCGGGGCCTACACTATCCCCGACTTCACCGAAGCCCGGCTTGATTCGCGGGCCGTGCGCCGCGTGACCAGCCTTGCCGTGGTTATCGTGGGCTGGCTTTACATCGTCCCGCAGCTGCACGGCGCTGCCCTGACGATCCGGACCACCACGGGGCTGCCGGCCTGGGCTGGCTCAACCGCCGTCGTCGTGGTGGTGTGCCTCACCGTGGTGGCCGGCGGCATGCGTTCAATCACCTTCGTCCAGGCCTTCCAGTACTGGCTGAAGCTCACGGCCCTGGCCGTGCCCCTCATCTTCATCCTGCTGGTGCTGGCCGGCAACGGTTCGCACCCGCTGGCGGAAGCGGCCGCGAACCCGGGCGGAGCGGATCCTGCCAGCCCTTACCAGAGCATTTCGCTCCTCGTAGCCCTGCTGTTCGGAACGCTGGGGCTGCCGCACGTCCTGGTCCGCTTCTACACCAACCCGGACGGGCACTCGGCGAGGCGGACCACGCTGATCGTGCTGGGCCTGCTGTCCGTGTTCTATCTTTTTCCGACGGCGTTCGGCTTGGCCGGCAGGCTGTTCGCCCCTGATCTGGCCAGGGCGGGGCAGGCGGATGCCCTGGTGCTGCTGCTTCCGGGCCGCCTCGTCGGGGGCACGGCAGGCGAATTGCTGTCCGCGCTGGTCGTGGCCGGGGCCTTCGCCGCGTTCCTGTCCACGACGTCGGGGCTTGTCGTCTCGCTGGCCGGCGTGATCAGCCAGGACGTCCTGGGCGGAAGCGTGCGCGGCTTCAGGGTGGCGGCACTGGTCTCGATCACCGTTCCGCTGGGCCTGGCGCTCATGACGGACTCACTGGCGCTTGCCGGCAGCGTGGGCCTCGTCTTCGCCTTCACGGCGTCAACGATCTGCCCGGTCCTGCTGCTCGGCATCTGGTGGCGGGGCCTGACTGACGTCGGCGCGATTGCGGGGATGGTGACCGGCGGCCTGCTGTGCGGGGGCGCCATGGTGGCCGGAACGGTGCTCGGTGCGGCGGGGACACCGCCGTGGCTGGCGCAGCCCGCGGCCTGGACGGTGCCGGTGGCCTTCACCGTGATGGTCCTGGCCTCGCGTGCCACCAGTTCCCGGGTGCCAAGGACCATCACCAGGGTGTTGACGAGGCTGCATACGCCTGAACGGCCGCTCGCTACGGAACGCTGAGCTGCGAGGCGTCAGTCGATGGCGGCCATCAGCTCGACCACACGGTCGAGGAAGGCGTCCACCTGGGTCTCCTCATAGCCGTCCTTGCCGACCGCGGGCCGGAAGACTGCCCGGCGGACGTTGTCGACGCTGAGGGGCTTGTCCTGCTCCAGGTAACCGATGAGGTCCCGGCACAGGGTGTCCACATCCTTAGTGTTGTAGCTGCGGGCCTTTTTCTTGACCGGGCGGCGGAACCTCTCGCCGTCGGGCCTGTGAAGGCGGCCGCGGAGTGTCCCGGACAGCTGTCCGATCTGCCGCAGCCAGGCGTCCTCGCCACGTTCGGCGATGAGATCGTCCCGTTCCCTGCGGGCGAAGGCATCTTCAAGCCGGTCCAGCGCGGCATCAACGGCGGTGGCCGAGTATCCGCCCTTGACGGGGTCGAAGGACACAGACCGGACATCGGCGCTTTTGATGGGGCGGGCGGCAGCCTCAGGTGTCTCCAGTGATACGCGGGCCTGCTGGAGGAACTGGTCCACCTGCTTGGCATTGTAGCCGTAGTCGGTCCGCGCAACGCGTTCGAACGACGCGGGAATCTGACGCTTGCTGTCCACTCTCACCATGTTTCCTTCGATACTTCTTCGGCGGGTCGTAACCGCATTATTCTAGGGCGTTGCGCGCGGCCGGATGCCGGAAGCCCTGCCAGGAAATTTCAGGCCCTGCCGGAAAACTCGGCCGGGAAAACTCAGGCCCCGGAGAACAGGACGAACAGCATGAAAGCCACCGGCGAGGCGAACACGATGGAATCCAGCCGGTCCATCACCCCGCCGTGTCCTGGCAGGATGCTGCTCATGTCCTTGACCCCGAGTTCGCGTTTGACCATCGACTCGGCGAGGTCGCCGGCGGTGGCGGCAGCGACCATGCCGATCGCCAGGACAACCCCCACCCACCAGGGCTTGTCCAGCAGGAAAATGCTGGCCAAAATGCCGACGAGCATGGCGCCCGCGATGGATCCGGCAAAACCCTCCCACGACTTCTTCGGGCTGATCTTTGGCGCCATGGGGTGCTTGCCCAGCCGCGCGCCCACGAGGTAGCCGAACGTGTCGTTGGAAACCACCAGGAGCAGCAGGATGACGATCTGCCACGCGCCCTCCGGCACCGTCCCGCCGGGCCACGGGCCCACCGGGGAGGCGCCGCCTTCGACGTGCAGCGGCAGTGCCGCGAAGCTGATCAGGAAGGGCACCCAGGCGAGGGTGAATACGCCGGCGAAAATGCTGCGCGCCGAGCCGGTTGCACTTTCCACGGAGCGCCACAGCAGCACCGCCACACTGCTGGCGAGCATCGCAAACAGCAGGCTTTCGAGCCCGCCGAAGTAGGCAGAGAACGGCATGGCCACCGTGCCCACCATGACGGGCACGATGGGCAGGCGCGTGCCGTTCGCTTCGAGTGCGCGGAAGACCTCCCACACGCCAAAGGCGGCGAAGGTGGTGACGACGGCAACGAAGCCGAGTGGCAGGAAAAGCAGCCCGCCGAGCACGGCAAGGAGCATGGCCAGGCCCACGGCGATTGCAGCCGGCAGGTTGCGCCCGGCCCCGGGGGTGGGGTTGGGCCGCGGCTGGCGGGTCCGGGTTCGGGCCCGCGAACCGGGGGCCTGCTGTGCCTGGCCCATCAGACCTCGAGCAGCTCAGCTTCCTTGCGCTTGAGGAGCTCGTCGATGCCGTCGACGTGCTGCTTGGTGATCGCGTCGAGTTCCTTTTCACCGCGGGCGCCCTCGTCCTCACCGGCTTCGCCGTCCTTGACGAGGCGGTCCAGGGTTTCCTTGGCCTTGCGGCGGATGTTGCGGATGGAAACCTTGGCGTCCTCGCCCTTGGACTTGACGATCTTGACGTACTCCTTGCGGCGTTCCTTCGTCAGCTCCGGGATGGTGATTCGGATGACGTTGCCGTCGTTGGACGGGTTGGCGCCGACCTCGGAATCACTCAGTGCCCGCTCGATGTCACGCAGGGCAGTCTTGTCGAACGGCGTGATGAGGATGGTGCGGGCATCCGGGATGGCAAAGGAAGCCAGCTGCTGCAGGGGCGTGGGGGTGCCGTAGTACTCCACCATGACCTTGTTGTACAGGCCCGGGTTTGCCCGCCCGGTGCGGATCGAGGCGAAGTCTTCCTTGGCTACCTCAACCGCCTTGTCCATCTTGTCCCCGGCTTCGAGCAAGGTTTCTTCGATCACGATCTCTCCTCAGAAATTGGTTCCCGGGCAACCGGGCATTTCACAAACCTGGTCCCGCCCAGTGGCGGAACCGTCCTAGAAATATCCTAGCTGTAACTAGGGCGTGACCAGCGTTCCCAGCTTTTCGCCGCGGATGGCGCGCGTGACATTACCTTCGCCTTCCATGCCGAACACCACCATGGAGAGCTTGTTGTCCTTGCACATGGTCATGGCGGTCTGGTCCATAACGCGGATGTCGCGGCGAAGGGCGTCGTCGTAGCTGAGGTTTTCCAGCTTCTCCGCCGTCGGGTCCTTCTTGGGGTCGGCGGTGTAGACGCCGTCCACACCGCTCTTGGCCATGAGCACGACGTCGGCGTGCACCTCGAGGGCGCGCTGGGCGGCCACGGTGTCCGTGGAGAAGTACGGCAGGCCTGCGCCGGCACCGAAGATGACCACGCGGTTCTTTTCCATGTGGCGGATGGCGCGGCGGGGAATGTAGGCCTCGGCCACCTGACCCATGGTGATGGCGCTCTGGACCCGGGTCTCGACACCGGCCTGCTCCAGGAAGTCCTGCAGCGCGAGGCAGTTCATGACGGTGCCCAGCATGCCCATGTAGTCGGCACGGGAGCGGTCCATGCCGCTCTGGGACAGTTCGGCGCCGCGGAAGAAGTTGCCGCCGCCCACCACGATGGCCACCTCGACGTCGGGAACGGCTGCGGCGATCTGCTTGGCGACTGCGCGGACGGTGTCCGGGTCAACGCCCAGCTTGCCGCCCCCGAAGACTTCACCGGACAGCTTCAGGAGGACCCGGCGCCTGCTCTTCTCTGACTGGACGGGAGTGTTGACGGCTTCCATGGTGCCTTCCGGTTTGGTGAACTCTGAGCTAGGTTATCGCGCATCCGGCCAGCGCTCATATTTCTTATGTGGCCGGTGCATGCAAAAGGGGCGGCCACCGAAGTGGCCACCCCCTTGCTTGTCAGACTAGGAGCCGACGCGGAAACGCGTGAACGCGGTTCCCTTGACGCCGGCCTCTTCGAGGACCTGCGCCACAGACTTCTTGGCGTCCTTGGCGAAAGCCTGGTCAACCAGGACCTCACCCTTGTAGAAGCCGGTAACGCGGCCTTCGACGATCTTGGTCATCGCAGCTTCGGGCTTGCCCTCGGCCTTTGCGGTTTCCTCGGCGATGCGGCGCTCGGATTCGACGAGCTCGGCCGGAACGTCCTCGCGGGAGAGGTAGTTCGGGGCCATCGCGGCGATGTGCACCGCGACGTCGTGGGCTGCAGTGGTGGCTGCTTCGCCTTCGCCGTCAACAGCGAACAGAACGCCGACCTGGGCCGGGAGGTCCTTGGAGGTCTTGTGCAGGTAAGCGTCGACCGTGGCACCCTCGATGCGGGCGATGCGGCGGACAACGACCTTCTCGCCGAGGATTGCGCCCTCTTCGACGACAACCTCGGACAGCGGCTTGCCGTCAACATCGGTGGCGAGCAGGGTCTCGAGGTCGGCGGCGCCGGACTCGACGGCGATGGCCAGGACCTTGTCAGCCAGCTGGATGAACTTGTCAGCCTTGGCGACGAAGTCGGTCTCGCAGTTGACCTCGATCATTACGCCGACGCCGCCTTCGACCTTGGCAGCAACCAGGCCTTCAGCGGTGGAGCGGCCCTCGCGCTTGGTGGCGCCCTTGAGGCCCTTGATGCGGATGATCTCGATCGCCTTCTCGGCGTCGCCGTTGGCTTCGTCGAGAGCCTTCTTGACATCCATCATGCCGGCGCCGGTGCGCTCGCGCAGAGCCTTGATATCAGCGGCAGTGTAGTTCGCCATGTGAACCCCTCTGTCTAGAAAATTTTTGTGTGTACGGACCGACAGGACGGCAGCTCACCTGGTGAGCGGCCATCCTGTCAGTTGCCCGGACGCTGCGGACAGCGCCCGGAAATCCCGATGAAGTTGTTACTTCGCGGAGTCGGTGCCCTCGGCAGCAGCCGGGGCTTCCTCTGCGGCGGGAGCTTCTTCTGCGGCGGGAGCAGCCTCGGCAGCCGGGGCTTCCTCGGTCTTGCTGCCTTCGAGGAGCTCGCGCTCCCACTCGGCCAGCGGCTCTTCCGGGGTCTCGGTGGTGCCGGTTGCGCGCTGGTTGCGGGCGATGAGGCCCTCAGCAACGGCGTCAGCAACAACGCGGGTCAGGAGGTTCACGGAGCGGATGGCGTCGTCGTTGCCCGGGATCGGGAAGTCGACTTCGTCCGGATCGCAGTTGGTGTCCAGGATGGCCACAACCGGGATGTTGAGCTTCTTGGCCTCGTCAACAGCCAGGTGCTCCTTCTTGGTGTCGACAACCCACAGCACGGACGGTGCCTTGGTCAGGTTGCGGATACCACCGAGGTTGGACTCGAGCTTGGTGAGCTCGCGGCGCAGAAGCAGCAGTTCCTTCTTGGTGTAAGCGGAACCGGCGACATCGTCGAAGTCGATCTCTTCGAGTTCCTTCATGCGCTGGATACGCTTGGCAACAGTCTGGAAGTTGGTGAGCATACCGCCGAGCCAACGCTGGTTGACGTACGGCTGGCCAACGCGGGTGGCCTGCTCGGCGATGGCTTCCTGGGCCTGCTTCTTGGTGCCGACGAACAGCACGGTGCCGCCGTGGGCAACGGTGGCCTTGACGAACTCGTAGGCGCGGTCGATGTAGGACAGCGACTGCTGGAGGTCAATGATGTAGATGCCGTTGCGCTCGGTGAAGATGAAGCGCTTCATCTTCGGGTTCCAACGGCGGGTCTGGTGTCCAAAGTGGACGCCGCTGTCAAGCAGCTGGCGCATGGTTACGACGGGCATGCCGACGCTCCTTCCGGCAGGTCATTCATGAGAGCGGCCGCAGCCGCTCTTACCCTGCCAATAGTTGACGGTTAGTTAGCCTTGCCCGGGCGGGCACAGGCTCCTGGCATCCATTGCACTTCTCATCAGGACCGTTGCCGGGCCTGACCGCAAGAGGCACAATCCTCCGCAGCAGGAAGCAACTGCTTACCGGTTGTGGAGGGCTGGATACGCGTAGTCAGCTGCTGCTCCCCCGCACTCCTGAATGGGGCGTGCTGACGCTACCCACCAAAATGGAATGCGTTGAGGGCACAGCAAACTGCTCCACCAAGTGTACTACAGCGGCCTGCGGCAAATGCACCGGTTCTGCCGCGCCGGGCCGCGTTTTCCACATAGGCCGAGGGTCCGGTTCCGGCAGGCGGATCGGACGCCCATGCTGGGGGCATGAAAGCCTATGCGATGGCAGCGGTGCTCCTGCTCACGACGGCGGTCCCCGCGCCTTCCGCTGTTCGGGCACCTTCCGCCGTTCCCGCACCTTTCGCCCTGACAGCAGTTTCCCCCGCCCTGGCCGCTACGCCGGCGCCGGCGGGCTGGCGCTGGCCGCTTGCGCCGCGGCCGGCGGTCCTGCGCCCGTTCGATCCCCCAGACAAACCGTGGTTGAGCGGGCACCGGGGCGTGGACCTGGGATCAGCGTCCGACGGCGGTCCGGTCACCGCCCCGGAAGCCGGAACCGTCAGCTTTGTGGGCTTGGTGGTTGACCGG
Source organism: Arthrobacter sp. NPDC057013 (assembly GCF_042674585.1). Taxonomy (NCBI): domain Bacteria; kingdom Bacillati; phylum Actinomycetota; class Actinomycetes; order Micrococcales; family Micrococcaceae; genus Arthrobacter; species Arthrobacter sp. NPDC057013. The sequence goes on from NZ_JBHUSE010000002.1 coordinate 50,281, forward strand.
CCGGTCATCACCATCGATCACGGCAACGGCCTGCGGAGCAGCTTCGAACCAGTACGGAGCACGCTCAAAAAGGGCGCCGTCGTGGCCAAGGGCGCCGTGGTGGGAACGCTGCTGGCGGGCCACTGCGGCCGGTCGCCGTGCGTGCACTGGGGCGTCCGCCGCGGCGAGGAGTACCTCAACCCGCTGTCCTTCATCCTGGACCTGCGGCCCTCGGTGCTGCTGCCGCTTAAGGGCAGCGGGTCGCCGGGCGGCTAAACGATCGCGGAGACGCCGGTGATGGCCCGGCCCGCCACGAGGGTGTTCACCTCGTGGGTGCCCTCGTAGGAGTAGATCGCCTCGGCGTCGGCGAAGATCTTTGCCATCTCGAAGTCCGTCACAATACCGTTTCCGCCGAGGAGGCTGCGGCCGATGGCGACGCTTTCCCGCATCCGCGCGGTGGTGAACGCCTTGGCCAGGGCCGACTGCTCGTCCTTGGCCTGGCCGGCATCCTCGAGCTGGGAGAGCCGCACCATCATGCCCATCGAGCTGACCGCGTTGCCCAGGATCTGGACCAGCTGGCTCTGCACCAGCTGGAAGGAGGCCAGCGGGCGCCCGAACTGGTGCCGCTCCACAGCATAGCGCCGGGCCACATCGAAGGCGGCGAGCTGCTGGCCCACCGCCTGCCAGGCGACGGCGAGCCGGGTGACCTTCAGGACCTTGTTGGTGTCGCGGAAGCTGTTGGCGTGCGCCAGCTTGAAGAAGTCCGGCACCGCCACGTTGTCGAGCGTGATGTCGGCGTTCTGCACGGTGCGCAGTGAGATCTTGTTCTCGATCCTGGTTGCCCTGAAGCCTGGCAGCGCCGTGTCCACGAGGAAAGCCTTGACCTGGTTGTCGGCCACATCCCGGGCGTAGACCACCACCCAGTCGGAAAATGTTGCGTTGCCGATCCAGCGCTTGGCGCCGTTGAGGATCCAGCGGTCGCCGTCCCGCCTGGCCGTGGTGCGCGTGCCGCCGGCGACGTCGGACCCGCCCAGGGGTTCCGTCAGCCCGAAGGCGCCGATCTTGCGCAGCGAGTAGATGTCCGGCAACCACGCGTCCTGCTGCTCCCGGGAAGCCAGGGCCTCGATGGAACCGGTGAAGAGTCCGTCGTGCACGCCCATGAAGGTGGCGATGGACGTGTCCGCCCGGGTAACTTCTGCATGCACGATGCCGGCAAAGAGGTTGGAATGACCCTGGCGCCGCACCGGGCTGACAAGGTCAAGCTCGGCCAGCTTCGGAATCAGGTCGAGCGGAAATTCGCCGCGGTTCCAGCAGTCCACCGCTATCGGCCTTACCTCCCGGGCCAGAAAGGAGCGGACCTCGGCCAGCCTGTCCTGCTCCTTGGAGCTGAGCAGCTGCTCAAAAGAAAAGAAGTCGCCGTCGGCATAGGGCAGGCTATTGATGTCGGTTACAGCGGCGGACATGGCGCTCCTTCGCAATGGCCAGTGTCCGCGATGGAACAACAACACGGCACCGGCGGGTTAGTTACTCGCCAGTAACATAACCCAGTATCGCCGAAAAAGAAAAGAGCCCCGATCTGCGAAGACGCAGATCAGGGCTCTGAGGGTAGGGCTACTCGGACTTGAACCGAGGACCTTAGGATTATGAGTCCCGCGCTCTAACCAGCTGAGCTATAGCCCCATGCACCGTCCCGGCAACGGGAGGCGCCCCCGTCCGGCAACGGCCCGTAAGGGCCCGTCGTCGGCGGGGCAGATTTACTCTAGCAAACCGGTGAAGGGCTTCAGACCATTTGGGACACCGCCGGCCTCGGACGGCAAGGACCCTAGACGACCTTGTCCTCGTAGTTCGCCCCGTAGTAGAGGTCCTCGAACGTCTGCAGGGTGCCCTGGATGCTGTGCGGTTCCACCATGCACCGGCTGGCGTTGCCCATGGCTTTCCGTTCCTCGGCCGGCAGGCGGAAGATCCTGGTGATTTTCTCCGCGAGATCCGCGCTGTCATTCGGGGTGAACAGGTAGCCGTTCTCGCCGTCGCGCACCAGGTGCGGTAGTGCCATGGCGTCCGCCAGCAGCACGGGGGTGGAAGCCGACATGGCCTCCAGTGTCACCAGCGACTGCAGTTCCGCAGTTCCGGGCATGCAGAACAGGTCGGCCCGGATGTAGGCCTCGCGGAGTTCGTCATCGCTGGCCAGGCCCAGGAACTTCACCCGGTCCTGCAGTCCGAGCCGTTCCACGAGGGCCTCGAGCGACGGGCGGACCTCGCCGCCGCCGACGATTTCAAGATGGACGTTCAGGTCGGCAGGGGTGGCAGCCACCGCCTTGATCAGCACGTCGACGTGCTTCTCCTCGGCCAAACGGCCCGCGAACAGCACGGTCGGGTGTTCGTGCGGCTCAATGACCTCGTCGGGCTTGGGCTCGTATGCCGCCGAGTCGATGCCGTTGGACAGCGGCAGCACCTTGCGCAGGAAGGCATGCTGGTGCATGGCCTTGGCGGCCAGCGGCGTGGGCGTGGTGACCACATCCGCCTGGCCCATGACCTTCCCCATGTCCCTCCAGGAAATCTTCCCGATGATGTCCTTGAACCACTGCGGGAACGGCAGGAACGGGTTGAGGTTCTCCGGCATGAAGTGGTTGGTGGCGACGATGCGGATGCCGCGCTTCACGGCCTCGTACAGGACGTGCTCGCCGATCATGTAGTGGCTCTGGATGTGCACCACGTCCGGCTGGACCTTGTCGAACAGCAGGCTGATTTCCTTCTTGATCTCCCACGGGAAGCAGATCCGGAAGTACTCGTGCGTGAAAACGCTGTGCGACCGGAGGCGGTGGACGGTGGCTTCGGCGCGGAACTCGGTAAAGCTCTTACCCTTGTCCTGCCGGCAAGCCAGCACGTGGACGTCGTGTCCGCGTGCCGTCATGCCCTTGGCCAGCCGGTAGCCGAACTGGGCGGCTCCGTTAACGTGGGGCGGGTATGTGTCCGCCGCGATGAGGATGGTCAGTGGACGCTGGGCGTCGGGCATGGTCACGTAGAAAGCTCCTGGTGGTCATGGTGGTCGGCTGCGGCTGACCACACCGGCCGGCCGGCACGTGGTGCACCGGCACATTCTTGCCTGGTCCGCAGTAAAAACCGGCTAGTGGGACGCCCTGCCCGTGGCCTTCCGAACGTCCTTCTTCCGTTTGGTGACCTCGGGATGGTGTCGTGAAAGGGCGACTACCCCCACGATAGCAAGGGTTGCCGCCGTACCCATGGCAATCGCCAGAACGGCGTGGACGTCGGGGCGCAGCTCGCCCAAGATCGTGATGCCTATCGCGATGCCCACAATGGGGTCGACCACGGTGAGGCCGGCAATCACCAGGTCCGGCGGACCAGTGGAGTAGGCGCTCTGGACAAACCAGGACCCCAGTCCCCCGGCCGCGGCGATGGCCACCACCGAATACCACGGCACGTTCAGCAGGAATTGGCCGTTGGGGTCCAGCAGATGCTTGCCGATAATGCGCGTCAGCACTGCCACGAAGCCAAACAGGATGCCGGCACCGAGGATGTAGATGAACGCGCTCATGCGGTGCTTGAACATGGCGGCGAGGCTGCCGAAGATGCCCACCGCCAGGGACAGCAGCAGCACAATCGTGAGTTCGTCCTCAGGCGTGACATGGTGGCTTTCCTGCGTGACGTTGACGGCCAGCAGAACGAACAGCGCCGATCCCGTCACGCACGCGGTGATTGCCACCACCGTGGCGCGGTTGATGCTCAGGCCCTGGTCCTTGGTGTTGACCACTGTGGTGATCACCAGGGCAATGGCGCCGATCGGCTGGACCACGGTCAGGGGTGCCGTGACCAGTGCTACGGCGTTCATGGCCATGCCCATGCACAGCAGGAGGAGGCCGAAGACCCACCGGGGGTTCCGGAGGAGGCGGAGGAATCCGTTGGAGCTCAGCGCCAAGCCACCGGTGTCCGCCTTGACCGCGCTTCCCTGGCGCTGGGCACCAAAGGCGAGGCAAAACGCACCCATGACCGCGAGCAAAACCGCAACCCAGACCATCAGCCGTTCCCGCCGTCGTCGGCCGCCAGCATTTTTCCTTTTCGTTGGATCGCCCAGAAATAGTTGTAGGCGGCAACCCAGTGGCCAACGAGCCCCAGCCCCAGGACCACCCAGGCGGCGACGAACCACGCTCCGGCGAACGGAATGGGCAGCTTGGACAGCACCAGGAGCGGGGTTCCGAGCAGGAGGAGGCCGGTGCGGGCCTTGCCCACCAGGCTGACGGGAAGGTCCGGGTGGCCGCGGAAGTAGAACAGCGACATGCCCAGCAGGACGGCGTCGGGAACCAGCAGCGCGGCCAGGTACCACCACTGCACGACGCCGGCGATCACCAGGGTGACAGCGACGGCAATCATGGCCAGCCGGTCGGCGATGGGGTCAAGAACGCGCCCCAGCTTGGAGGTCTGGTTGAACCGCCGGGCTACGTAACCGTCCACCCAGTCAGTGCTGCCCATGATGGCGAGCACCAGCACGGCCAATCCGTATTCCTTCCGGGCCAGCACAAGCCAGATGAAGATGGGCACGCCCATGAATCGAAGTACCGTGAGGAGGTTGGGGACGGTGTAGACCAGATCGCGATCGACATGCGGCTGCCCGGGGCGGGAACCAGCGCCGATGAATCTCATCAGGCCTCCCTCTCAGCGGCCGGCGGCCTCTTACAGTCTTCTTTCAGGGCAAGGCTCAGCTCTTGAAGAGTTTCCGCAGCAGAGTGAGCAGGACGGCGGTTGAGGCAGCGAGGGCAAGGAGCGGCTTCCAGCGCGCCTCGAGCTGCCCGGGCAGGGAGCCCGCCGGGGCGCCGGAGCGGGTCGACGCCGACAGTGCGGCGAAGCGTTCGGCCGCACGTTCGCGGGCCTCCTGGAACTTCTCATTGCCTTCCGCGGCCCGGTGCCTGGCGACGCCGAGCAGGGCCTGGGCCTGGGTCTTGACGTCCAGTTCCTCGCCAAGCTCGTCGCGCACACCGGTCAGGTGTTCACGGCGCTGCTTCAGGCGGCGGCGGAGTTCGGGCTCCGTGGCAACGGGAACGTCCACGGCCTCGGCAGCCTTCTTGGCTTCCTTGTCCGCCTTCTCCTTGGCCTTCTCCGCTGCCTTTGCTTCGGCGGCGGCCTTGGCCTGGGGCGAGTTGGGGTCGAGCACGGCGGCGTCGAAGTCCGAGCCCTCCTTCGCAATGCCCAGGTCGTGCTTGAGGCCGCGGACCGTGTCCTCAGGAATCAGCGGCATGGCCTGTTTGAACTTCCGGAGGCCGATGAGCCCGCCGATGAGCGCGATAAGGAGGAACACCGCGCTGACGAGCAGCGCCGCCAGCCAGGCGGGCATGATGGTGGCCAGCCCCATGATGGCAGCGACGACCAGGCCGGCGACCAGGAGGGCCAGGAAGACGGCGGCCACACCGAAGAATGCTCCGGCAACGCCGAGCTGCTTGCCTTTGCGCTTCGCTTCGATCTTGGCCAGCGCGATCTCGTCATTGAGCTGGCGGGGCACAAGTTTGATGGCCAGCCGCAACGTTTTTGGCAGCGCACTGATACGCAGTCCTTGGTTGGTCCGCCCGCTGTGACGCCCGCTCATAGGTGCCGCCTAACTGGTTCCGTCGTAGATTTTTCTTCGCTGCCACGGGGGCAACCGGCACATCCGCGCGCCCCCGCTGACAAAACTATCATTGAGGGTCTGCCGGAACTTCTGGAAATGGCCCCGGCGAGCCCTCCAACGCTGTAAAAGTCTGATCTGTCAGCCCTAGGATGGTTCTCTGTGACCACCACCAACCCGGGCGATGCCCTCAGCCGCCGACAGAAATTCCTCTACATCCTTCTACTCGGCGCCCTGACCGCCCTCGGGCCATTCACGGTGGACCTCTACCTGCCCGCCTTCCCCGCTTTGGAAGCAAGCCTCAACGTCTCGGAGGCCGCCGTCCAGCTGACGCTGACCGGCACCACCGTCGGCTTTGCCCTGGGCCAGCTGGTGGTGGGGCCGTTCAGCGACAAGTTCGGGCGCCGGCTCCCGCTGATCCTTGCCACCGCCCTGCACATCGCCGCCTCGCTCGGCGCCGCGCTCTCCACCGACATCGCCACCCTCGGTGTGTTCCGCGTCCTCATGGGCATCGGCGCAGCCGGCGGCGGCGTGGTGGCGATGGCCATGGTCCGCGACCTTTTCAGCGGCTACGCCATGGTCCGGATGTTCTCCCGGATGGCGCTGGTCAACGGACTCGCTCCCATCCTGGCGCCCGTCATCGGGTCCCAGCTTCTCCTGGTCATGCCGTGGCCGGGCATCTTCGTGTTCCTGGCCTGCTACGGCACCGCGGTCATTGTCTCCGCCATCGCCCTGGTCCGGGAGACGCTGCCGCGGGAGAAACGGGGCCAGTCCGGACTGACGGCCCGGCAGCGGTACGGCGTACTCTTCTCCGACCGGATCTTCGTGGGCCTGCTGATGCTGGGCGGCATGAACTTCGGCGGCCTGTTCACCTACCTCTCGGCGTCCCCGTTCCTGTTCCAGGACGTCTTCGGCTTCTCACCCCAGCAATACGGCCTCCTCTTCGGCATCAACTCGCTGGGCATTGTCGCCGGCGTGCAGACAAGTTCCCGGCTGATCAAGCGGGTCCCGCCGCAGTGGATCCTGGCCTGCTCCACGGCGTGGATGTTCCTAATGGCCGTGCTGATCGTGGTGTTCGACCAGCTGGGGTTCGGGCTCTGGGGCGTCATGGTTCCGCTGTGGTTCTACATCCTGGGCACCGGATTCACCTTCCCCTGCGTGCAGGTCCTTGCGCTGGCCAGCCACGGGGCGCAGGCCGGTACGGCTGCCTCGCTGCTCGGGGCGTCCACGTTCCTGATGGCGGGCATCATCTCCCCCGTCGTGGGCTGGCTGGGCGGAAATTCCGCCACGCCCATGGGCGCGGTCCAGGCCTGCTGCATCTTCCTGGCCGCGGCCGCCCTGTGGCTCGTGGTCCGGCCCAGGACCGTGCCGTCCATCCACTGAAGTCCGCCTGTAGGCTGGCACCCATGACCCGCAAACCCCACCGCAACGGCCGTGGACTGTTCCTCGGAGCCATCCTGGGCGCCGTGGCAGGCTTCTTCGCCGGCAGGATGATGGGCAACGCCGCGATGGGCATCCTGGTGGGTGCAGTCGTCGGTTCTGCGCTGCTGTACCGCGTCAACCCGGGCCCCTGGAACAGGCCTTAGGCCATCTGTTCGCGTGGGTACCTGCGCGATAAAGTTGTTACGTGCCCCACTGGCAGGATCATCCTCCACTTCCAGCCACGTGGCAGCGGTGCGACTCCGGCATTCTGCCGTTGTGGTGGGACCGGCTGTGCACCCAGACCAGTGCGCAGTCGGCGGCACTCTATGCGGCGGGACTTTTCACCGAGGACCGGCGCCGGCCCATAGCCCAGTGGTTCAACCCGGCTTTCAATGCTGCCCTCCTGGTGGCCCCCGAGACCTCCCCCGAATGGCCCGTCCAGCGGTTCGGCATCTTCTATGCCCCGCCCGACGGCGGCTTCACGCGCGTACACTCCTCGCCCCACGAATGGCACCCCCGCGAGCCGCGGAAGTCCCCCACGGAGCGGGAAGCGTTCGAGGCTGCCATAGCCGAGGCCGAGCGCTTCCTTCAGGTGGAGATGGACTTCGTCTGACGCCGCCCGCCCGGGATTCGGCGAGTTGGGTTTGGCGGCCCGAGTCAAAGAAAACAAAGAGTCGCACAAAACAAAAAAGTCCCGCGGCCGGCTCGAAGCCAACCGCGGGACTGTGCGCTCCTCCTGCTGGACTTGAACCAGCAACCCTTCGATTAACAGTCGAATGCTCTGCCAATTGAGCTAAGGAGGAATGAAGCAGGTATGACATTAGCAAAGGTTCAGCCGCAATGCGAAATCGGCGCCAATACTGGACACAAATACCCCTCGGGGGTATAAAAAAGCCCCCGTTCCGGAACCCGGAACGGGGGCTGTGCGCTCCTCCTGCTGGACTTGAACCAGCAACCCTTCGATTAACAGTCGAATGCTCTGCCAATTGAGCTAAGGAGGAATGAAGCGGGTACTAGCCTAGCAAACACCCGGCCCGGATACGAAATCGGCATGATTCCAGCCCGGAGCCGGACCCAGGAGACGTGTCCTCGGCGCCACCAACCCGCCCAGCCTAGGCGTCTGAGCGCAGCGACCGCCGCTCCATTTCGAGCATCATGAGCTCGCGGTTCAGCTGCTGGAACTCCTCGGGATGGGCCGCGGCATCCAGCCGCTGCAGCTGCCCGAGTTTGTCCGCCTTCACACGGGTGATCTGCAGCTCGAACAGCCTCGCGAGGATGTCCCGGCAGTACTTTTGCACGGCTTCGGCGGTATGGGCCGGCAGCGGAACCACGGCGAGCTCCGAGACCAGCGGCTGCAGTGGCTCGGGAACCTCCTGCCGCAGGGCCTCCACCCACTGCACGGCATCCCCGGAGAAGCCCGGAGCCGTGGCGCGGATGGCATGGTGTATGGCTTGGTAGGCGGGCGTGGCGAACCGGGCAGTCGCGAACCGTTCCCAGGCCGCGCCGCCCAGCATCGCCGGCTCCTGCAGCGCCACTTCGAGGGCCTGCCGCTCCATGGATGCCACGGGGTCCCGGGGATCCGGACGGTGGAAGGACGGCAGAACGCCCGACGGCGGCAGCGCCGCTACGCCGGGCACGTTCTGGCCGCTCCCCGGGCCTGGGTTGTATCCAGCACCGCTGTGCCCGGCACCGCCTGGCCTGCCCGCCGCCCCGTTGCCTGGGGCTCCGCCACTGGACGCCCCGGGTGCCCGCACCCCCGAACCCTGCGCACCAGGCGCAGCGCGCTTGGCGGCGGCCGCCACAGCCCGCGTGACGTCCTCGATGGGCATTCCCAGCCACCCCGCCAGTTCCCGGGCGTAGCCGGGCCTGAGCCCGGCGTCGCGGATCTGGGCCACGACCGGGGCGGACTCCCGCAGCGCCGCCACCCTCCCTTCCACGGTGTCAAGGTTGTGCTTCCGCAGGGTGGCCCGGATGGCGAATTCGAAGAGCGGGCGTCGGGAACTGATCAGGTCACGGACGGCGGCGTCCCCGCGCGTCTGGCGCAGGTCGCAGGGGTCCGCCCCGGTGGGTTCGACGGCCACGTAAGTCTGGGCCACAAAGCGCTGGTCCTCTTCAAAGGCCCGCAGGGCCGCCTTCCGGCCCGCCGCGTCGCCGTCGAAGGTGAAGATGACCTCTCCCCCGGTACCGTCGTCGGACAGCAGCCGGCGGGCAATCTTGATGTGATCGGCGGCGAACGCCGTACCGCAGGTGGCCACCGCCGTCGTAATCCCAGCGAGGTGGCAGGCCATGACGTCCGTGTAGCCCTCCACCACCACCAGCTGCCTGTCCTTGGCGATGTTCCGCTTGGCAAGGTCGATCCCGTACAGCACCTGGGACTTTTTGTAGAGCGTGGTTTCCGGGGTGTTGAGGTACTTGGGTCCCTGGTCATCCTCGTAGAGCTTGCGGGCGCCGAAGCCGATAGTGTCGCCGGCGATGTCCCGGATGGGCCAGATCAGGCGGCCGCGGAAGCGGTCGTAGATCCTCTGCTGGTTGCCGTGTCCCCCGGTCGAGAACATCCCCGTGAGCTTCAGCTCGGCATCGGTGAAGCCCCGGCCGCGCAGGTGCTTGAGCAGCGCGTCCCAGCCCTGCGGTGCGTACCCCACGCCGAAGTGGTCGGCCGCTGCCCGGTCGAAGCCGCGCTGCTGCAGGAACTTCCGGCCCTCGGCGGCGCCGGCGGTGAGCAGCTGGGCGCGGAAGAACTCGTCGGCGATCTTGTGGGCGTCCAGGAGCCGCTGCCGCTTGCCGACTTCCTCGCGGCTGGGGCCGGTGCCGCCGTCCTCGTAGCGGAGCTCGTACCCGATCCGCGCGGCCAGCTTTTCGACGGCCTCGTGGAAGGAGGTGTGGTCCAGTTTCTGCACGAAGGAGATGACGTCGCCGTCTTCGCCGCAGCCGAAGCAGTGGTAGCGGCCCACCTGCGGGCGGACGGTGAAGGACGGCGAGCGCTCGTCGTGGAAGGGGCACAGGCCCTTGTAGGAGCCGAGGCCGGCGCCCTTGAGCGTGACGTAGCCGTCGACGACTTCCTTGATGTCCGTGCGCTGGCGGACCTCATCGATGTCTTCCCGTTTAATCAGCCCAGCCACGAAGTAATCCTAGTACCGCCCACCGAGAGCAGTTGGCTGGCTATGGCGCCCGTCACCACAGGGACGGCAGGCTGCCCACGAGCCGTTCGTACATGGCCAGCGCGGAGCCGTCCGTCAGCGACGCCACCTGGTCGATGACCACGCGGAGCCGGGCACCGTCGTCGGCCGCTTCCCGCCAGTCCGCCGCAAACATGGGTTCGAGATGGCGGTCACCGGAGGCGTTCAGCGCCGTCACCAGGGCGTGGAGCACCTCGCGCTGGCGTTCGTAGATGGGCTGCCGGTGGTCGGTGGTCATCACGAATGTGGTGGCCAGGCCCTTCATCACCGCGATCTCCAGGACGGTCGCCTCCGGAACCATGAGTTCGGCGTTGTACCGGGTCAGGTTTGCCGGGCCGTAGACTGCGCGGGTGGTCTCCAGTGCGCTCTGGCAGAACCTGCCGATGAGCTGGCTGGTCATGTCCTTCAGCGCCGCCATGGACTTGCGGCTGCCGTCCGCCTCCCGCACCCAGACGTCGGTGGCTTCGAGCCGTGCCAGGGCGGCGTCGATGGCCGCGGGATCGTTGTGGGGCAGGTACCACTGCTTGGCGTAGCCCACCACGCGCGCCCGGTGGTCCGGGTTGTCCATCCAGCGCAGCTGGAAGTGGCCTGCCACGATCGCGTCCTCAACGTCGTGCACCGAATACGAGATGTCGTCCGCGAGGTCCATGACCTGTGCCTCAAGGCAGGACCGCCGTTCGGGGGCGCCTTCGCGGATCCAGTTGAAGATGGGGAGATCGTCCTCGTAGGCGCCGAACTTGCTGGTCCGCTGGCCGTGGATCACCGGAGCGTCCAGGGCGGACCACGGGTACTTCGCGGCCGCGTCAAGGCTGGCCCGGGTGAGGTTCAGGCCGGCCGGCCGGCCCTCCGGGTCGAGGACCTTCGGTTCGAGCCGGGTGAGCAGGCGCAGGGTCTGGGCGTTGCCCTCGAACCCGCCGATGGCGTGGGCCATCTCGTTGAGCGCCGATTCACCGTTGTGGCCAAACGGCGGGTGGCCGAGGTCGTGGCTGAGGCAGGCGGTGTCCACCACATCGGGATCGCAGCCGAGGGCGCGGCCCAGTTCCCGGCCCACCTGCGCCACCTCGAGGCTGTGCGTCAGCCTGGTGCGGACAAAGTCGTCGGTGTCCGGGGCCACCACCTGCGTCTTCGCACCGAGCCGGCGCAGGGCCGAGGAATGCAGCACGCGGGCGCGGTCGCGCTCGAAGTCGGAGCGGTAGGTGCTCTTGGGCGGTTCCTCCACCCAGCGGGCGGTATCGCGGGCTTCGTAGCCCGGCAGTGCCTGCGGGGTGGTGCGGGCTTCCGCCAGCCGGCTTTCAGCCACCGGACACATCCAGTTCCGCCGCGGCGATGTCCCGCGACTGGTCCTCGTTCAGTTGGCGGCTCAGCAGCCAGTCCTTGGGCAGGGCCGGCCTTTTCGGCGAACCGGCGCGCCCGCGCGGCCCTTCGGAGTCGATACCGGGGTACGGCAGGTCCATGTCCAGCTGGTCCAGCAGTTCGCGGAGCACTTCAAGCGTGGGCACTGTGGCCAGTTTCGCCCGAAGTTCGCCGCCCACCACGTAGCCCTTGAAATACCAGGCCATGTGCTTGCGGATCTCGCGCAGCGCCTTGTATTCGTCGTTGCCGAAGGTTTCGACCATGAGTTCGGCGTGCCGGTAGACGCCCTCGGCCACCTCGCGCAGGCCGGGCCGGTGCCGCTTGTCGCTGCCTTCGAAGGCGGCCTGCAGGTCGCCGAACAGCCACGGACGGCCCTGGCAGCCGCGGCCCACCACGACGCCGTCGATGCCCGTTTCCCGGACCATGCGGACGGCGTCTTCGGCCGACCAGATGTCGCCGTTGCCCAGCACCGGAATGTCCGGCAGCGCCTCGCGCAGGCGGGCGATGGCGGACCAGTCCGCCTGGCCGGAGTAGAACTGCGCCGCCGTGCGGCCGTGAAGGGCGACGGCGGCAACACCGGAATCGCGGGCGATCCGGCCGGCGTCGAGGTACGTCAGGTGGTCGTCGTCGATGCCCTTGCGCATCTTGATGGTCAGCGGGATGCCGCCCTTGGACGCCTCGCGGACGGCGGTTTGGACGATGGAGGTGAAGAGGTCGATCTTCCAGGGCAGGGCTGAACCGCCGCCGCGCCTGGTGACCTTGGGGACGGGGCAGCCGAAGTTGAGGTCGATGTGGTCGGCCCGGTTCTCCTCCACGAGCATGCGGACGGCCGCACCCACCGTGCCGGGGTCCACGCCGTACAGCTGGACGGAGCGGACTTTCTCGTCGTCGTCGTGGGAGATGATGCGCAGCGATTCCGGCGTGCGCTCCACGAGGGCGCGGGAGGTGACCATCTCCGCCACATACAGCCCGCCGCCGTATTCACGGCAGAGCCTGCGGAAGGCGGTGTTGGTGATTCCGGCCATGGGCGCGAGCACCACCGGGGTGTCCACGGTGATGGGGCCGAGTTTCAGCGGCGGAAGTTCCAGCCGGGGGGCGGGAGGCGTTGCTACAACAGTCACCCGTCCATTGTCTCAAAGTCGGGCAAATCGGGCAGATTCAGGGCGGGATGCCGATGGCGGCACCCAAGGCGCGTTCCTTGGCCCCGTAGTATTCAGTCCCGCCGTGTTCCGTCCGCCTGTGTCTGGTCCCCCTCTGTTTGGCCACGCAGCGCACGCCGTCCCCGCCGGGTCGCCGGCGGCGCGTCAGCTTCGCTTTCCCACCCCGCCACCGCCGCGGCGGCCGCGAGCGCTCCGGTGTCGTTGACGTCGTCGGCCGTTACGGCGCCATGGCCGCCCGGCCGGTGATCCGCGGCGGAGGCGCGGGGCAGGTCAGCCGAAGCCGACGGCTCAGCGGACCGGACCCCGGTTGCCTTGACCACCAGCACGGCGATCAGTGTGGTGACCGGAATCGCCAGGACCAGGCCGATTGAGCCCACCAGTGTGCGGATGACTTCTTCGGAGAGTTCGGCGCTGGTCAGTGCCTCCCCCAGCGGACGGTTGTAGAGCATCACGATGATGAGGATGGGCAGGGCGGCGCCGGCGTAGGCGAAGGCAATGGTGTACACCGTGGAGGCGATGTGGTCCCGGCCGATCCGCATGGCCGACGAAAACAGCTTGCGGGCGCTCGTGTTGGGGGCGAGTTCGTACAGTTCCCACACCGCTGAAGACTGCGTAATGGTGACGTCGTTCAGCACGCCGAGCCCGGAGATGATGAGGCCGCAGAGGATGATGCCGGAGATGGAGATCTTGTCCGAGATGTTCACGAGTGTGGCGGCGTCGTGGTTGCCCACCCCCGCGAGGTTCGCCGCGTCGGTGGCCCAGGCCGCGAGCAGGGCGGTGATGCCGAGCCCGAAAATGGTGCCCAGCAGCGCCGTCGAGGTCCGTGCCGAGAAGCCGTGCGCGAAGTACAGCACCCCGATCATGATCACCGTCGAGCCGACCAGTGCCAGCAGGAGCGGCGGCTTGCCCTCCACGAGACCGGGGAGCATGAAGCTGACCAGCACGAAGTAGGCCCCGACGAGGCCGATCAGGGCGCGCAGTCCGCGCCAGCGCGCCACGGCCACCACCACGACGGCGTAGAGGAGGGCCAGCAGGATGATCGGCATGGTGCGGACAAAGTCCACGAAGATGTACGACGGCGACCCTTGGGCGGCCGGGGCATCGGCGCCGGTGGCGGCCGCCTGAGCGTGGGACAGGTTCAGGTAGCGGATGTTGTCGCCCACCTTCACGCCGTGCGATTTGGCGATGTCCGGGTTGATCACCACCTTGACCGGGTTGCCGCCCTTGTCCGGCTCGGTGAACGCGAAGGTGCACTGCGAGCCGCCGTTATCTCCGGCTGCCGCCGGGGTGCAGCTCTCCGTGACCACGCGCTGGATCCGCCCGGTGTCGAAGGTCACGCCCGGAGCTGCGGCATACGGGTTGGCCAGCGTCAGGCCGTCCCTGTTCCCCGAAGGCCACAGTGCCGCCATGGCTGCGAGGGTCAGGAGGGTCAGCGGAACCAGCACCGCAGCCAGAATCCTGTTTGCCTTCCTGCGGGCTGCCATCGCTTCCGCTGTTGGCTCCGAATGCCCTGTATGACCGTGGGAGTGACCTGCACCCATCAGCAGCTAGACCTCATGCTTGAACTCTACGGCGGCGGCCATAGGGTTGATAAATGGACGAGGAAGTGTCGGAGGATGCAGCAGTGAGCCAACGCCGAACTGATCATGAAGCCGTGCTGACGGTACTGGCCCCGTCCGGGCCCACCCGCGGCGTGGCTTTGGTGCTGCACGGCGGCAAGTCGCACAGCTTCGAGCCCGTCCAGGCCACGCACCTGAGCCCGGCGCGAATGGTGCCTTTTGCCCGCCACCTGCACGCCGCCGGCCGGAAGCGCGGCCTGGCAGTGTGGATCCTGCGGAACAGCGTGCGCGGCTGGAACGGCGAGGACATGAGCCCGTTGAAGGATGCTCGCTGGGCGCTGGCAAAGATCCGCAGGGAGCACCCGGGCGTGCCGATCTACCTGCTGGGTCATTCAATGGGCGGCCTCACCGCGATCTGCGCCGCTGACGAACCGGATGTGGACGCGGTGGTGGCGCTGGCTCCGTGGCTCGATGATGCCACGCCCGCGTCCGCGGTCGCCGGACGGAGGGTCCTGATCGTGCACGGGAACGAGGACCGGTGGACGAGCCCGTCGGCCTCACTCCGGTTCGCGCGCCGTGCGGCGCCGGAAGCGGCAGAGCTGCGGTACGTATCGCTCCGCGGCGCCGGGCACTTCATGCTGCGGCGGGTAGGGCTGTGGCACCGGCTGGCCACCGGGTTCCTGATGAAGGCCTTCACGGAGCGGACCGGAGTTCCGGGGGGTGGGCCCTCCGCGTCCGCCGCGGCCCTGGACAGGGTGCTTCCGCCATCCGGCTCGGCACTGCCCCTGGTTCTGTGAGGTGAATGGTGCCGTGAGGCGACCGGTTCTGTGAGGCGACCACCATGAGCCCGTTTCCGCTGGAGGCGTTCCTCACCAGCTTGCCTTGGGCCGCGCTGGGGGTGGTGCTGGTGCTCGCCGTCACCTACTCCGCGGCCATCGGTGCCGGGACCGGCGGCCAGGCCCGGCATTCGGTCATGGACGTGGCCTGGGGCCCGGGCTTCGTCGTGATTGCCGTGATCTCCTTTATCCTCTCGGCCGGGGAGGGCGACGGCGGCAGGCGGGTGCTCCTGCTGGTCCTGACAGGCATCTGGGGCATCCGGCTCGGCACGCACATCGGCCGCCGGGCCCGTAGCGGCCATGAGGACCCCCGCTACGTGGAGCTGCTCAAAGGAGCACGCGGGTCGCGGAACGCCTACGCCCTTCGCCGGGTCTATCTGCCGCAGGGCCTCGTGATGCTCTTCGTCTCGCTGACCATCCAGGTGGGCATGTTCGCCACCGGTCGGCTGGGGTGGCTCGCCGTCGCAGGTTTGGCAGTGTGGCTGGTCGGTTTCATCTTTGAGTCGGTGGGGGACCTGCAGTTGGAGCGGTTCAAGAACGATCCGTCCCGAAGGGGCAGCGTCCTGAACACCGGCCTGTGGCGCTACACGAGGCACCCCAACTACTTCGGCGACGCCGCGGTCTGGGCGGGGCTGTTCCTCATCGCGGCGGAGTCCTGGCCCGGCGTGCTGACCGTCCTCTCCCCCGCGCTGATGATCTGGACGCTGGCCGCCAAGACCGGGAAGCCGCTCACGGAGAAGGCCATGTCTGGCCGCCTCGGCTACGGTGAATACATGCAATCCACCAGCGGCTTCTTTCCATGGCCGCCGCGGCGGCACTGACAGCCGGTAGCTGCAGATGGCCCGGACCACAGCCGCCAGTGACCGCTTCTACCGCTTCCTCGTCCGGACGGGGCTGTTCCTGCGGTGGGTGTTCCATGTCCGCCTGATCGTGACCGGGCAGCAAAACCTGCCGGACGGCGAAGCAGAAAGCCGCAACAAGGCTGCGAGGAAGGTACTGCCGGGCCGCGGCGCCGTCGTCGCCATCACCCATTTCGGCTATCTGGACTTCGCCGCTGCCGAGCTGGTGCTGTGGCGGCACAACCGCGGGCAGCTGCGGTTTCTGATCCATCAGGGAGCCGCGGACCACTGGCTCGCGGGTCCTTTCATCAGCGCGGCGGGCCAGGTGGTGGTGCGCCACGGTTCGCGGACAGCCGCCTATGACGACGCCGTGGCCAGGCTCCGCGCAGGTGAGTACCTGGCGGTCATGCCCGAGGCCGGCGTCAGCCGCAGCTTCAAGGTCCGCGAATGCAGGACGGGGGCGGTGCGGATGGCGGCCGAGGCGGGGGTGCCGCTCATCCCGGTCTCAATCTGGGGTGCCCACCGGATTTTGACCCGCGGCAACGGGCTTCCGCTGCACCGGATCCGGCGTGCTCCGGTCAGGGTGCACATCGGTGAGCCGGTGCACCTGGCCCCGGATATCGACGCAGAGGCTGAAACGGCCCGGCTCCGCCGGACGCTTCAGGCCGGCATCGACGCCGCCATCGCCAGCTTTCCCGTGGCGGCCCGGCCGGGCGACTGGTGGATGCCGGCGGACCTCGGCGGCGGCGCCATCTCCGAGACGGAACGGCAAAGGCTCGATGCCGCCGATCTGGCGAGGGACCGCCGTCGTACTTATGATCCCCCAGGTAAGTAGCGGAACAGGGCGCTCCCAGGCCTGGGAACGCCCTGTTCTGCTACACAGCTGCGTCAGTCGGAGACGACGGACGTTTCTGCGCCCTGGCGGCGGGCCTTGCCCGCTTCCATCAAAGGCCCCACGACGGCGCGCAGCGCCGTCATCGAATCGTCCACCTCCATGAGCACCGGGTATTGGTACGCGATGAGCGCCAGCAGGTCACGGACCGCGGCCTGCGCTTCATCGGCGTCCAGCTCCGGCTCGTGGCCGAGGAACACGTCAGACGGGTGGTCAGCATTTCCCTGTTCGGGGCTTTCCTGCGCATAGCTGATCGCGAAGGCCTGGATCTTGCCCTTGCGGCTGGCCGGCACGCCGGACCCGAAGGCACTGGCTTTCGGGGCACGCAGCACGATCGCGCCGTGTGCGCCGCTGAGCTCGTCCAGGAACAGGCGCTGCACCGTGCCGATGCCCAGTTCGCCCGGGCTGTCCCAGCCATGGACGGACGAGTAGTACCGGCCCACGACGTCGGAGAGCTCCACCGAACCGGTGGCCAGGTCCTCGATGCGCTCCGACGCGGCTTCCTCGGAACCGTCGCCGAAGACCGGCAGCTTCAGGGCCGCCGGCTCCACCACGACAAGCCGGGTGTGCTGGATCGGAGTGAGCCCCGCCGCCTCGGCGAAGGCGGCGCCGGAGGTGCCCGGCTCCACCTTGCAACGCAGCCGGGTAACGCCCGACGGCGATCCCTCGGCCTCGCGGCGCAGCATCATCAGCAGTGTGGAACCGATGCCGGCGCGGCGGTGGTCGCGCGCCACTTCGACGTACGCCCACAGCCGCTCCGGGTGCAGGCTGGCCTCGTGGACCACACCGGCGGCAACCGGGATGGCCACCCCGTCGACGACGTCCTCGGCCACGATGCAGCGCCGCCACGGCGCGTTGCCAGAGGGCGCAAGGGTGCCGCGGAACTGTCCGGCCTGATCGGTCTCCGGGTCGCCCCAGACTTCCAGCAGGGCGAGGTCATCACCCTCACGCCATTCGCGGTACTGGATCGCCACGGCTAGGCGCCAATCAGCCGGGCGGCCAAGTAGCCCTCCACCTTGTCCAGGGACACGCGTTCCTGGCTCATGGTGTCGCGTTCACGGATGGTGACCGCCTGGTCCTCGAGCGTGTCGAAGTCCACCGTGATGCAGAACGGGGTGCCGATCTCGTCCTGGCGGCGGTAGCGGCGGCCGATGGCGCCGGCGTCGTCGAAGTCGATGTTCCAGTTCTTGCGCAGCTGCGTGCCCAGGTCCTTGGCCTTCGGGGAGAGGTCCTCGTTGCGGCTGAGCGGCAGCACAGCGGCCTTGACCGGCGCGAGCCGCGGGTCAAGCTTCAGCACGGTGCGGACGTCCACCCCGCCCTTGGCGTTCGGGGCCTCGTCCTCGGTGTACGCGTCGATGAGGAAGGCCATGAAGGACCGGGTCAGGCCGGCGGCCGGTTCGATCACGTACGGGATAAAGCGCTCGTTGGTGGCCTGGTTGAAGTAGCTGAGGTCCGTGCCGGAGGCCTTGGCATGCGTGGAAAGGTCGAAGTCCGTGCGGTTGGCGATGCCTTCCAGCTCGCCCCACTCGGAGCCCTGGAAGCCGAAGCGGTACTCGATGTCCGTGGTGCCTTTGGAGTAGTGGCTGAGCTTTTCCAGCGGGTGCTCGAAGAAGCGCAGGTTCTCCTCCCTGATGCCCAGGCCGGTGTACCAGGACATGCGCTCCTTCATCCAGTACTGGTGCCACTCTTCGTCCGTGCCCGGCTCCACGAAGAACTCCATTTCCATCTGCTCGAACTCACGGGTGCGGAAGATGAAGTTTCCGGGCGTGATCTCGTTGCGGAAGGACTTGCCGATCTGGCCGATGCCGAACGGCGGCTTCTTCCGTGAGGTGGTGAGCACGTTGTTGAAGTTCACGAAGATGCCCTGCGCGGTTTCGGGGCGCAGGTAGTGCAGGCCTTCCTCGCTGGCCACAGGGCCCAGGAAGGTCTTCAGCAGGCCGGAGAATTCCTGCGGCTCGGTCCATTCACCGCGGGTTCCGCAGTTGGCGCAGGCGATGTCCTTCAGGCCGTTCTCGGCGGGGCGGCCCTTCTTCTCCTCGTATTCCTCCAGGAGGTGGTCCGCGCGGTAGCGCTTGTGGCAGGAGAGGCACTCAACGAGCGGGTCGGAGAAGACCTCGACATGCCCGGAGGCTTCCCATACCTGACGGGGAAGGATGACGGAGGAATCCAGGCCCACCACGTCCTCGCGGCCGCGGACCACGGACTGCCACCACTGGCGCTTGATGTTTTCCTTCAGCTCGGCACCGAGGGGTCCGTAGTCCCAAGCGGAACGCGAGCCTCCGTAGATCTCGCCGGCCTGGAAAACGAAACCTCTCCGCTTGGAAAGGGAAATGACCTGGTCGAGGACGGATTTTGCTGCCATGGGAACTCCAATTTCTACAGGGCCGCTGGGTGCGGTCCGCGGTGTCTCTGGCCCTCTGACCGCGGCTGGGTGCCGGGCGGGGCGTGTGAAAGGGAAAAACTGTGCAGGAAGCTGCGAGTCCTAGCCTACCGGGAGCTGCCTGCGGAGGGCGCCCCTCAGCTGCCGGGCGCTCCTCATCTTCTGGTCGCCGCCCACCGGCCGACGCCGCCCCTCACCTTCGAAAAGGCGTTCTCACCGCCGGAAGGCGCCCCGGGGCCAGGGCAGGGTGGCCACGACGATGGACGCCAGGGTCAGCAGTGTCCCCAGCACCGTGGCCGCCTCCACCACGGTGCCCGGGGTGGGCACCAGCAGGTCCAGGCCCAGCGACCCCAGCAGCTGGCCGGCGATCATGCCGAGGCCCGTCACCAGCACCCCGAGACTGCGAACCAGCAGCGCGCCGAGGCCGATGAACACGCAGCCCATGGGCCCGCCTAGGTAGTACCACCACTCTCCCGGCAGCGGGT
This sequence comes from Arthrobacter sp. NPDC057013, assembly GCF_042674585.1. Lineage (NCBI taxonomy): Bacteria > Bacillati > Actinomycetota > Actinomycetes > Micrococcales > Micrococcaceae > Arthrobacter > Arthrobacter sp. NPDC057013. The sequence goes on from NZ_JBHUSE010000002.1 coordinate 69,973, forward strand.
TGGCCGGTCCTGCGACTGCCACCTTGACGGACCAGGCAACCCACAGCACGCAGGTACCGGCGATGAAGTTCACCAGCGTGGCAGCGATCGGCGTTCCGTAGTGCACGGTGGCGGTGCCGTTCATGGCCTGCTGGAAGCTCATGAGGAAGCCGGCCAGGACCGGCAGGATGATCGGAAGGAGGAGGGCCGTGGGATCGGCCGAGCCGGCCGCCGCACTTCCGGAAGCGCCGGACGCGCCCACAACACCGCCCGCGAAGCGCGGTGACACGGCCCACGAGACCGCGGCGATGGTGAGGATGCAGCCGATCACCCGGATGCCCGTCACGGACTTCTTCCCCGCCGGGCCGATACCGAGGCGGTCCACCAGCAGGCCGCTCAGCGTTTGGCCGGTGACTGTGGCCACGGTGAAGAGGGCGATGCCCAGCAGCCCCACGGTGAAGGACTGTGCGAAGACGAAGAAAGCGCCGATGCCGCCGGCGAGCGCGTAGTACGGCGGGAAGCGGCGTTCGCGCAGCGCGGGCAGGATCCGGGCGAGGCCGGCCCGCCCGCGCGGAGCCAGCAGGGATACGAGGACCATCACAATCAGCCCGGTGCTGAAACTGACGACGGCCGCGGCGATGCCGTCACCGAGGCGGGCACCGAGGGCCCCGTTGATGCGCCCCTGGACGGGAATCGCAAGGCCGGAGGCCACGGCCATCGGAAGGCCCACGGTGAGGGGCAGCCGGGGTGCATGGGTCATTCGGTTCACCTAACGTCAGGCATCATTACAGGTATGAGCAACCCGGAAATCGAAGAGATCCCCATCCGCGACACCATGATCCGCCTGGGCCAGCTCCTGAAGCTCGCCAACCTCGTGGAGGACGGCGTGGAGGCAACGGAGCTGATCAAGAACGGCCTGGTCAAGGTCAACGGTGAGATCGACGACCGGCGCGGCCGGCAGCTTCACAACGGGGACACGGTGACGGTGAACGGGCAGACCGTCCGGATCAGCGCTCCCCAGGGTTAATAGAGCGCTACTTCTTCAGCACCTCGTGGGTAAGGAACTCCGACACGTGGCCGACCTCCTGGGCGTTGATGCCGTGCCACATGCCGGTGTACAGGACCTTGGTCAGCTTCACGTGCTTGCGGACCCAGCCCATCGTGTATTCGATCTTGTCCGGCGTGATCACCGGGTCCTGCTGGTCCCGGCCCCAGAACAGCGGCACCGTTCCGTCCAGCTCGGCGTCCCGGAACTCGCCGTCGGAATCCGCATTGACCACAAAGCCGGAAAGGCCGACGACGGCGGCAAAGTCAGCGGGCCGCTGCCGGAGCAGCGTGGTGGCCATGGCCATTCCCATCGAGAACCCGAGAAGGGTGACGGACGGGTGGTTGGCCTTAACCGTGTCCAGCCAGTCCAGGACGTACGCTGAGGCGGCCTTGACGGCGTCGACGGAGTATTCGATCGATCCTGTCAGCGGGAACCAGGAAAAGCCGGGTCCCATGGCGATGGGTGCGCGGACCGATGCAACAGCGAAGTCGTCCGGGAGCATATCAGCCAGGCTGAGGAGGTCCTGCTCGTTCGCGCCGTAGCCGTGCAGCAGGACGAGCAGTGGCTTGCCGGCCCTGGCTTCCTCAGGCTTGGACCACAAAACAACGGGGGCAGGAAAGGAGTCGGCTAAAGTCATGGCTCCATTCTTACAGTTACCCTCCGGTAACAACCTACGGTGGCGTAGCCAGGCGGTCACGGTACAGGATGGGAAGGTGAGCGGAACCGAACCTTTGCAGCAAGCCCCGGAGCCCGTTGAAGCTACCCAGGAGCCCCCTTCCCGCCACCCCTGGAGCCGGTACGTGGCCATGGGCGATTCCTTCACCGAAGGCATCGGCGACCCCGAACCCAGCAGCCCGGGCGGCTACCGCGGCTGGGCTGACCGGGTGGCGGAAGAGCTTGGACGGGGCCACGAGGATTTCGCCTACGCCAACCTCGCCGTGCGGGGACGGCTGCTGCAGCAGATCATCGACCAGCAGCTGGCGCCGTGCCTGGCCCTCAAACCGGACCTGGTGACGCTTTCCGCCGGCGGCAACGACCTCATCCGGCCCGGCGGCGACCCGGATGCCCTCGCCGAACGGCTCGACCCGGTGGTGCAGATCCTCGGGATGAGCGGCGCCACCGTGGTGCTGTTCAACGGTCCGGACACAGGCTCGTCGGTGCTGGGCCGGATCCGCAGCAAGGTGGCCATTTACAACGAGAATCTCCGCACCATCGCCGCCCGGCACGACGCCGTCATCGCCGACATGTGGTCGCTCCGGCAGTTAAGGGATCCGCAAATGTGGAACGAGGACCGGCTGCACTTCTCGCCGCTGGGACACCACACCATCGCCGCGATGGTGCTCGAGGCCCTGAATGTGGAGCACACCCTTGAGCCGCTCGCGCCGAAGCCGCTGCCGCCGCGCAGCTGGCGCGAGGCCCGCAATGAAGACCTCGTCTGGGCGCGGGAGTACTTTGTGCCGTGGGTGGTCCGGCGTCTGCGCCACCGGTCCTCCGGCGATGGCATTACTCCCAAACGCCCGACGCCGGGACCTGTGTTCGGTCCGGGTGTTCCGTTGGGTTCGGGTGAAGGGCCGCTGGGCCTGGATGATCCCGTCCGGCAGTAGTGACTTAACTCCAGAGGTGACCTACCCGCCAAAAAGTGAGGAGCGGCGTCGGGGCATGGAACCCCATGAGGTGCTGCGGACCCGGCTGGACGGCCAGCAGCTGAGGGAGCCGCGGGCTTCGACGGCGGAGGAAGCCCTGAAGAACCTGCTGGCCGTCCAGGCGCAGGAGTTTTCCTATGCCCGCTGGTCGCTGGCCCAGCGGACGACGGGTGCGACTGCGGAGGATGTGGAGCAGGCGGTTGCCGACGGACGGATTCTCCGCACCCATATCCTGCGGCCAACCTGGCATTTTGTGCACCGCGACGACCTGCCGTGGTTGCGTACCCTCTCCGAACCCCGGCTGCACCAGGCCAACGCCGGCACGTACCGCAGGACCGGAATCGACGACGAGGCAGCCGCCAGGAGCTCCGACGTCCTGGCGGAAGCAGTGGCAGGCGGCGTCCACCTGACCCGTGAGCAACTGGCCGCCAGGCTGGCGGATGCCGGTTTCCCGGCCAAGGGACTCGCCCTCGCCTACCTGATCATGCATGCCGAGATCAGCGGGGTGCTGGTCAGCGGCGCCCCCGTTCGCAGTACAGGCGGCGCGCTGCGGCAGACGTATGCGGCGTTCGGCGAGCGCGTGGCGGGGGACGCTGTGCTCTCGCGGGAGGAATCGTTGGCGGCCCTGGCCCTGAGGTACTTCGGCAGCCGGGGACCTGCCACCGTCCGGGACTGCGCAGACTGGTCGGGGCTCACGATGGCGGACGTCCGCAAGGGTTTGGCGCTGGCGGACGAGATCGCGCCGGGCGCCATCGTTGCCGCCAGCTTCGACGGCGCCGACTTCTATCTCCGGCCTGCTGAGTATGGTGCGGGAGTGATGAGGCAGGGCGAGGAATCCTGGCGGGTCCGCGAACCAGGACGGGGCTGGGGACCAGGACAGGCGGGTGACGGGCGGGGGCAGATCGACCTGGTCCAGTGCTACGACGAATACATCATGGGCTACTCGGTCTCGCGGCACTATTTCGGTGGAACCGCGCCGGCCTATCCCTTTGGCGGCAACCCCATGCACGTGGTCCTGCTCGACGGAATGCTGGCTGGTTCCTGGCGGCATTCGCTGGTCCGGCGGGGGTCCGCCGCGGAACGCTGCGAACTGGACATCCGGTTCCCCCGGCCGCTGGGCCATTCTGCCGAGCAGGCCGTGAATGAAGCCACGGAGCATGCCGTTGCCAGATACCGGGAGTTCCTCGGCATGCCGACGGTCCGGATTCCGGCGGGCAATTGACTTCGCGGCCCCTGGCTTCCCGTGCACCGCGTTCCGGAGCTGCCTCCCGGCACTAGTGGGCTTCCGCCCCTACCGGTCCGCCGTGCGCTCTGGGCATAAGCATCCCGGGCGCGTTCCCTCGCGGGGCTAAGCTGGAATGGACACTCAATGAGAGGCCCCGCCGTGTTCGACTTCTTCTTTTGGATCATCATTCTGGCCGTCCTGGTTCCCATGGGCATGCGGATGTACCGGAGGTCGGTCCAGCGGCGGAACCAGGGGCCCGGCCTGCCCGGACAGTACCCCGGCCCGTTTCCCAACCGGTTCCCTAACAACGGCGACGACCGGTTCGGCAACCAGCCGGGCGGCCCGTTCGGTGGCCCGTTCCAGGGCCGCCCGGACAACCGGCCGAGGGACGGCTACACGCAGCAGGACTACTTCAGCGGCGGACTTGGATTTCCCCAGCGCGGTGGCCGTGAAGAGCTTCCGCCCCTGAACCAGCCCTACCCGGATCAGCAGTATCCCCCATACGCCCAGCCCGGCCCCAATCAGCCGTATCCCAACCAGCCGTCCCCCGGCCAGTACGGTCCCGGCGGTGCCGGTGCGCCGCCGTGGCAGCAGGAGCAGGTTCCCTATGAGGACAGCCCGGAGTACCGGGCCAAGCCACCCCAGCCTCAGCAGAACCCCGCCCCTCCCACTGGATCAGCCCCCTCAGCTCCCCCGCCGCCGTCGGCTCCGCAGGGGTTCCGTGCCCGGAAGCTGGCTGAGCTGGATCAGCAGTACAGCGACGGCCAGATCTCCATGGAGGAGTACATGGCCCGGCGCAATGACATCATGAACGGCTAGGCAGCACGCCTGCGCCGCAATGACTCATGCTCTGCGGGGCCGCCTCCAGACCACCTCAGGTTGAGTTGACGGTCAGGGTGACGGGAGCCGCTGTCGCGGGACCGCCGCATTCCGTGGCTTTGCCAATCTGTTGCCAGGCCAGCGACACCCGTTTCTCCGCGAGCGTCTTGCCGGCGGAATCGAGAGCCCGCACTGTCACAGACCCTGGCGATTCCATGACGAATCCAAATCTCCAGGCATCGGTGCCGTTCCGCTCGACCGAAATGTGGTGCTCGGCCGGACCCTGCCCGGGCGGGAAGCCGAGTCCGTTGGCCCCCGTGGGAGTCGGAGTTGCCGTTGGGAGCACCGGCGGCGGGGCTGGGCGGTCTGTTTGCTGGGAACATGAGTCCGGAGTGCACAGCTGAACCCAGGCCACGTTGCGGGTGTCCCCGTCCAGTCCCACAGTGACGTAGTTGATCCAGGCCATGGTCGGGCAGGTCTTGCCACATCCGATCACCGGCAGGAGCGCCGGCAACAGGATAGCGAGGCATGCGATGGGTCTCAGCCGGACCATGCGGCCAGCATAGAACCGGACACCGCGGAAAGACAGGTTCCTCGCGCCCGCCACGGGGCCACAAGTGCACGTTCGCGCTAAACGGCCCGGGAAACAGACAGCCCGCGCCCCGCTGCTTGTGGCTGCGGGACGCGGGCTGAGGCACAGACCGGTCGTGACCGGCCCGAACGCAAGTTTTGATGTAAACCGGGTTTCGAGTTTAGTCGATCTGCGGGAAGCCGAGGTCAATCACCGAGGTGGACGGGTCAGGCCACCGGGTGGTGACCACTTTGCCCCGGGTGTAGAAGCGGATGCTGTCCGGGCCGTACATGTGGGTGTCGCCGAACAGGGAGTTCTTCCAGCCGCCGAAGGAGAACGTGCCCACCGGAACGGGGATGGGGACGTTGACGCCCACCATGCCGGCATCGGCATCGAACTCAAACTGCCGCGCTGCCCCGCCGTCGCGGGTGAAGATGGCCGTGCCGTTGCCGAATTCATTCTCGTTGACCAGCCGGACGGCGTCGTTGTAGGTGTCCACGCGGACCACTGACAGGACCGGGCCGAAGATCTCGTCGTCGTACACCTTCATGCCCGGCTTCACGTGGTCCACCAGGCTGACGCCGATGAAGAAGCCGTTCGAATCGAACTGCTGCGCGCGCCCGTCGACGACCACCGTGGCACCTTCGTTTTCCGCTCCCGCAACGTAGGAAGCCACGCGGTCCCGGTGCTCCGCGGTGATCAGCGGACCCATCTGGGAGGCCGGGTCGGTTCCCGGACCGATCTTCAGGCCTGCCATGCGGCTGGAGATCGCCTCAACGAGGTCATCGGCGATGTTGCCCACCGCCACGAGGACGCTGACGGCCATGCAGCGTTCGCCGGCCGAGCCGTAGGCCGCGGAAACCGCAGCGTCGGCAGCCATGTCAAGGTCGGCGTCGGGCAGCACCACCATGTGATTCTTCGCCCCGCCCAGCGCCTGGACACGCTTGCCGTGGTCGGCCGCCCGCTTGTAGATCGACTGCGCGATGGGCGTGGAGCCGACGAAGCTCACCGCCTTGACGTCGGGGTGCTCGAGGAGGACGTCGACGGCTTCCTTGTCGCCCTGGACCACGTTCAGCACACCGGCCGGCAGCCCCGCCTCGGCAAAGGCCTCGGCGATGAAGATGGCGGCGGAGGGGTCTTTCTCGCTCGGCTTCAGCAGCACGGTGTTGCCGCAGGCCAGGGCGCTGCCGATCATCCACAGCGGCACCATGGCCGGGAAGTTGAACGGGGTGATGCAGGCCACGACACCCACCGGCTGGCGGACTGAGTGGACGTCGATGCCGCTGGAGACCTGCTCCGAGCGCTCGCCCTTGAGCATGTGCGACAGGCCGGTGGCGAACTCGACGTTCTCCAGGCCGCGGGAGATTTCGCCTTCGGCGTCGGAGAGGACCTTGCCATGCTCGCTGGTGAGGATCGCGGCGAGCTCAGGCTTGCGCTGGTTCAGGATTTCACGCACCCGGAAGAAGATGTTGGTGCGCTTGGCCAGGCTGGTGGCACGCCAGGCCGGGAGCGCGGCGCGGGCGGCGGCGATGGCCTCCTCGGTCCGCGACGCCGAGGCGAGCGCCACCTGCTTCTCCTGTTCGCCGGTGGCCGGGTTGAAGACCGGGCCGAAACGTTCGGCGTCGCTGACGCGGCTGCCGTTGATGAAATGGGGAATGGTTTCCACGGGAAGTCTCTTTTCGTACGTTGCCTGGTTGGTGGGGGCTACTTGGCTGAGGCCAGCGAGCCGTCGGCGAGCTTGATGATCATGGAGCAGTCCTTGCCCGCCTCACCGGCGTCGATGAGCTGCTGGAACAGCTGCTGGACGTGCTTGCCGATCTCGAGCGGCGTGCCGGTGTCCTCGGCTGCACTGATGGCGAGTCCGATGTCCTTGTTGGCCAGTTCGGTGGTGAAGGTGGGTGCGAAGTCGTTGTTGGAGGCCGCGGTGGGGACGACACCGGGCACCGGGTACCAGGTACGCAGCGCCCAGGAGTCGCCGGAGGAGACGGATGCGATGTCCCAGAAGACCTGCTTGTCGAGGCCCAGCCGGTCGGCCAGGACGGCGCCTTCCGCGGTGGACGCCAGGTTGATGAAGAGCATCAGGTTGTTGCAGATCTTCGCTGCCTGCCCGGTGGTGGCGCCGCCGGTGGGGATGATGTTGGCCGCCATGGGGCGGATGTAGCCGGTGGCGTCGGCGACGGCACCCTCCTCGCCGCCCACCATGAAGGTCAGCGTCCCGGCCTTGGCACCGCTCATGCCGCCGGAAACCGGGGCATCCACGAAGCGGAAGCCGGCGGCAGCGGCGGCGTCGTGCAGTTCCTGGGCTGACGCGATATCGATGGTGGAGGAGTCCACCAGCAGCGTTCGGGTGTCCGCGTGCGCCAGCACGCCGTCTTCGCCGAGATAGACCGCGCGGGCGTGCTCGCCCTTGGGCAGCATGGTGAATACGACGTCCGCGCCGTCCACGGCCTCGGCGATGCTGCCGACGGGCTTGACGCCGGCTTCCTCGGCGGCGGCGAGCGCCGCTGGGTTGAGGTCAAAACCGCGGACGTCGTGCCCGGCCTTGGCCAGGTTCGCGGTCATGTTGCCGCCCATGTTTCCGAGGCCGATCCAACCGATGACTGCCATTTCGTAAGCTCCTTTGCTGCGGATCCGGCCGCCGGGGCCGGAAGGTCTGTGTCCACAATCACACCCTGCTAAAGTGCAATCAAGAGGAAAAATTACAGACGGTATGTGCATTGATGCACACATAGGAAAGGCTTGCCGTGGACCTGAGGCGGCTTCCGAGCCCGGACGACCTGCTGATCCTGCTGACAGTTGCACGCCTGGGCAGGTTCAATGCGGTGGCTGAGACACTGGGCACCACCCACACCACCATCTCCCGCCGGATCCTCGCCCTGGACAAGCAGTTGGGCGGGCGAACGTTGGAACGGAGTCCGCACGGCTGGGAGCTGACCCAGCTCGGCGTCTCCGCGGTGGAGGCCGCAGAAGCTATCGAGAGCACGCTGGGATCGCTCTCCGGCCTGATCAGCCGGGACCAAAGCGCCCTGTCCGGCCTCGTGCGCGTGGCGACGACGGACGGCGTCGGCGCCGTGTTCGTCACGCCCGCGCTGGTCCGGCTGCAGCAGCACAACCCGCAGCTGAACGTCGAGATGCTGAGCGCCACACGGAAGGTCAGCCAGAACAGATCAGGCGTGGACCTGGAAATCGTGGTGGGCAGGACCGACGTCAGCAACGCCCAGACCATCTTCCTGAGCAACTACTACCTGCGTCTGTACGCCAGCCCGGGCTACGCCGCGGACAACGGACTGCCGGAAACCCTCGACGACGTCGGGCAGCACGGCTTTGTCTCTTACGTTGAGTCTGCGCTCCGGGTGGCGGAGTTGGGGCACCGCTGGTCCTCCGAGCTGCCGATGCCCAAGTCAAGCTTCCAGGCCACGAGTGTCTTCGCCCAGGTGGAGGCGGTGCGGCAGGGCGCAGGCATCGGGCTGCTGCCGAACTTCATGGCGGCCGGGCAGCCGGACTTCGTTCCGGTGCTCGCGGACGACTTCGAGCGCCAGCTGCCCATCTGGGCGGTGGCACGGCCGGAGTCCCTCCGTTCGGCCGCGGTGCAGGCCGTCATCGCGTCGCTCAAGGAGGAAGTGAAGGCCCGGGCAGCCGTGCTGGCGGGCTGACGCCCGGCCGTGCGGTACCCGGCGAGCGCCCGCCGGACCGTGCCCCGTCAGGCGAGCGCCCGCCGTCGGGCCTTGCCCCGTCAGGCCTCAGGCCTGGAACAGCCGCCGCACCACCTGCCCGGACGCCAGCGCATCCAGCCCCTCGTTGATCTCGGTGAGCGGCCTGGTGTCGGTGTGCAGCAGCTCCACCGGAAGCTTGCCCGCGCGCCAGTAGCCGAGGTAGAGCGGGATGTCCCGCAGGGGAACCGCGTCGCCCATGTATGAACCCAGCAGGCGCTTGCCGGCGCCGGCGAACTGCAGCGCGGGCACGGCCAGTTCGGCCGACGGATGGGGCAGGCCAACCGAGACGACGGCCCCGCCCCGGGTCACGTGCCCCAGGCAGGCGGCGATCACGGCGGCCGAACCGACGGCTTCGACGGCGACGTCCACGCCGTCGCCGGCAGCTTCCTTGATGAGGCTGGCCGCGTCCTCCGGCGTGCCCACCGCGGTGGCGCCGCAGTCGAAGGCGAGCTGGTGCTTGCCGGGGTTGGGGTCGATGGCGATCACACTGGCGGCGCCCGCGAGTTTGGCGGCCATGACGGCAGAAAGGCCCACCGCCCCGAGCCCGAAGACGGCCACCGACTGGCCGGCCGTGACAGCGGCGGTGTTCAGCACGGCCCCCATTCCGGTGAGCACAGCACAACCGAACATCGCCGCGACAGTGTCCGGGACGTCGTCGTCAATCACCACCACCGATTCCCTGGCCACCACGGCATAGTCGGAGAATGCCGAGACGCCCAGGTGGTGGTTGATCCGCTCCCCCTCCGGCGTCCGCAGCAGCGCCTCGCCGTGCAGCAGGTCGCCCGAGCCGTTGACCTCGGCCGCCCGGTGGCAGAGCGCAGGACGGCCGGACCGGCAGGCGCGGCAGTCCCCGCAGCTCGGCACGAAGACCAGCACCACGTGGTCGCCGGCCGACACGTCCGAGACCCCGTCGCCGACCGACACGACCCGCCCCACCGCTTCGTGGCCCAGGGCCATCGGCAGGGGCCGGGCCCGCGAACCGTCCACCACGGACAGGTCTGAATGGCACAGGCTGGAGTAGGTGATGGCAACACCCAGCTCGCCGCCGCGGGGCTCCGGCCGCTCCAGGTCCTGCACCACCAGCGGCCGGGCGTCAGCGTAGCTGGGCTTCGATGTGGCTCCGGCCGCGGTGCCTGTGTTGGGGACGGTGGAGTAGAGGACTGCTGCTTTCATGGGAATCCTTGGTGTCGGTGAACTGGCAGCTGCCCGGACCCGCGTGGGTAGCGGGTCCGGGCAGCTGACTGGCTACTGGCTGGGGGCGCCTGCCTACTTCTTGCCGGCAGCGAGCAGGTCGGCAGTGCCCTGGGCATCGGCCGCGTCCACGTCGTGGAGCGAGATGCCGCGGGTTTCCTTCAGGAAGAACACGGCGACGGCGGTGATGGCGCAGGCGATCAGCAGGTAGATGGCCACCGGAACAGAGGACTTGTAGGTGCCCAGGAGCGAGGCGGCAATGATCGGCGCCAGCGAACCGGCGACGATGGAGGTCACCTGGTAGCCCAGCGATACGCCCGAGTAGCGCATCCGGGTGGGGAACATTTCCGCCATGATGGCGGGCTGGCCGGCGTACATGAGTGCGTGGAACAGCAGGCCGATCATGATGGACGCCAGGATGACCATGTCGTTCTTGGTGTCCATCATGGGGAAGGCGAAGAATCCCCAGGTGGCGCCCAGGATGGCGCCTGCCATGTAGACGGGCTTGCGGCCGAAGCGGTCCGACAGCTTGCCCACCAGCGGAACGGCGGCAAAATGCACGGCGTGGGCGAACAGCAGGAGCAGCAGGATCCGCGTCGTGTCGGCCTGGACCACGGTTTTGAGGTAGGTGATGGAGAACGTCACCACGAGGTAGTAGAGGATGTTCTCGGCGAAGCGCAGGCCCATGGCGGTGAAGACGCCGCGCGGGTAGCGCTTGAACACCTCGGCAATGCCGTAGCCCTTGTGCCCGGCCTCGACCTCTTTGCGGGCTTCGAGGAAGATCGGGGCGTCGTTGACCTTGGTGCGGATGTAGTAGCCGATCAGGACGATTACCGCGGAGAGCCAGAACGCGACGCGCCAGCCCCAGCCGAGGAAGGCTTCCTGGGTAAGCGTGGAGGACAGGATGAACAGCACGGCCGTGGCAAGCAGGTTGCCCATGGGCACGGCGGACTGCGGCCAGCTGGCCCAGAAGCCGCGGGACTTGCTGGGGCTGTGCTCGGCCACGAGGAGGACCGCGCCGCCCCATTCGCCACCGACTGCGAAGCCCTGGGCAAACCGCAGGAACACCAGCAGCGCGGGTGCCCAGTAGCCGATCTGCTGGAACGTCGGGAGGCAGCCCATGAGGAAGGTGGAGACGCCCACCAGGATGATGCTCAGCTGCAGCAGCTGCTTCCGGCCGAATTTGTCGCCGAAGTGGCCAAAGACGATGCCGCCGATCGGGCGGGCAACGAAGCCGACGGCGTACGTGAGGAAGGCGGCGATGATGCCGTCCAGCTCGGTGCCGGCGTTGGGGAAGAAGGCCTTGCCGAAGACCAGGGTGGCAGCCGAGGCGTAGAGGAAGAACTCATACCACTCCACCACGGTGCCGGCCATGGACGCCGTGACAACTTTTTTGAGGCCTGAGGCCTTGACGTCGGTTTCTTCTGCACGCCTTGCGGCGGAGCTTTCCGTACTCATTGCGAACTCCTTCGGTGTCTTCCTCGACACCACGGGGACCAGTCGATGGCGACGGGGTGTGATGCGCACCACGAACGCCGGATTCAACGAGTATGGTCTGCCAATGACGCAAGCTCAACGCCAAATAGTGCAGGGCGCATCTGCATAAATGCACATCTGCTGCACTGGTATTGCCGCGGTACGGCAGGCTCCGGCCGTACTGACCGGGGCCCGATCAGTTCAGGAAGTGTTCCCTGAGCTGGGCGTTCAGCTGGCCGATCTCCGTGAGGAACCCGTCGTGGCCGATCGGCGAATCGATCATGTGCACGTCCACATTCCCGGGCAGGGCCTCGGCGAGTTCCAGCGACTGCGCGGGAAAGTACAGCCGGTCCGTCTCCACGGCGGCCACGAAGACGTCGGCGGTGACCCGGGCCAGGGCTTCCTTAAGGGTCCCCCGTCCGCGGGTGACGTCATGGCTCATGAGCGCTTCCGTCAGGGCGATGTAGCTGTTGGCGTCGAAGCGCCGGACCAGCTTGTTGCCCTGGTGGTCGAGGTAGCTCTCCACCTGGTAACGGCCGCGGCCCGCCAGGGCATCGGCCTGCAGCGGCTCTTCGGGGGCCTGCGCGTTCCTGCCGAACCGGAAATCGAGCTCGTAGGCGGACCGGTAGGTGATGTGGGCGATCCGCCGGGCGAGCGCCAGGCCCTCCGTGGGTTCAGGTCCGCCGTAGTAGTCACCACCGTTGAAGTGGCGGTCCTGCCGGATAGCCAGTGTCTGTGCCTGCGCGAAGGCGATCTGTTCGGCCGTGCTCCTCGCGCCGACGGAGATGACACCGCAGCGGCGGACCCGCTCCGGAAAAGTCACCGCCCATTCGAGGGCACGGGCCCCGCCCATGGATCCGCCCACCACGGCGTGCCAGGTGCCGATGCCGAGCCGGTCGGCGAGCCGCGCCTCGGCCACGGTGGAGTCCCGAAGCGTCACCAGCGGAAACCGCGAGCCCCAAGGCTTGCCGTCCGGAGCGTTCGACGACGGTCCGGTGGATCCGTAACAGCCGCCCAGGATGTTGATCGAAATGACAAAGAACCTGTCAGTGTCCGCCGGCGCACCCGGCCCGGCGAGCTGTTCCCACCAGCCCTCCTCGTCACCGGCGCCCCGCGTCACGTGCGTGCTGCCGGTGAGGGCGTGCTGCACGAGGATGGCGTTCGAGCCGTCCTCATTGAGCGTTCCCCAGGTTTCGTAGGCCAGGGTCACGTCCGGCAGGAATCCCCCGGCCTCGAGCTCCAGGCTGCCGATGCTGAGGTACTGGACTGTACCGTCGGGAGTGGTGCGGCCGCCGCAAACGGTGCCGTTCAAAGCCGTGCCGTGCCGAGCCTCGGCGGCGGGAAAATCGGTGCTGCTGACAGAAATCGTCATGGGTAAACCTCTTCTACGCGCTTGCCCGCCGGCAGCTGTCCGGCAGGCCAGGTCTTCACCCGGGGCACCCCACCGCGGAAGGAGGGTTGCCGGCCAGCAAGCCGGGGCTGTCGCTGGCACTCATGACCTGTTGCCCAGTTTACGAAACAGGCGGACATCTGCGCGAAGAATATGACGGCTGTGTGACTCCCGGCCCGTTCCCGGGCCGGGAGTTCCACCGGCGGCGGTCGGACTCAGGCGCCTTTCGCCGCCCGGAAACCGGCGTCGAGGTCGGCCAGGATGTCGTCGATGTGTTCCAGGCCCACGGACAGCCGGACCAGGCCGGGGGCCACCCCGGCCACGCTCTGCTGTTCCGGAGTCAGCTGGCTGTGCGTGGTCGACGCCGGGTGGATGACGAGGGAGCGGACGTCGCCGATGTTCGCCACGTGGGAGTGCAGTTCCAGGGCATCCACGAAGCGCTTGCCTGCCTCGGCCCCGCCTGCCACGGTGAACGACACCACCGCGCCGGTGCCCTTCGGCCCGTACTTCAGACCCCGCTCATACCAGGGGCTGGACGGCAGTCCGGCGTAGGCCACGGACTCCACATCGTCCCTGGCTTCCAGCCAGCTGGCGACGGCCACCGCATTGGCCACATGGCGTTCCACCCGCAGGCTCAGCGTTTCCAGGCCCTGCGCGATGAGGAAGGCATTGAACGGGGATACGGCGGAGCCCAGGTCGCGCAGCAGCTGGACCCGAGCCTTGAGAATGTAGGACAGGTTGGCCCCCAGTGCACCGTCTGCGCCGAGGTCGCGGGCGTAGACCAGGCCGTTGTAGGTGGGGTCCGGCGTGTTGAACCCGGGGAACCGCCCCGGATCCTTGCCGAAATCGAAGTTGCCTGAATCCACAATGACACCGGCGATGGCGGCCCCGTGCCCGCCCAGGTATTTGGTGGCCGAGTGCACCACGATGTCCGCGCCCCACTCAAGCGGCCTGATGAGGTAGGGCGTGGACAGGGTGTTGTCCACGATGAGCGGCACCCCGGCCTCGTGCGCGGTCCGGGAAACACCTTCGATGTCCAGGACGTCCTGGCGGGGGTTGGAGACCACCTCGGCAAAGAAGAGCTTGGTGTTCGGCTGCACGGCGTCGCGCCAGTGCTCCAGGTTGTCCGGGTCGGCCACGAAGGTCACGGACACGCCGAACTTCTTGAGGGTGTGTGCCAGCAGGTTGTAGGTGCCGCCGTAGAGGCTGGGACTGGCCACCACGTGGTCGCCGGCCTCGGCAATGTTGAGGATGGCGTACGTTTCCGCAGCCTGGCCGGAGCTCAGGAGCAGCGCGGCGAGCCCGCCCTCCAGGCTGGCGATCCGCTGCTCGACGGCGTCCTGGGTCGGGTTGCCGATCCGGGTGTAGATGGGCGCGATTTCGGCGAGCGCGAAGCGGTCCGCCGCGCTTTCGGCGCTGGGGAAGACGAACGACGTCGTCTGGTAGATCGGCAGCGACCGGGCACCGGTGGCGTTGTCCGGCACCTGGCCGGCGTGGATCTGGCGTGTTTCGAATGACCATGCGTTGGACATGCAGGCTCCTTTGCTCAAGGGGCATGTGCTGGTCCCGGCACAGGCCCGCGCTTGCCGCACGGCGGACGCCGCGCAGCCAGGTCTTCACCCGGGGCACCCCGCCGCGGTGGAGGGTTGCCGGCCAGCGAGCCGGGGCTTTCTTCGCTGGCGCTCATGACCTGCGATCAGTGTAGGAATGGCAGTATTACGCGCACAGCTTTGTGACGAAGTTCGTCAAAGTATGGACTTTTCGCGTGGTTAGGCAACCCTAAGCTGAGAGCCCCGTCACAAAGTGCCAAGATGAGGGCATGCGCATGGATCACGTCTCTTACGCCTGTGAACACGATGGCCTCGCGGCCACCACCGAACGTATCTCCTCTGCCCTCGGCGTCGAAGCCGTCAAAGGCGGAGTGCACCCCCGGTTTGGAACCCGGAACATGATTATTCCGCTGGCCGGCCACAAGTACCTCGAGGTTGTTGAGGTCCTGGACCACCCGGCGTCGGACAAGGCACCATTCGGCCAGGCCGTCCGGGCCCGGTCCGCGGCGGGCGGCGGCTGGATGGGCTGGTGCGTCGAAGTTGACGACCTGGCCCCCTTCGAGGAGCGCCTCGGCCGCTCCGCCGTCAACGGCAACCGCAAGTTCCCCGACGGCCGGGAGCTGGTCTGGAAGCAGATCGGCATCCTGGGCCTGATCGCGGACCCGCAGGTTCCGTACATGCTGAAGTGGGAAGGCGATCCGGGCCTGCACCCGTCCAACGCCTATGACAGCAATGTGAAGATGTCCAGCCTCACGATCGCGGGCTCCGCCGAGCGCGTGACCGAGTGGCTCGGCGAGCCGGTTGAACGGCCGCTGGAGGATGTCGCCGTGAACTGGGTGGCCCCGCACGGCACGCCGGGAATCCTCTCCGTCACGTTCGAAACCGCAGCCGGCGCCGTCACCATCTGACGCGCTTTCTGCCCTTCACTTCGGCCGCCATCAGCGGGTGCCAACGACGCCACCCGCCGATGGCGGCCGAATCACTTTTAAGGGCTGGTTGCTAGCCCAGGCCGACGGCTTTGCCGAACAGGCTGAACCCGACGAACGCGACAATGTCCAGCAGCGCATGCGCGATCACGAGCGGCATCACCCGGCGGGTCCTGGTGTAGACCCACGCGAAAACCACGCCCATGATGGCGTTTCCAATGAACGGTCCGAACCCCTGGTACAGGTGGTAGCTGCCGCGAAGCATCGAGGACACAAAGATCGCCAGGGGCATGGACCAGCCGAATTTGCCGAACCGGTCCAGCAGGTAGCCCACCACAATGACTTCCTCAACGATCCCGTGGCGCACCGCGGAAAGAATCAGGACTGGTACGGTCCACCAGTAGGCATCCAGGCCGCTGGGGATGATCGCCGTCGTGATGCCCAGGGCGCGCCCCGCCGCGTAAAGGCCCAGCGACGGGATGCCGATCAGGGCGGCCAGCCCGAGCCCCTGCAGCAGGTCCCTGCCCGGCCGGGCGAAGTTGAATCCCAGCTTCCGGAACGCCGAGCCGGAGTCGTGCCCGGTCCCGGGCCTCGCCTGGCGCTGGTCGGTCAGGAAGTAGATGACCAGCAGGACCGGCACCAGGGCGAAAATGATGTCCAGCAGCTGGTAGGTCAGGTCGAAATACTCGCGGGTGCTTTGTGACCTGTTCAGCGTGGACGTCCCCTGAGCCAGGGGTGCCCGGGTCATCTTCTCCAGCAGCTGCACCACGGAGTAGACGGCGGACTGCCCCAGCGACAGGCCCAGGACAATCCATACTTCGAACCGCAGCCGGCGGCGGGAGGGAACCAACATGTTCCTATCTTGCCTGCAGCTGCTGGTACTTTCCTGTCAGCCCGCCGGTTCCTGTCCGGCGGCAGGCTGACCCTATGCTGGGGAACTATGAGCGCTCCCGGGAAAATCATCATGATCCGGCACGGCCAGTCCGCGGCCAACGCGGACACTTCCATCTACAACAGGGTGCCCGACTACCGGATTCCGCTGACGGAGCTGGGCCTGGAGCAGGCGAAGGCCGCCGGGGAGCGCATCCGCCGCGAGCTGGACGGCCGGCAGGTGAGCGTCTACGTGTCGCCGTACCTGCGTGCTTACCAGACGCTGGAAGCACTGAACCTCGGCTCGTTGACGGAGCGGGTGATTGAGGAGCCGCGGCTGCGCGAGCAGGACTGGGCCAACTTCCAGATTTCGGGCGACATCGAGGACCAGAAGGAACTCCGCAACGCCTACGGCCACTTCTTCTACCGTTTCCGGGAGGGCGAGTCGGGCTCCGACGTGTACGACCGGATCTCCTCGTTCATGGAAACCCTGTACCGGCACTGGTCCAAGCCGGACTACTCCCCCAACGCCCTGCTGGTGACCCACGGCCTGACGATGCGTCTGTTCTGCATGCGCTGGTTCCACTGGTCAGTGGAGTACTTCGAGTCGCTGAACAACCCGGAGAACGCTGAAGTCCGTATGCTCGTTCAAAACAGCCTGGGCAAGTACGAGCTCGACGCCCCCTTCACCCAGTGGGTGGACCGCAGGGTGGATGAAACCGTGCTGGACGCCCCGCCGGTAATCTTCTAGGGGACGCTGTCTTCGTTCCCGCCGGGCGTCAGGCGCCGGCCACGATCACTTCGGTGCCACGCGCTTCGAATGCGGCCTTGTCCGCCGCCGAAATGCCCGAGTCGGTGATGAGCCGGGTGAAGTTGTAGCCGTCCATCGTGGCGAACGCACGGCGGCCAACCTTGGAGGAATCCGCGATCACGTAGGAGACGCTGGCGCGGCTGGCCAGCAGGGCGTTAACAGTCGCCTCGGCCTCGCCGGTGTTGGTGGGCCCCACTTCGGCGTCGATGCCGTTGACCCCGATGAAGGCGATGTCCAGCACCACCTTCTGCATGATGATGTCCGTGTACGGGCCCACGAGCTCGTAGGACCTGGTGTTGAGGATGCCGCCTGTCACCATCACCTTGATGTTGGGGCGGACGGCAAGCTGCGAGGCGATGTTGATGGCGTTGGTGACCACCGTGAGGGTGGGCTGGTTCGACGGCGAGTTGAGGTCCTCGCGGGTGGCAAGGATCTGCGCCAGGGCGGTACTGGTGGTGCCGCCGCACAGCCCGATCACCATGCCCGGGGCGATGAGTGCCGAGGCGGCGAGTGCGATTTCCTGTTTGGCCACGGCATGGTCGTCCCGGTTGTACCTGCCGGGAAGGTCGTAGGCCAGGGCACCGGTGGTGGCACCGCCGCGGGTCCGCGTCAGCAGACGCCGCTTCGCCAGGCTGTCCAGGTCACGCCGCGCGGTTGCCGGCGATACGCCGAGCCGGGTGACGATCTCCTCGACTTCCACCTGGCCGGCCTCGGCCAGGAGATCAAGGATGGCCGTCAGTCGGTCGGTGCGGGTCATGCAGGGCCTTTCACGATCCTAAAACGTCACGAAAAATGACGCTTTTTGATTGTATCAGACCCCTAATGATCATTTTGCGTCACTGCGTGCATTGTAAGGCAGGGGGATGGCCCGCCTGACACTACCGTGCGCGCACCCCCGCGCGCCAAACCGCGTGCGTGAGCGGCATGCCGGGCCGGTAGGCCAGGTGGGTGGCGGACGGGGCGTTGAGGACGTGCAGGTCTGCCCGGTGTCCGACGGCGATGGAGCCCACCGCCCGTTCGCCGTCGACGTCGTTCCCGGACTCGCGCTGCAGCGCCAGGGCGCCGCCGTACGTTGCCGCCCGGACGGCCTCGTGGACGCTCAGGCCCATTTGCAGGACTGCGGTGGTGACGCAGTACGCCATGGAACTCGTATAGGACGTGCCGGGGTTGCAGTTGGACGCGAGCGCCACGGGAACGCCGGCGTCCAGCAGCTGCCGGCCGGGCGCCAGCGGCTGGCGGGTGGAGAGGTCGCACGCCGGGAGGCAGGTGGCCACGGTCCCCCGCGTGCCCGTCCCTGCTGCGGCGTCCCAGCCGGACCAGCCGGCGGCGAGGCTGGCAACGTCCTGGCCGGAAAGGTAGTTGACGTGGTCCACGCTCGCTGCGCCGAACTCCACCGCGAGGCTGACACCGGCGCCGTGCCCCAGCTGGTTGCCGTGGACCCGCAGCCCCAGCCCGGCATCGCGGCAGGCCTGCAGCACGGCACGGGACTGTTCCTCGGAAAAGGCTCCCTTTTCGCAGAACACGTCGGCCCAGCGGGCGTACGGAAGCACAGCCTCCAGCATCGGGCCGCAGGCGAGCTTGGTGTACTCATCCGCATCAATGCCGGCCGGCACCAGGTGCGCGCCGAGGTAAGTGACCTCGTCCGCGACGGTCGAGGCGATGCGTGCGCTCCTGGCCTCCTGCTCGACGTCCAGGCCGTAGCCGGTTTTCGTTTCCAGGTAGGTCGTGCCCTGGGACACGGCCTCGGCCACGCGGCCCTGCGCGAGCCGCGTGAGGTCGTAGTCGCCGGTGTTCCTGGTGGCTTCGGTGGTGACGGCGATGCCGCCGGCGCTGTACTCCTCCCCTGCCATACGCGCCTCGAATTCGGCGGTCCGGTCCCCGGCGAAGATCAGGTGAGTGTGGGAGTCCACCCAGCCGGGGAGCACGGCCCGGCCGTCCGCGTCCACGGCGTCGTCGGCCGCCGGGGCATCCGATGCCTGGCCGATCCACGAGATCCGTTCGCCCTCGATCACCACTGCCGCGTCCTTGAGGACACGGTGCTCCGCGTCCTGGGTCATCAGTTCGGCGATGTTGGTGATCAGAGTGCTCATGGATCCATTCTTCAGCGCCGGATGGACCAGCGCGTCGCAGCCAGCGCATCCGCTGTCCGGGATACCGGACCGGTGCCGGCGCCTTGCCCGGAACCGCCCTCGGGCCCCGCCAGGATCTGGGCCGCAGCCAATTCAGCGATGCCGGACGACGTCTGGAACCCGTAGCCGCCCTGGCCGGCAAGCCAGTAGAAGCCGCGGGCCTCGGCGTCGAACCCTACTACCGGGACGCCGTCGGCCGCCTCGGTGCGCAGTCCGGTCCAGGCCGTCCGGACGGGTCCGATGCCCAGCGTCGTCAGCATGTTCAGCCGGGAGATGAGCCGCTCCACGTCCCCGGGACGCGGACGTGCGTCCTCCGCCGGGCTGGCGACATGCTCCGACGGCGAGATCAGCACATCGCCGCCTTCCCGGCGGAAGTAGAAGGAGTCGTCGGCGGCGGCCACCATGGGGCTGCCGTCCGGCAGCGGATGGTCGACGCCGACAATCGCCGCCGTGCGGCGGTACGGCTGCAGGCCGATCTTCTCGACGCCGCTCAGCACCGCCAGCTCGTCGGCCCAGGCGCCGGCGGCGTTGACCAGAACGCCGGCCGAGAAGCCTTCCTGCCCGGCGCCGATTTCCCAGCCCGATCCCAGCCGCTGGG
Source organism: Arthrobacter sp. NPDC057013 (assembly GCF_042674585.1). NCBI lineage: Bacteria > Bacillati > Actinomycetota > Actinomycetes > Micrococcales > Micrococcaceae > Arthrobacter > Arthrobacter sp. NPDC057013. Next base: position 89,912 of record NZ_JBHUSE010000002.1, read on the forward strand.
CCGAGTGGACGCGGGCGCCGGTGATGATGTCCACGCCTGCAGCTTCGGCACGCGCCCGGTGCCTTTCCAGCAGCACCGGGGCGTCGCACCCGAAGGACCCGGTGTCCAGGCCGGCGGCGGAGAAGGAGTCGGGCTTCAAAGCCGGGCACAGCCCAAGCGCTTGGTCATGGCTGATCAGGCGCATCTCGCCGCTGGCCTCGGCCCGCACCGTTTCGTCGTCCCCGATGAGCAGAAAGTTGCGCGGTGACAGGACGGGCCGGGGCTGTCCGGCGTCGTCCGCCGCGATCAGCTCCAGGGTGCGGACGGTAAGTTCCTGCACCACCGGCGGGCCGTAGCTGGGTATCAGCTGCCGGGCTGAGCGGGAGGACGTGTGGTAGGCCAACTGCTGCTCCGCCTCCACGAGGGCAGCGGTGCATTTGCCGGCCAACGCGGAGGCAAGGGACAGCCCGGCGATCCCGCCGCCCACAATGACTACGTCATAAGTTGATGCCATGGGCTCCATCTTTACAGATGCCCGGAGCCTGCGCAGTCACCAAACCTGCTCAGGTGCCGGACGTACTCAGTTACCCGTCTGCGCAGCCACCGCGTCCCGGCTCTTGACGAACGCCTGGACACAGGTTTCGACGTCGCCGGCGCTGTGCGCGGCGGACAGCTGGACCCGGATGCGGGCGGCGCCGCGCGGCACCACGGGGAAACTGAAGGCGGTGACGTAAACCCCGTGCTGCAGCATCTGGTCGGCAACCTTCGCCGCCAGCACGGCGTCGCCGAACATGACCGGCACGATGGCGTGCTCGCCGTCGAGCAGCTCGAAGCCTTCCTCCGTCATCCGGCGGCGGAACAGCTCCGCGTTCCGGAACAGGCTGGCCCGCAGCTCCCCGGAGGTCTGCACAAGCTCCAGTGCCTTGATGGTGGCCGCAACGATGGCCGGCGCGAGGGAGTTGGAGAAGAGGTAGGGGCGGGCCTTCTGCCGGAGCATCGCCACCACTTCGCCGCGGCCGGACACATAGCCGCCCGAGGCGCCGCCCAGGGCCTTCCCGAAGGTGCCGGTGAAGATGTCCACCCGGTGGGCCACGCCGGCGTGCTCGGGGGTCCCGGCTCCCGTGGCTCCCATGAACCCGACGGCGTGGGAGTCGTCCACCATCACCAGGGCGTCGTGCTTCTCGGCGAGGTCGCAGATGGCCTCCAGCGGCGCAAGGTAGCCGTCCATGGAAAAGACGCCGTCGGTGACGATGATCTTCCGCCGGGCACCCTTCGCCTCGACAAGCTTGGCCTCCAGGTCGGCCATATCCTGGTTGGCGTAGCGGAACCGCTGTGCCTTGCACAGCCGGATGCCGTCGATGATCGAGGCGTGGTTCAGGGCGTCGGAAATGACGGCGTCCTCGGGGCCGAAGAGCGATTCGAACACACCGCCGTTGGCGTCGAAGCAGCTGGAGAACAGGATGGTGTCCTCCGTGCCGAGGAACTTTGAGACCCGGGCTTCGAGTTCGAGGTGGAGGTCCTGGGTCCCGCAGATGAACCGGACACTGGCCATGCCGAAGCCGCGCTCGTCCATGGCAGCCTTGGCCGCCGCGATGATCTCGGGGTGGTCGGCCAAACCCAGGTAGTTGTTGGCGCAAAAGTTCAGGACGGACGAGCCTGACTCACCGATCTGCCCGGCCGTGATGTGGCTGGCCTGGGCGGAGTCAATGTGGCGTTCGGTTTTGTAGAGGCCTGCGGAGCGGATGTCGTCCAGCTCGGCAGCGAGCTGGTCTTTGATGGCTGAGTACATGGCGGGTTCTCCTCGGCTGGGAAACTGTCAGAAACTGTGGACGGGCAGGATGCCGGGTTTTTGGGGCCGGATCACAGGGCCGGGGTGCGGGTCAGACATCCGACCAGTCGAGCACCACTTTGCCGCCGACGCCGGCCTTCGCGATCTCGAAGCCCTTCTCCCACTGGGTGGCCGGCAGCACGTCGGTGACCACGGCAGAGATGCTGGCGTGCACCGCCGGGTTGGAGGAGAGCATGGCGCTCATGGCGTACCAGGTCTCGAACATCTCGCGGCCGTAGATGCCCTTCAGCGTCAGCATGTGCGTGACCACCTTGCCCCAGTCGATGTCGATGGACTGGCTGGGAAGGCCCAGCATGGCGATGCGTCCGCCGTGGTTCATGTTGTCGATCATCTCCGGCAGGGCCGTGGGATGGCCGGACATCTCCAGTCCGATGTCGAAGCCCTCGCGCATGCCCAGTTCCCGCTGCGCCTCGCGGACCCGCGTCTTCGAGACGTCGATGGCCAGGTCCACGCCGAGCTGCCGGGCGAGCTCGAGCCGCGGCGCAGACACGTCGGTGATGGCAATCTTGCGGGCGCCTGCATGGCGGGCGACGGCGATGGCCATGAGGCCGATCGGTCCGGCGCCGGTGATCAGCACGTCCTCACCCACCAGCGGGAAACTCAGGGCGGTGTGCACGGCGTTGCCGAAGGGGTCGAAGATGGCGCCGAGTTCGGGCGTGACGGACGGGTCCTGGTGCACCCAGACGTTCGTCTCCGGGATGACCACGTATTCGGCGAATGCCCCGTCCCGCTGCACGCCCACGCTGACCGTGTGGATGCACATCTGGCGGCGGCCGGCGCGGCAGTTGCGGCAGATCCCGCAGACGATGTGGCCTTCACCGGACACGCGGTCGCCCACTTTGACGTAGCGCACGCCGTCGCCGGTGGCCACCACCTCGCCGTAGAACTCATGGCCGGCGATCAGCGGGGCCTCGATGATGCCCTGCGCCCAGGCGTCCCAGGACTGGATGTGGAGGTCGGTTCCGCAGATGCCGGTGGTGAGCACGCGGATCTTGACCTCGCCGGGCCCGGCCTCGGGTTCCGGGCGGTCGGTAAGTTCAAACCCGGCGTGTGCGCCGGACTTGTAGAGGGCCTTCATTGGCTTCCTAACGTTCGGCATGCTGTGGCATGCGGGGAAATCTCCCTTCATTAGAGCCACTCCAGACCCGTTAGCACAAGGGGAATTTTCTCAATCGACGATTAAGGAATTGCTAAGGAATAGGATGGATGCCATGGAGATCCACCAGCTCGAAATGCTGCGGGAGCTTGGCGCGCTGGGAAGCGTCAAGGCCGTGGCCGATACCCTGCTCGTGACGCCGTCGGCCGTGTCCCAGCAGCTCGCCCAGCTGCAGAAAAGCGTCGAGGTGCCGCTGACGCGCAAGGAGGGCCGGAACCTGGTCCTCACGGAGGCGGGCCAGGTGCTCGCTGACGCGGGCGCCGCCGTCGTCAGCGCCATGGCCGACGCGCGGATGGCGATCGGCGCGTACCACGGCTCGACGGTGGCGCCGGTGACCGTGAGCGGTTTCCACAGCGCGGGGCAGGCGCTGTTTGCTCCGCTGGCCCGGCTGCTGGACGGGCCGGACAAGCCGAAGGTGCTGCTCTCGGACGAGGATGTGGCGCAGCAGGATTTCCCCGCGCTGACGGCGCGCTACGACCTGGTGCTGGCGCACCGGATGGACCACAGTCCCAAGTGGCCGGAGGAGAGGGTGGCGGTGATTCCGCTGGCGCATGAGCCGCTGGATGTGGCGCTGCCGGCCGGCCACCGGCTGGCCGGGCAGGCGGCGCTGACAGCGTCCGACGTCGTCGGTGAACCCTGGGTGACCAGCCGCGCCGGCTACTCCCCCGCGGACGTGCTGTCCGCCGTCGCCGCCGTGTCCAGCCGGGAGCTGAACATCGTGCACCGGATCAATGACTACTCCACGGTGGCTGCGCTCGTGGCGTCCGGGAGCGTGATCGGCCTGCTGCCGCGGCACACGGCGCGGCCGGTGCTGAACCCGGACATCGTGCTGCGGCCGCTGCACGGGATCAGCACCCGGCGCCGGATCGATATCCTGGCGCGCCCGGAAAACCTCAAGCGCGCCTCGGTTCGGGTGGTGTGCGAGGCGCTGCAGGACATCATGGCCCGGCTCAGCCACGGTTAAACCCAACTGGGTCGCAGTTGTTGTCGTTATGAACGCTCGAACGACAACAACTGGGACCCAGTTTCGGACCGGTTCAGACGCGCTAGGCGGTGACGCCGAGTTTCTCCAGGATCAGTTCGCGCACGCGGCCGGCGTCGGCCTGGCCCCGGGTGGCCTTCATGACGCCGCCAACGATGGCGCCGATGGCCTGCACCTTGCCGCCGCGGATCTTGTCCGCAACGTCGGGCTGTGCGGCCAGGGCCGCGTCGATGGCTTCCAGGAGCGGGCCGTCGTCGGAGACCACGGCCAGGCCGCGCTTCTCGACGACCTCGGCCGGGGTGCCTTCGCCGGCGAGCACGCCGTCCAGCACTTGGGAGGCCATCTTGTTGTTGATCTTGCCCGCGTCCACCATCTTGCTGAGTTCGACGATGGTGGCCGGTTCGATGCCCAGCTGGCCGGGGTCGACGTCGGCGTTCTTGGCGCGGCCCACGATCTCGCCCATCCACCACTTGCGGGCCACCGAAGCGGTGGCGCCGACGGCGATGGTTTCCTCGATCTCGTCCAGCACGCCCGCGTTGACGACGTCGCGGAATTCCAGGTCCGAGTAGCCCCAGTCCTGCTTGAGCCGCTTGCGGCGCTCGGCCGGGGGCTCGGGCAGGGTCGCGCGGAGCTCCTCCACCCACTCCCGGGAGGGAACGACGGGAACCAGGTCCGGCTCCGGGAAGTAGCGGTAGTCGTCGGCGTCGGACTTTTCCCGGCCCGACGTCGTCGTGCGCGTGTCCTCGTGCCAGTGGCGGGTTTCCTGGATCACCGGCTCACCGGAGTCCAAAACGGCGGCGTGGCGCTGGATCTCGTAGCGGACGGCGTGTTCGACGGCGCGCAGCGAGTTCACGTTCTTCGTCTCGGAGCGGATGCCGAAGCGTTCGCGGCCGTGCGGGCGCAGCGAGACGTTGGCGTCGCAGCGGACATTGCCGCGCTCCATCTTGGCGTCCGAGACGCCGAGGTTCTTGACGATTTCACGCACGGCGGCGACGTAGGCCTTGGCGAGCTCTGGGGCGCGGGAACCGGCGCCCTCGATCGGCTTGGTGACGATCTCCACGAGCGGAACGCCGGCGCGGTTGTAGTCCACCAGCGAGTATTCCGCACCCTGGATGCGTCCGGCCGAGCCTCCCAGGTGGGTCAGCTTTCCGGCGTCCTCTTCCATGTGCGCGCGCTCGATCTCGACCCGGAACACGGTGCCGTCCTCGAGTTCGATGTCCAGGTAGCCGTCATACGCGATCGGCTCGTCGTACTGGGACGTCTGGAAGTTCTTGGGGGTGTCCGGGTAGAAGTAGTTCTTCCGGGCGAAGCGGCAGGATTCGGCGATCTTGCAGTTCAGCGCCAGGCCGATCTTGATGGAGGACTCCACCGCGGTCTTGTTCACCACCGGGAGGACGCCGGGGAGCCCTAAGTCCACCTCGTTGACGTTGGTGTTGGGCTCGTCGCCGAACACATTGGGCGCGGAGGAGAACATCTTGGTTTTGGTGTTGAGCTCAACGTGGACCTCGAACCCCAGGACGGGGTCGTACTTCTCCATGGCCTCTTCGAAGCTCAGGGTTGCGTCAGACATCAGTGTGAACCTCCGTGGCTCGAGGCAGCGGCAGTTGAAGCAGCGAGTTCGGGTGCCTTGTCCAGCAGCGGACCGCCCCACTTCGCTTCCAGCAGGGATTCCAGGACAGCGCCCACGCGGTAGAGGCGGGCGTCCTCGCGTGCCGGTGCCAGCAGCTGGATGCCGACAGGCAGTCCGTCCTCGTCGGCCAGGCCGCCGGGCAGGGAGAGGCCGGGGACGCCGGCCATGTTGGCCGGGATGGTGGCGACGTCGTTGAGGTACATCGCCAGCGGGTCATCCAGCTTCTCGCCCAGCTTGAACGCCGTGGTGGGCGCGGTGGGGGAAATCAGGACGTCGGCCTTGGCGAAGGCCGCCTCGAAGTCACGCTGGATGAGCGTGCGCACCTTCTGGGCGGAGCCGTAGTAGGCGTCGTAGTAGCCGGCGGACAGCGCGTACGTGCCCAGGATGATACGGCGCTTGACCTCGTCGCCGAAGCCGGCGGCGCGGGTGGCGCCCATGACGCGCTCGATGGTCAGGGGCGGATCCTCCGGGAGCACGCGCAGGCCGTAGCGGACGCCGTCGAACTTGGCCAGGTTGGAGGAGGCCTCGGAGGGCATGATCAGGTAGTAGGCGCCCAGCGCGTACTGGAAGTTGGGGCAGGACACCTCGACGATCTCCGCGCCAGCCTCCTTCAGCAGCTCCAGCGATTCGTTGAAGCGGTTCTCGACGCCGGCCTGGTAGCCCTCGCCGTGGAGTTCCTTGATGATGCCAATCTTCATGCCGTCCACGTTGCCGAGGCGCGCCGCGGCCACGAGGTCGCCCAGCGGGTCCGGCAGGGAGGTGGAGTCGTGCGGGTCGTGGCCGCCGATGACCTGCTGCAGCAGCGCCGAGTCCAGCACCGTGCGCGAAACCGGGCCGATCTGGTCCAGCGAGGATGCCATGGCGATGGCACCGTAGCGGGACACGCCGCCGTAGGTGGGCTTGACGCCCACGGTGCCGGTGACTGCGCCGGGCTGGCGGATGGATCCGCCGGTGTCGGTGCCGAGCGCCAGAGGCGCTTCGAAGGCTGCGACGGCGGCAGCGGACCCGCCGCCCGAACCGCCGGGGATGCGGTCCAGGTCCCACGGGTTGCGGGTGGGGCCGAAGGCTGAGTGTTCGGTGGAGGAGCCCATGGCGAACTCGTCCAGGTTGGTCTTGCCCAGGATCGGCATCTTGGCGGCCCGCAGCTTCTTGACGACGGTGGCGTCGTACGGGCTGTACCAGCCTTCGAGGATCTTGGAGCCGGCCGTGGTGGGCTGGCCGATCGTGACGATGAGGTCCTTGACGGCGATCGGGACGCCGGCGAGCTCGTGCAGCTCCTCGGCGGCCTGCCCGCCGGCGGCGCGGATGGCGTCCACCTCGGCGGCGACGGCGAGTGCTTCCTCGGCGTTGACGTGCAGGAACGCGTTGACGCCGCGCTCTCCCCCGTCGACGGCGGCGATGCGGTCCAGGTGCGCCTGGACGACCTCGACGGCGGTGACTTCGCGGGCGGCGAGCTTGGCGGCCAGCTGGGCTGCGGAGAGACGGATGAGTTCCGTGCTGTTGGTTTCAGTCATGTTCTAGTCCTCATCCAGGATTGCCGGGACCTTGAAGCGGTCTGCGTCCGAGTCCGGAGCGCCGGAGAGTGCCTGCTCCGCGGTGAAGGTGTGGCCCACCTCGTCCTCGCGGAACACGTTGCTCAGCGGAATCGGGTGCGAAGTGGCCGGAACGCCGTCCCCTGCGGCCTCGCTCACGGATTTCACCGCGTCTACGATGACGGCAAGTTCGCCGGCCATCCTGTCCAGCTCTTCAGCACTCATCTCAATGTGCGCGAGCCGCGCTAGGTGCGCGACGTCGTCACGGTTGATCGCAGCCATGGATCTCCCTGCAAGTTCGGAATGGGTTTCCGAACTAGTCTACGTGTCCCGTTGTATTGTCCCCGCACTCCTGGCGGCAGTTTTGGTCACCTCCCGGCCACAGGCCGGACGATCCTCCGCGTGCTCGCTCGTACACCCCGCTGTCCCCCTACCCTCGCAAGCTCGGGCAGAGACCCTGACAGCGGGGCACTCGCTTAGACGCACGCTTCCGGATGTCCGTCCCGTTGCCGGTGTGCCTACGTCGCCCTTGCCGTTCCAACCAACACAACCAAAAAAAGCAGAGTGCGGAAATCTTCCGCACTCTGCTTTCTTTTTGTTTATCCAGTTTCCGAGGGCCTTCTAGTGCCTAGTGGATGCCGATTGCTCCTGTCAGGACTGCTACTGCCAGCATGACGAGGGCTACTACTGCGCTTCGCCAGAGGACCTTCTTGTGGTGGTCGCCGAGGTCCACCTTGGCCAGCGAGACCAGGAGGAGGATGGCGGGGACCAGCGGGCTCTGCATGTGGAACGGCTGGCCGGTGATGGAGGCGCGGGCCATCTCGGCGGCGCTGATGCCGTAGTGGGCGGCCGTCTCGCTCAGGACGGGCAGCACGCCGAAGTAGAACGCGTCGTTGCTCATGAAGAACGTCATGGGGATGCTGAGGACGCCGGTGATGACTGCCATCAGCGGGCCCATGCTGGACGGGATGATCTGCACCAGCCACGCGGACATGGCCTCGACCATGCCGGTGCCCTTCAGGACGCCGGTGAGGACTGCGGCGGCCATCACCATGCTGACGACGGCGACGATCGACGGTGCGTGGGCGATGAGCTGTGCGCCCTGGTCCTTGACGTGCGGGAAGTTCACCAGCAGGGCGATGGCGGAGCCGACCATGAAGACGTACGGCAGGGGCACGAGGTCGGCGACGAGCATGCCCATGACGGCGACCGTGAGGGCCAGGTTGAACCACTGCAGCTTGGGGCGCAGGGTCTTGCGGTTGGGGTCCAGGGCGGTGTCCGCCATGGCGGTGTCGCTGTCGTCGACCAGGATCCCGGTGCGTTCCAGGACGGCAACCGAGGAACCTTCAGGGGAACCGCCGATGGCGGTGCCGCCCGTTGCGGGAACAGGTGCGGAACCACGGCCCGAACCACCGCGGCCGGTGCGGCCGCCGCCGGCGGAAGTACCGCCGTCGAACCCTTCAGCAGTGTCCGGCGTTCCCCAGATCTCCGGCTGCGTGGCGCGGAGGCGGTTGCGTTCCTGCAGGCCCAGGATCCAGGCGAAGACCAGGACGACGGCGAGGCCGGCGACCAGCGACGGAATCATGGGGACGAAAACTTCATTGACGTCGATCTTCAGGGCGCTGGCGGCACGGGCGGTGGGGCCGCCCCAGGGAACGATGTTCATGGTGCCGTTGGCCAGGCCGGCGACGCAGGTCAGGACGACCGGGCTCATCTTCAGGCGGAGGTAGATCGGCAGCATGGCCGCGGTGGTGAGGATGAAGGTGGTGGAACCGTCGCCGTCGAGGGATACGGCAGCGGCCAGCAGCGCGGTGCCCAGCACAACCTTGGCGGGGTCATTGCCGAGCTTGCGCAGGATGAACCGGACTAGCGGGTCGAACAGCCCGACGTCGATCATCAGGCCGAAGTAGATGATGGCGAACATCAGCAGCGCCGCAGTGGAGGTCATGGACTTCATTGAGTCCATCACCATGTCGCCGATGCCGAGGCCGGCGCCTGCGAAAAGACCGAAAACGGTGGGGACGATGATCAGCGCCAGCACTGGCGTCAACTTCTTCGTCATGATCAGCACCATGAAAACCGCGATCATGGCGAATCCAAGTAATACCAGCACAGCCGGCTCCTTTTAGTGAACGGCACCACTCCGGTGTGATGCGTACTACAGAGGTTAGGGTGGCCCCGATCACGGCAGTGCCTTTGGCTCAATTGATTGGCATACTGCTTATTGGGAGCATTTTGCGCATTTTGCTCAAACGCCCTGCTGTCCGCCTGCACCGCCATTCTGCAGCCCGTTCGACCCACAGAGGAGGCCATGATGAGCCCCGCCGGCAGGCTTCCGCTCAGGTTCTCCACCCAGACATTGCTCCTGCAGCTGGGCGTGGTTCTGCTCGTTGTGCTCCTCAGCGGCGCGGTGCATGCGTGGCTGACTTTCGAACGGCTGGGCCGCGAAGCGGAAAACCAGGCACTGACCCTCGCCCGGACCGTGGCCTCTGACCCTTCGGTGCGCGCCAACGTGCAGGCCATCAGCCGGCAGGCGGGCACTCCCCCGCCCGCGGAGCTGAAGGCAGGGCCGCTCATGGCGGTGGCCGAGGGCGCCCGCACCCGCACCGGCGCCCTGTTCGTAGTGATCACCGACGAGACAGGCCTGCGGCTGGCCCATCCTGACGCCGACCGGCTGGGTGAGCGGGTCAGCACCGACCCGTCGGAAGCGCTTGCCGGCCGCGAGGTGACCACCCGCAACACCGGCACGCTGGGCCCGTCGGCAGGCGCGAAGGTCCCGGTGTTTGCGCCGGACGCCGCCTCAGGTGCGGGTGCCGGCTCGGGCTCCCGGACCGTCGTCGGCGAAGTGAGCGTTGGCTACTCCACCGAGTCGATCGGGCAGAGCCTGGCCCGGGACATCGTGCCGATCGTGCTGACCGCAGCCGGCTCGCTGGCCGCCGGGGTCCTGGCGTCGTTCCTGCTCAGGCGCCGGCTTCAGCGGCTCACGCTCGGCCTGGAACCCGAGGAAATCGGCGCACTGGTGCACGACCAGGTGGCCGTCCTGGAGGGCGTGGACGAGGGCGTGGTGGGCATCTCCGCCGACGGCCGGATCAGCGTGTTCAACGCCGGCGCACAGCGCCTCCTCGGCCAGCCCGACCTCGCCGGCCAGCTGTGGCAGGACGCACCGCTGCCGGCCCGGCTCAAGTCCCTGACCCTGCCCGATGCCCGGGAGGGTGAGGCGGTGGAACTGGTGGCCGGCGAACAGGTCCTCGTGGCCAGCGCCCGTAAGGCGCTGCATCGCCGCGAAGACCTGGGCTGGGTGGTCATGCTGCGTGACCGCACGGAGCTTCAGCACCTCACCCGGCAGCTCGACGCGGTCGGAACCATGTCCACCGCGCTGCGTGCCCAGCGGCATGAGTTCGCCAACCAGCTGCATACGATCGCCGGGTTCATGAGCATCGGCCAGCACCAGCAGGCGCGCGCCTACCTTGAGCGGCTCGCCGCCACCGGCCCGCTGAAGTTTCCTGTGGACCAGGCCGAGCTGCTGCAGGACCCGTACCTGCAGGCGTTCATCGGAGCCAAGGGCGTGGAGGCGGACGAGCGCGGGGTATCGTTGCGGATCGGGCCGGAAACCCTGGTGCGCGGCCAGGTGACGGAGCCGCAGGACGTCACCACGGTGCTGGGGAACCTGATCGACAACGCTGTCAACGCGGCGGTGGCCGGTTCGGCCGCCGAACGCTGGGTTGAACTTGAGCTGCTGGACAGCGAGGGCGACGACGGCGGCGGTACCCTGCACGTCGTCGTCGCGGATTCGGGTGACGGGCTGCCGGACGGCGGCAATCCGGAGGCGGTGTTCGCGGAGGGGTTCACGACGGCGACTGGCAATGGAGTGCGGGGGCCGGGCCGTGCAGGGGGCGGCCAGGGGCTGGGCCTGGCTCTGGCGCGGCAGTTGGCGCGGAGGCGCGGCGGCGACGTCACGGTCCTCGAGCCCGGGAACGTCGGTGGGCCCGGCGCCGTGTTCATGGCCACGCTGCCCGGCACCACGACCGCGGCCGCCGCGCGCAAAGAGTGATGGATGCCGGACAAGACTGATGGAGACCGGACGGAAGGACGAGGATGTCTGAGGATTTCAGGGTGCTGATCGTGGATGACGACTTCCACGTCGCCAAGCTCCACGCCGCCTATGTGGACTCGGTGGCGGGGTTCCTGGCGCTGCCGCCGGCGGGTTCGGCGTCGCTGGCATTGCAGTCCATCCACAGCCTGCGCCCGGACCTCGTGCTGCTGGACGTGTACCTGCCGGACGCCTCGGGCCTGGACCTCCTGCATCAGCTGGATGTGGACACGATGATTCTCAGTGCGGCATCCGATGCGGCGTCGCTGCGCACGGCGTTCCGGCGTGGTGCCCTCGGGTACCTGCTCAAGCCCTTCACCGCCGAGTCGCTGTCCCAGCAACTTCGGTCCTATGCCCGGTACCGGCGGATCCTGGGCCAGCCGGGTGCCCTCGACCAGGAAACCGTTGAGCGGGCAAAGCGGGCGCTCATCCCGGGCGACGTCTCGCCGTCGGCCAAGCCTCGTTCGGCGACGGAGGCGGCGGTCCTGGAGTCGCTGATCCCCGGCGAGCAGTACTCGGCGGCCGATGTTGCGGGCCGGGTCGGCGTATCCCGTGCCACCGCCCAGCGGTACCTGTCGTCGCTGGCGGACGACGGCGCCGTCGAGATCCAGCTCCGCTACGGCACCACCGGCCGGCCCGAACACCGCTACGGCCTCCCGGCCTCTTAACCGCGTTAAGCGCGAACTGGCAGCTAATGCCCTCAAAATGTGGATTTGGGGGCATCTGCTGCCAGTTCGGGCTTACGGCGGGTGCTAGCTGGCGCTCTTCTGGGCGACGAGCTCGATCTCGACGAGCATCTCCGGATCCAGGAACGGCAGCACGTGGACCAGCGACAGCGTCGGGCGGATCTCGCCGAAGACCTCGCCGTGCGCACGGCCGGCGTCCTCCCACTTGCTAATGTCCGTCAGGTACAGCTTGGACTGCACGACGTCGGCGAGCGCGAATCCGGCGTCGGCCAGGACAGTCTCGAGCTTCTTCAGGATGAACTGGGTCTGCTCGTAGAAGTCGCTGCCGACGATGCCGTTCTCGCCGCTGGCGGCCGTGGCCGAGATGTAGAGCGTGTTGTCCACCTGGACCGCGCGGGAGTAGCCGAGCTTCTGTTCCCAAACCGAGCCGGTGCCGAACGTCTTGCGCATGCTGCTGCGCCTTTCACTAGGGGTTTTAAGTCGGCTCCACTCTAGGCGGGCGGGACGTCCAGCCTGAAAACCAGCAGCTTTATGTCGGTGCCGGGCACATACCAGTCGCGCTCGGGCACCCGCCGGAAGCCTGTTTTCCGGTACAGCCCGTGGGCGCTCTCCCAGTCCCCGCCGGTGGTCAGTGCCACGGCACGGATCCCGTCCAGCGACCTGGCGTGCGCAATGATCGCTTCGACCAGGGCCAAGCCGGCACCGCTGCGCTGCACGGCAGGGTCCACCACCAGCATGCGGAACTCCAGCTCGTCCTCGAGTGCGATATCGGCATACTTCTCACCGGCCAGCGCCAGCGTCACCGAGCCAACGATCGTGCCCGCGCGCTCCGCCACCCAGATGGTGGCCCGTTCCGCCCGGGTGGCCACGTCCTGGATCTGCTTCATGTACGGATGATCCGCGGTCTCGAAATAGCCGGCCGCCAGATAAGCGTCCCGGGTGATGCGGGCGATGGCCGCATAGTCGGCGGGGAGGGCGGGACGGACGGTGATCTGCGGCTGCACCCGTCAATGGTAGTGCCGGCCGACGGGTGCGCCGGGCGAAACAGCTGTTTCCGTGATTGAACTATCACGGCTGCCCGGTCCAGGCCGGCTGGTCTTTGCTTGTTTTGGGTGTAGACCCGCACGGTTGGCGGGACGATAATGCCTGCACCGCAGGTGCAAACAGCATTTCGCAGTGCATTGGAATGAAGGGGAATCCCATGAATGAGGAAGGGGCTCCGCGGCTTACCGTCGTGCAGCCCGGACAGGGCAGGGAAGCACCGCTTGGCGGCATCGGTGTTGTGTTCAAGCTCTTCGGCGAGGACACCCACCAGCAACTCTCGATCGTGGAGCACCCGTTCCCGGTCGGCGCGCTGGTGCCCCCGCACATCCACACGCGTGAAGACGAATACTCGATCGTCCTCGAGGGCGAAATAGGGTTCCGGTCCGGTGACCGCGAGGCTGTCCTCGGTGCCGGCGGGTACATCACGAAGCCACGGAACGAACTTCACACCATGTGGAACGCGGGCAAGGTCCCCGCCCGGATGATCGAGGTGATTAGCCCGGCCGGATTTGAGCACTTCTTCTGGGGGCTTGCCAACCAAATCGAAGCCGGGCTCCCGGACCCCGAGACGGTCGAGAAACTCGCGGCCCACTTCGGCCTCCGCTTCGCTGAGGCGCCCTGGCTGCCGGACATTATTGCCCGCTACAACCTGACACCCCCGCGGATGTGAACCGCCGCGCCGCAAACCGCCCGGGCCGCAATCGGCCCGGGCGGCGGTGCGTGTAATGCCGCGCGGGAACTAGAGCGGGAACTTGCCGGACATCTCAAGCGTGCCCGCGCATGTCCAGGCCGACAGCCGTTCCTCGGCCGAGGGCCCTCCCTCGAGCGGGCTGGTGAGCCTCGGGCGCCGCACCCAGCATCCGGCTTCCTCGGCCACCAGCGCACCCGCGGCGAAGTCGTGCTCGTTCAGGCCCCGCTCGCCGAAGGCATCGACTGTTCCGTCGGCCACCATGCACAGGTCCAGGGCAGCCGAGCCGAGCCGGCGCACGTCGGCGAAGCCGTCCACAAAGCCGCCAAGGGCCGCGAACTGCTCCGCCCGCACCTCCGGGTCATAGCTGAAGCCGGTGGACAGGAGCTGGCCGGTGCGGCCGGGAACCGGACCGGTGAGCTGCACCCGTTTTCCGTCCTGCTCCAGCCAGGCGCCCTGTCCCCGGGAAGCGTAGTACACACGCCCCAGCGCGGGGGCATGTACGACGCCGGCCAGCCACACGCCGTCGGAATCGGCAACAGCCACGGAGGTGGCGTAGTAGACGATGTTGCGGATGAAGTTGGTGGTGCCGTCCAGCGGATCAATGGACCACCGGAGCCCTGTGGGTTTTTCGGGGCTCGTCGTCCCGTGTTCCTCGCCGGTGATCACGTCGTCCGGGCGCGCACTGCGGATGGCGGTGCGGACGGCTTCCTCGGCGGCAACGTCGAAGGCGGTGACCCAGTCGCCGGCTTCGCCCTTGTTGGCCACCGTCCCGGAGTCCAGGGCGCCGTTGCTGCGTTCGGCGAGCACACCGGCACCGGCAGCCGCGGCGGCCTTGGCCACGTCGAGGAGCCCGTTCACGTCCAGGCGGCTTGCAGTATCCAGTGTCACTCGGAGTCCTTCCCCTTGCCCGAAACGGCGGTTGCCTCGGGATCGTCAGTTGCCGATTCGGGTTCCCCGGCGCCGCCGGCAGCCGCAGCCCCGTCAGCGCCATCCCCGCCGGTCACGGCCGGCCCGTTGGCAAGCAGTTCCCGGAAACCGTCCTCGTCCAGGATGGGCACACCCAGCTGCTCGGCCTTGTCCCGCTTGGTGCCGGCGTTGTCACCGGCCACCAGGTAGCTGGTCTTCTTCGACACCGACCCTGCCGCCTTGCCGCCGCGGACCAGGATGGCTTCCTTGGCCTCGTCACGGCTGAAGCCTTCCAGGGTTCCGGTGACCACGACGGTCAGCCCCTCGAGGGTGCGCGGTGTGGTCTCGTCCCGCTCGTCCTTCATCCGGACCCCTGCGGCCGCCCAGCGGTCGATGATCTCGAGGTGCCAGTCCTCGGCAAACCACTCCTTGAGGGCCGCGGCAATGGTGGGGCCGACCCCGTCCACGCCCGCGAGCTCCTCCTCGGATGCCTGCCGGATGGCGTCCATGGTGCCGAAGTGGTTGGCCAGGGCGCGCGACGCCCGGGGGCCGACGTGCCGGATGGACAGCGCCACCAGGACCCGCCACAGCGGCTGGGTCTTGGCTTTTTCGAGTTCGGTGAAGAGCTTGCCGGTGGTGGCTGTCGGCTTCGAGGGCGTCTTGGCCGTGCCCTTGCTGTAGAAGTACGGCACGAGCTCGAACTCGCCGGTGGGAACACCCTTGGACCTCTTCTCGCGCCGGATCTTCACCGGTTCCAGGTCCTCCGGCGTCAGGTCGAAAAGGGCCGCCTCACTGACCAGGGGCGGGACTTCGGGTTCCGCCGGCTGGGTCAGCGCGATCGCGGCCTCCCAGCCGAGGGCCTCAATGTCCAACGCTCCGCGGCTGGCCACATGGAACACGCGCTCACGCAGCTGCGAGGGGCAGGACCTGGCGTTGGGGCAGCGGATGTCCACGTCCCCTTCCTTCCCGGGAGCAAGCGGCGTTCCGCAGGACGGGCACTCAGTGGGCATCACAAAATCCCGCACGGGCGGGTCCTGCTGGTCCCGGAGCGCCAGCACGGGGCCGACGATCTCGGGGATGACGTCCCCGGCTTTCCGGAGCACCACGATGTCGCCGATCTTGACGCCCTTGGCCTTGACCACGTCCTGGTTGTGCAGGGTGGCCATGCCCACGGTGGAGCCCGCGACCTTAACCGGCTCCATGATCCCGAACGGCGTGACCCGGCCCGTACGGCCGACGTTGACCGCGATGTCCAGCAGCTTGGTGTGCACTTCCTCGGGCGGGTACTTGTAGGCGACGGCCCAGCGCGGAACGCGGGTGGTGTAGCCCAGGGCGCGCTGGGTGGCGAAGTCGTCGATTTTCACCACGATGCCGTCAATCTCGTGAAGCAGGCTGTGCCGCTTGTCCCCGTATTTCTCGATGAATGCCAGCACCTCGGCCGGACTGCCGAGCACCTCGAAGTACGGGCTGACCGGCAGTCCCCACTCCGCCAGGAGCCGGTAGGTCTCCGACTGGCTGGCTGCCTGCAGGCCTTCGCGGGCGCCGATTCCGTGGACGAACATCTGCAGCGGGCGCTTGGCGGTTTCGGCCGGATCCTTTTGCCGGAGCGAGCCGGCCGCGGCATTGCGTGGGTTGGCCAGCGGCGCCTTGCCCGCCTCGATCAGCGCCTCGTTGAATTCGGCGAACGCCTTGGACGGGATGAACACCTCGCCGCGGATTTCCATCTCGGCGGGAAACCCGCTGCCGCTGAGCTGCTGCGGGATTTCCTTGATGGTGAGCACATTGTGCGTGATGTCCTCGCCGGTGGTGCCGTCGCCCCGGGTGGCGGCCCGGACCAGCTTGCCGTCCCGGTAGAGCAGGTTCACGGCGAGGCCGTCGATTTTCAGTTCCGTGAGCCAGGCGGCGTCCGGATTTCCGGACTTGGCGACCCCTGCCTCCGCCTTGGCGATCCAGGCCTTCAGTTCGTCGATGGAGAACACGTCCTCCAGGCTGTACATGCGCTGGAGGTGTTCGACGGCGGCAAACGCCGCTGATACTTCGCCGCCAACCTCCTGGGTGGGCGAATCATTGGAGACGAGCTCCGGATGCAGCGCCTCGAGTTCCTCCAGCCGGCGAAAGAGAGTGTCGAACTCGGCGTCGGAGACGAGGGGCTCGTCCTCCTGGTAGTACGCGAAGCGGTACTTCCGGACGAGGTCCGCAAGGTTCTCGTACTCATCCCGTACCGACTCAGACGGAATGGCTTCCGGCTCAAGCTGGTCAGTGGCGGCGCTGGTTCCCATGGCCGCGCTGGTTCCCGTAACTGCGTTATCTGTGGGGCCTGATGGTGTGCTCACAGACCTATCTTGCCTTACAGCACGGACATTTTGCCGAGGCGGCGGGCCTCCCCTGCCGGCAACAGTCCTACCAGTGGCCGGGGCGGTTGCGGCTCCACAGGGCGAAGGCGAGTCCGCCCAGACCCACCAGGAGGACGCCGCCCATGATGGCGAACAGGCCGAAGAGGCCGATGCCGGAGCCCTTGTCCGCGACTACCACGGCGGCGGCCTGGCCGGCCTGGACCGGCGTGGGGATCGGTTTGGTCCAGCTGGACTCGGCCGCGGGTGTGGAGGACGACGGCCCGGGGGTGGCGGAGGCAGAGGTGGCCGGAACCGTGGCGGGTGTAGCCACCACCACGTTGGTCCCGGCATCGGCGGGCTGCGGGTCCACAGGCGCCATCGCGGGAGCGGGGACGGCCGGCGCGGGTGCGGGGGCAACGCGCGGCGCCGCAGGCGCCACGGGCTGTGCAGGAGCGGGGGCCGGCGCAGGTGCCTTCCGTGCCGGCGGCGCCGCGGGCGCCGGTGCGGGCGCCGGCGCGGGTGCCGCCGTCGTCGTCGGAGCCGGAGCCGGAGCCGGGGAACCGGACGACGGCGGGGGGACCGGTACTGGTGATTCGGTGCACTGTTGCTCGGGCAGGCAGGCCGCCTGTGCCGCTCCGGCGGAGCCGGCCGCAACGCTGAAAGCCAGCATGGCAGCGGCAATTCCGGGCAGCAGCGCGCCCCGCGGACTCGTGATTCGGATCATGGAAGTACCTTTGCAGCCGGGCAGGGTACCCCGCGCCGAGTTTTGTCCCGGGTATCTTCCTACAGTCCGGCGCGGCGCGCCAAATCGGCTACTGCCGGTTTTCCGGCGGCATCGCGATCTGGAGCTTGCGCACCTTGCCCCTGCCCACGATGTAACCGCGTCCCGGAATGAAGTCGGCACCGACCCGTCCGAGCGAGGTATTGAGGAGGCTGTCGCCGTCGATATCACCCGGATTAATCAGCAGTCCCCGCCTGCCCGACTTGAACGGCTGCGCCAGCGACCATGCCGATGACCAGGTGGAAGTTTCGGATTCCCCCACCACCCACTGGTCCGCCTTGATGGCCGCCGCCACCAGCCTTTCGATGCCGGACTCGGCCAGGGTGTCCGTGAACTCCGTGAGTCCTTCGATGAAGAGGGCCACCTTGCCCGGGTTGGCCGAGGCGTGGTCCGTGAGCGCCTCCACCGCCTCTTCGACGTCGTCGGCGCCCACCAGCGAACGGTCCCAGACGGGCAGCGACGCCACCGCGGATTTCCTGGCGGCAAGGTACACCAGTTCGGTGCCGGGGTTGGACCGGCGTAGCGCATAGGCCATGGTCACCAGGGCCACGGTCCGTCCGGCGCCCGGCGGCCCGGCGAGCAACAGCGGGCCCTTGGCCATGAGCGTTGCCGGCTGCAGTGTTTCGTCGTCCACGCCGATGACGGGAAGGTCCGGGAGCCCGGCTGGCAGGATGTCCAAGTCGATCTGCTCGGGCAGCCGCTCGATCCGGGGAGCCTGTTCCACGCCCTGACGGAGCATGGCCTCCCTGAGTTTGTGCACTTCGCGCGCCTGCAGGGCCAGGTTGGAGTTCCCGCCGAGGACGGCGAGCTGCACCTCGTGGCCGCCCAGCAGCCCGCGGCCGGGAGGCGAGGCCTGGCCCAGGACGTCCTTCGCCACGTCCATGGTGAGGTAGTCGTCCTCGGCGGAGAGACGCAGCACCAGCCGCCGCTGGATGGAGGCAAGCAACGACGCCGGGACGGAGCTGGGGCGGTCACCGGTGACAACGAGGTGGATGCCCAGGGGACGGCCGTCCGTGGCCAGCTGCAGGAAGAGGTCCCAGAGGCCGGAAAGCTTGCTGTATTCGTAGCCCTCGCGGAAGGCCGACATGCCGTCGACCAGCACAAAGATGCGCTTTTCATCGGGCAGGCCGGCGAGCTTGCGGTACTCGCCGATGGTGGAGGCCCGGACCTCGGCGAAGCGCCGTGCCCGGTCCTCGGCGAGGTCGCTGAGCCAGCGCAGGAGCCTGCCCACGCGCTCCACGTCGTCGCCGTCGATGATCCCGCCCACGTGCGGGAGCTCCTCGAGCATTTTGAGCCCGGCGGAGCCGCAGTCGATCCCGTAGACGTGAACGGGGCCGCCGCGGGGCGTGACGGCGGCCGCGATGGCGATCCCCCGCAGGGCCGCGGACTTGCCCGAGCCGCCCGTGCCGTAGATGGCCATGTTGCCGTCTTTGTCCGGTTCGTAGAAGACGGTGGGCTGGTCCTGGCGGGCGGGATCGTCCGCGACGCCCAGCAGGAGCCGTTCGTCGGTGCGCGGGTTGGGCAGCAGCGAGAAATCGTAGGTCGTGGCAAGTTCGTTCAGCCACGGCTTCCGCGGCGGCTCGATGGCCAGCAGGTCGGCGGCGGCGATGACGTTGGCGGTCATCCTGGCGATGTCGTTGGGTCCGGCGGGTTCGTCCTGCACGGCGGTCTCCGGCGCCGGTGTTTCCCAGGCGGGACCGGACCCGAAGGCCATCTCCACGATGTCGATCTGCGGACGCTGCGGGCGGTCCGTGGTCCAGCCGCCGGCGTAACCGGTCTGGAAACCCTGGATGCGGCCCGGTCCGGTTTTCGCCGCGCCGCGGCCCGGGATGGCGGGGTCGAAGTAGGCGGCGTCCGGAACGCCAAGGATGTCCGTGGCGTCGTCCTCATCGGCCATGCGCAGCGCCACCCGGAGGTTGGTGTTGGCGCGCAGGCTTTCCTTGATGACGCCGGCCGGCCGCTGGGTGGCCAGGATCAGGTGCAGGCCCAGGGACCGGCCGCGGGCGGCGACGTCCACCACGCCGTCCACGAACTCCGGCACTTCTGTGGCCAGGGCCGCGAATTCGTCCACCACGATCACCAGGTAGGGCGGAGCCTCCGGATCGGCCTCGCGCTGGAGTGCGAGCAGGTCCTTGGCTTTTTTCCTGTTGAGCAGGTGTTCCCGGTAGTGGAGCTCGGCCCGCAGTGAGGTGAGGGCGCGGCGCACCAGGTGCGGCGAGAGGTCGGTGACCAGGCCCACGGTGTGCGGCAGGCGGACGCAGTCGGCGAATGCAGCGCCGCCCTTGTAGTCCACGAACAGGAAGCTGACGCGGTCCGGGCTGTAGGCGGTGGCCATGCCCATGACCCAGGACTGCAGGAACTCGGACTTGCCCGCGCCGGTGGTTCCGCCCACCAGGGCGTGCGGCCCCTCGTTCTTGAGGTCCAGGTGCAGCGGCTCCACGCCCTTGGACCCCACGAGGGCACGGAGCGAGCCAGTGTCCTTGCGGTTGGCGACGGCGGTGGAGCGGACGGAGTTGTTCTCCTGCCAGCGTTCGGCCACGGCCTGCGGGTTGTCGAGGAAGTCTTTGCCCCCCAGCGCCGCATAGGACACGGCCCGCGGCAGGTTCGAGTCGTCCTCCACCGGCTTTCCGGCGTCGACAACCGGCGAGAGCATGCGGGCCAGCTGGCCTGCAAGCTCCGCGTCGACGCTCTCGCAGCTCACGGGGTAGGTGTGGCGTCCCAGCCGGACCTGGCCGGTGGTGGTGCCGTGCTCGCCGTCCACCGCCATGAAGTCACGGCAGGCGGCCGGAAGGGATTCGACGCCGGCAGCCACCCATAGGACGTGGACGCCGGTATCGGGTCCGCGCTCCACGAGCCGGGTCAGCCGGCCGCGGTCTACCGGGGCGTCGTCCTCGACGATCACCAGCACCGAGGGCAGCACCGGCGGCGGAACGTCCGCGGTTTCTTCGTGGATGCCCGGCCGCTGCGCAGGACCCTGCCCGGGGCCCTGCGAACGAATCGCAGTTTCCCGCAGTTCCACGAGGTCCTCGATCCGGGCCAGCAGGCTGGTGCCGCCCGCCGAGCCGGCGGCGAGGTGGTCGCCGCCGAGCGGGCTGTGGCTCGAGCCGACGTGCGGCAGCCACTGCAGCCAGTTCCAGCGTTCCCGGGACCGGGCCGAGGTGATGGCGGCCACGGCCACCTCGGCCGGGGAATGCAGGCCCACGAGCTGGAGCACCACTCCGCGTGCCACGTCATCGACGAGTCCGCGCGGCCCGGCGAGGCCGAACGAGCCGGCGGACCGCAGTTGGGAAACGACCGGCACACCCTCGATCTGCCGGAACTGGTCCAGGCAGTCCTCGATCTCGCGCCGGTACTCCGTCTCGGTTTCGGCGGTGTTCGGCTCCTCGAACGGAAGCCGGGACGGCGCCGTGCCGAGCCCGAACCGGAGGGCCAGGAACCCGGAGTGCTCGGGCCGGTGGGTCCAGAGCAGCGGGCCGAGCTTGTAGATGGAGTCAACGGTGTCACTGACGGACGGTGCTTCCTGGAGCCGGACGGCCCGTTCCACGCGCTGCAGCTCGGTGGTGTCCTGCCGGAAGGCCGCCATGGCCTCCCGGAACTGCTTCAGCTGTTCCTTGCGCTCGCGCTTGCTTTGCAGCTTCTGGTCCACGTAGTGGCCCACGATGAACAGCGGCATCATCAGCATGAAGAGCATGGACAGCAGGCTCTGGGTCACCACGAACAGCACCGCGCCCATCATCAGCGGAGCGATCAGCATGATGTAGGGGAAAGGGTGGTGGTCCTGCCGCTTGGGTCCTGCCGGGGGCACCCGCTTGCCGGGGGCGAACCGGGGCACCACGCGCGGGGAACGGTTGAAGTGCACCAGGGGCGAGGTCGGGGCTGCCGCGCCGCTGCGCGCCAGCGGCACCACGGTCAGCACGGTGTCGCCCAGCGTGACGGTGTCGGAGGAATTCAGCGTGGCGCGGGTGACGGGCAGCCCGTCCATCTGGAGGCCGTTGGCGGAGTTCGTGTCGACGATCTCGATGCTCTCCCCCACCGTGATGCGGGCGTGCCGCTTCGACGTGAGCGGGTCCGTGAGCCGGACGTCAACGTTCCGGTCCCGTCCGATGTAGCTGGTGCCGGAGGGCAGCGAAAACTCCCGCCCGACGTCGGGCCCGGAGACTATGCGCAGCGTTGCCGCGGCGGGCCCGCGGTCCGCGGCAGGGCCGGCGTCGTTCGGGTTGCCGAACTGGCTGCTCACCTGGGTGAGGGAAACGACAGACCCGGGCCGCAGCCCGGATTCGAGTAGGTTGTCCGCCCGGTCCAGGACGATGCCGCGCATGCCGCCGGCCACGAAAGCCTCGTCGATCCGGAGGGAAAGGTTCGGCGGGGCGGGCTCCTGGCGCCGGGCGGGGTCAGCCGTCCAGAGCTCGGTGGCGATGTCCGCGACGGTGGCGCGGCCGTCCACGGTGACCGCCAGGTCCTTCGCTTCGGCGGGGTCCCGGCGCAGGGTCAGTCGGATCCTCATGCTTCGACATCACCGCGCATCTGTTCCAACAGGTGCAGGTCCTCGGCGGTGACCAGGTGCGAGGTGACCGCGTGCTCCACGAGGCGGGCCCGGCGGTTGGTGGCCAGCTTGCCGCCGCCGCCCCGCAGTCCGGCCACTCCGGCCCGGTCCAGCTTGTCGCACACGTTGTCCAGCTTCCGGTTGAACCGGGTGAGGGCCCAGCCCAGGGTCCGGGCCGCCTCCGCGGAAGACGGTATGGCGCTGAATCCGGTGCCCTCGCGCCGGAGCATGGGTTCGGCGAGCGCCACGATGAGGGCCTTCTGGGAGTCGGTGAAAACAACGGGTCCGATGGTGGTGTCGCCGCTGCTGGTTTCGCTGCTGGTCTCCTGCCGGAACGAGGGCGTTTTCAGGTGGACGGCGAATTCGTAGGTGGTGGGTCCGGCCGTGAAGATGACGCTGGTGTGGCTGAAGACGAGCGGCAGCCTGGCGCCGGGTGAGAGCCAGGCCTGCATGCCGCCGGATCCGTCGGCCACCGTGGCGGAGAGACGGCTGCCCACGTTACTGAGCCACCAGATGCCGTCATACCTGGCAATCTGCAGGAAGCGCCGGTGCAGGTACGGGTTGTCGTCCACCTCAAGGTCGCCCTCGCGGCCGATGCTGAAGATGTCCTCATCGGTGGGCTCGTACCACTCGCCGCAGAAATCTATGGCCAGGTCTCCCATGTTTTCCTGTCTTGTCGTCGGGTCAGTTGCTGCTGGGCGGCTGCTAATACTGCTGGCGCCGCGTCGTGCTAAGGGCGTGCTAGAGACACGCGATGGAGTCCTCGCCGGCCGGTGACGCGGATCCGTCGCTGCGGACGATGATCACCTGGACACACGTGGGCTCCGCCGCATTCGCCGTGACGTCCACCCGGGTGGCCGACGTCGACAGGTAGCCTCCGCCGCCCTTGACCGTCTTGATCCGCCACTTGTAGGTGTCCCCTGGCTTCGGTTGCGGGTTCGTCCAGGTGAAGCGGACTTTCCCTTGCGCGCCCGCGCTGCCGGCCAGCTTGGCGACGTCGGGCACGGACCCGTCGTCGACGGCGTCGGCGGGCGGCTTGCTGATGGTTTCGGTGGGCCGGGTCTCGGGCTGGGGCGCGGCCGACGCCACCACAATGCCCACGATGACCGCCAGCACCAGAAGCGTCCCGCCGGAGATGGCGAGCCACAGGTTGCGTTTCCCGTGGTCCGCCGGATGGTCCTCCCGCTGCCCGGGTGCATCATCCGCCGCAGCCTTCGGCTGGTTGCCGCGCAGGACCGTGGCGTCGGCCCGGTCGTCCGCTGCGGGCGAAGTGAACGGCGCAGGCTCCCGTGCCGCCTGAGCGGCCGACGGCGGGATCCCCGGTAAGAGCCCATTGGCCGGCTGAGGCGCGGCTCCCCCGTCCAGCGGTTTGGTGCGGGCCGGGAAGGTGGGGGCGCTTCCGGTCCGGTCCGGGTCAATGGAGGCCACGTTGCGGACGCGCGTCTCCTCCACGCCGTCGTCCTGGTGGACGTCGTCCGGCTGGCGTTCCTCGAGCACCTCGAACGGCGTGACGGACAGGTTGAGCTCGGCCTGGATCCGCTGCAATGCCAGGGCAAAGGCGTGGGCCGACGAATAGCGTGAGGCGGGTTGCTTGGCCATCGCCGTCGCCAGGGCCAGTTCAAGGGATTCCGGCACGTCGGCACGGCCCAGCCGGGGCACGGGCATGTTGGTGATCCGCGAGATGAGCTCGCGCTGGGAGTTGTCGGCGCCCGGCAGCACGAACGGGGACCGTCCGGCGAGCAGTGTGTACAGCGTGGCGCCGAGGGCCCACACGTCCACCAGCACGCCGTCGGTATTTCCGTCCCTGAACTGTTCCGGCGGCGACCACGGGATGGACATCCCGGCGTCCTCGTCGACGTCGCCGGCCAGCGTGCCGGAGATTCCGAAGTCGGTGAGCGCGGGGCGGTTGTAGTCCGTGACCAGGATGTTGGCGGGCTTGATGTCGCGGTGGGCGATGCCGGCCCGGTGCGCCGTTTCGACGGCAGAGGCCACCTGGATGCCGACGGCCAGGACCTCGTCCACGCTGAACCGCTGCCGGCGGTACCGGACATCCAGGCTGGGCCGCGAGCAGTACTCCATGGCGAGGTAGGAATGGCCGTCCTCCGTCACCTCGGCCTCATAGATGGTGACGATGAAGGGGTGTGAGGACAGCTGGGCCATCAGGTTGGCCTCGGACTCGAAGCGGCGGCGGGCGCCCTCCGTCTTGAGTCCGGACAGCAGCACCTTTACGGCCACCTTGCGGCGCGGCCGGTCCTGCTCGTAGAGGTAGACGTCCGAGAAGCCGCCCGATCCGAGCAGGCTCACGTAGTTAAAACCGGGGATGCGGGGCGGTGGTGCCGCCGGCCGCTTGGAACTCACAGGATCTCCTCAAAGCGCAAGGACACGTCATCGCCGAGTTCTGCGATGTCGCCGTCCAGGACAATGGCCATCTCATTCTGGGCAAGGCGCCGCGGCGGCTGCCCCTCGCGGACGAGCACGGTGCCGTTGGTGGCTTTCAGGTCGCACAGCATCACATGCCAGCCCTCCAGCCGGACCTCCACATGGGACCGCGAGATGTCGCCGCCGGGGCTGGCCACCTGGACCAGCCGCGGCATGATGCCGCCCTGGACCCGGGACACGGACGGCTGGCGTCCGATCACCAGCGACTGGTCGAGGTCTATCAGCTCCCCCGTGGACAGCCGCAGCCGGCCCAGCCGGGGGCGCGGCACCTGGATGGCGACGTCCGGCAGCTGCGCCCCGCAGGTGAAGCACTGCCCGCTGGTGGGAGGGTTGGCATGGCCGCCGGGGCACACGCGTGCGAGCACCATGGGCCCGTTTCCTGCCGCCGCCGCCTGGCCGGGTTCCTGTCCCTGCCCGGGATGCTGTCCTCCGAAGGCGGGGAGGTCGCTCCTGAGGATCGTCTGACCGTCGTGGTCCCCTTCGGCCGCCACCCCCGGTCCGGGTACGGAGCTGAACGACGGCGGGACCTGGGCTGCCGCGAACGACGGCGGGACGTCGGGCGCTGCGAACGACGGCCGTGCGTCGGCTGCCGAGGAGGCGGGCGGCACCTCGTGCCCCGAGAATGCGGGCGGCACGTCCGCTGCCGGGGCACGGCCATTGCCCGTCGCCCACGGCACTGAGTCGATCAGGCCTGACACTGCAGGAGTTGACGGGGCAGGAGTTGACGGGGCAGGGGCTGACGGGGGCTCCTGAGCAGCTGTTTCCTTAGTCCCCGTTTCCGGAACTGCCGTCTCCGCGCCCGCCGGAGCGCCGCCGTCGTCCTCCGCATCCGTCCGCACGGCGGCATCCTCGATGCTGCGCACCACCGTTTTGTCCCAGAGGTGGTCGTACGAGCCGGTCAGTTCCGTGGCCGGGCTGTCCCCGGGCAGTGTCCCGGCGGCGGCAGCGCCTGTCTCCGTGTATCCGGTAACGGTTTCCTGCAGTCCGGCAACCGTCTCGGCCGACGCTTCCTGCTCCGGCTCTGCCGCCAGTGAGACGTCCTCACCGGGCGCCACGATGGTTTCTGCCGAGGCCTCCAAAGGCGCTTCCGCAGTAGACGGTGCCGCCGTCGACATTGCAACAGGTTCCGGCCGGCCTGGGGGGCTACCGCCAGGTTTGGTGACGCTGACGCGCAGCGACTGCAGAAGTACGGCACCCTCAATCAGCGGCAATTCGGCGGTGCGCAAGTCGGCGGTGTGCAGCGCGGCCTCTGGTAATTCAGGATGTGCTCCGGCGGCCGCCGGCACCTCCACGCTGAACCGCTCGGGTGCCTCCAGCCACCGTTCGGTCCAGGTGGTGACGTTCCGGCCGTCCAGCTTTACGGAGCCTGACGGGAGCTGGACTGTCAGGTCGATGTCGCCGCGCAGGAAGACCCGCAGCGAATCGCTGAACCCGATGATCCCGAAGCACGGGCTGGCGGACAGCGGCGCACCGAACCCTCCCGTCACGGCGTGCAGAATCTCCGCCGCGTTCTGGCCTTTCGCCAGGAGATCCCACACTGTGCTGACCAGCGGGGCCGGAGTGGCTGGGTCCAGGATCACCGCAGTTCCCTGCCGGATGAGGCCTAGCCATCCGCCGGGGACATAGCTAGCTGCGGCCATTGACAGCGTCCTTGCTTCCGGCGCGCGGCAGCGTGTCCTCGTCTTCCGCGTCGGCGGCAGTCCGGGGCGCCGTCGTGGCTACACCGGCCTCGTTGAGCACGTTCCTGGCATCGATGACGATCACCGTGATGTTGTCCCGGCCGCCGCGGCGCAACGCCGCCTGGATCAGGGCATCCACTGCTTCCTGCGGGTCCTCCACCGTGCTGAGGATTTCCCTCATCTCCGCGTCGGTCAGTTCGCCGTTGAGGCCGTCCGAGCACACCATCACCCGGTCGCCTTCCTCAATGGGCAGGAGCCAGTAGTCGGCCTCGGTCTCGTCGCCTGCGCCCAGCGCCCGTGTCACGACGTGCCGGCGGGGATGAACCGCGGCCTCCTCGGCGGTGATCTCGCCCCTCTCAACGAGCTCCTGAACCTCGGAATGGTCCACGCTGACCTGGGCGAGGCGGCCCTGGCTCAGCCGGTACGTCCGGGAATCCCCGATGTTCATGACCAGCCAGTAGGGAACACCCATCTGCTCCACCACCACCACGCCACTGAGTGTGGTGCCGGCCCGTGAGCCGGTGGCGGAGCGGATCGATTCGTCGGCGCTGGCCAGGTACTGCTGCACCACTCCCGCTGTGGCTGTCCGCTCCCCGGTGGCGAGTTGCGGCAACCGGGCCAACGCCCGCACGCACAAACCGCTGGCTACCTCGCCGGCCTCATGGCCACCCATGCCGTCAGCCACGGCGAACACGGGATCCGAGGCAATGTAGGAGTCCTCATTGAGCTCGCGGCGAAGGCCCCGGTCCGTTCCGTAGCCGTAGCTCAGCCTGAGGCCGGGCTCGCCGGTCTCTGGAGTTCCGGCCGCCTGCTGTGAATTCATGCGTGTCCTACGTTGAAGGTGCGGTCCCCGAAATGAACTGTGGTTCCGGGGCTGACAAATGCGGGCACGCCCGGCTGCAGCGCCGTGCGCATGCCGTCGGGTGTGGTGACGGCGCTGCCGTTGGTCGAGTGGCGGTCGGTGACCCAGACGCCGGCGCCGTCCGTGAGCAGGTGGAGGTGCGTCTTGGAAATGGTCCTGCCCGGGTCCGGGACGGGCAGCAGCTGCGCCTGCGATTCCCCGGCGGCAGGGGCGGGGTTGCGCCCGATGAGGACGGTGTGTGCCAGGCGGACGTCGCGGCCGTCGTCGAGCGTTATCCTCAGCACCGCCTCGGGCGCGTCCTGGCGAACCCCGGCGCGCACCTGGGTGCGGTCCATGGCGTCGTCCGGGTGGACAGGACTAGCCGGGTGAACAGCGGACGCGAGCGCGCCGCCAGGCACAACTGGCTCTGCCGGGGTTTGGGAAGCGACGGCGGCCGGGGCAGCAGGAGCCGGGGCAACGGGGGCACGGGAAGCAACCGGGGAGGCCACCTGCTGCACCGGGGGCAGGTCCAGGGGCGCAAAGCTGTAGGGGCCTTCGATGCCGCCGGTGGCTACCGGGTTGCGGCCGTTGGCGACGTCGAAGACGAGGGTTTTGGCGGCACGGTCGTGCCATCCGCGGAGCTTGCCGTCCGGGTCCCAGACGCTGGATACCACCACGGCGACGGCCCAGGCCGCGCCGAGGAGCAGCGACGGTCCAAGGACCAGCAGGGCGGCGTCGAACCATTTGAAAACCGCCACCAGTACGGCGGCAAGGACGGCAAGCAGGATGCCGGCGCCGGTCACGACGCCCCTGAGGAACACAGCACCGAGGCCAGGTGCGTAGCCGTCCCTGTCGGCGCTGCGGATGCCCATCAGCTGGTTGCCGATGGTGTTGCCCGAGCGGCCCTCGACACTTGCGACGGCGAACGCATACACAAGGGTCAGTCCGGCCCCGATGCTGCCGAGGACGGCCAGCAGGCTTGTGTCGTAGATGATGAGGCCGGCACTTCGCGTGCTGGTGATGCCGGCGAACCCGAAGGACAGCAGAACCGTCAGGATGGCCACCGGCGCGAGCCAGTCGAGGACGGCTGCGCCGAGTCGCTTGCCCGGCGCCGCCGGAACCAGCGCGAGAGTGCCTGACATGTCCGTTCCTTCCCCCAGCCCTACCGGGATGCTACCGGGAATCGGAGCGGCTTGCCTCCCGCCGCGGCCTGCCATGATGGCGCGCCCGGGCAGGCCTCCCCTGTTGGGCAGCGGGGTGCCGCACGCACCGCAGAAGCTTGCCCCCGCGCGGACAGGCTGCCCGCAACGTGGGCACGGCCCGGTCCCCTCGCCGGCTAAAGGCCCGTCCCCGGTGGCAAACGAACCGCTCACTGCCGGAACCCCCGCGCGGCCAGGGCAGTACGGGCCTCAGCCAGCAGCGACCGCGGCGAGAACCTCGCCTGCTGCCTCCGCCAGAAACCAAGCGTTCCGGTCATCTCCTTGAGCGAACCGTCCACGACGTCCCAGTACTCCCGCACCTCATCCTCGCTGGGCTGGCCCGCGCCGAAGATGGAGGCGTCCGCCCGGTGTGCCAGCCGGGTTGTGGTGGTGCCGGTGGCGGGGAACGCTTCGGCGACTACCGCCGCCGTTTCCCGTCTAGTTGCACGGATGTCCACGGCGGCACCCATGTCCGTTGCCAGGCTGAGGACCTCGTTCCAGCCGCCGCCGACGCGCTGGGCGGGATCGCCGCCGGTGAAGCGGGCCTTCCGGCGCCGGGACTTGAGCAGGGCGATGAGCAGCAGAGGCAGGGCGAGGACGCCGACGGGAACCATGGCGATGCCGATGGCCGTCAGGATGGGACCCCAGAGCAGCCAGGGATTGTTTTTCTTCTCGTCGGCGTCGAGCGCGTCCGGAGAGGAGTCCGGTGGCAGCTCGGCCGGTTCCTGTGGCGGTGGCGGCGGCTGCAGGACCTGGGGCTTGGGCTTGGACTTGTTTTCCGGATCGGGCGGGATGGGAATGTTGTCCTTGGGCGGGGTGGGGTCGAAGGCCACCCAGCCCACCCGGTCGAACGCCACCTCCACCCAGGCGTGCACGTCCTTGCCCAGGATCCTGATTTCGCCGGCACCGTTCTCCGGGCTCTTCGGGTCCGGGTAGAAGCCCATAACCACGCGCGATGGGATGCCCAGGTGCCGCAGCATCAGAGACATGGCCACGGCATACTGCTCATCGTCGCCCAGCATCTGCTTCGCGGTCAGCAGGTCGCGGATGCGCGCAGCGCCGTGCCCGGAGACACTGGGAAGCTGCCCGTCGGCGATGAGCCCGTTGCTGAACGCTCCCTTCTTCTGGAAATACGCCTCGATCTGCCGGACCCGGTCCACGGCCGTCGGGGCGTCCGAGGCCAGGTCATTTGCCTGGGCGCCCACCACGGGCGGCACGTCGGTAGGGTCGGGCAGGCTGACTTTGGCAAAGTCGTACTGTGTCAGCTGCCCGTGCTCCAGCTTCACCGGATCCGAGATCTGGACGGTGTAGGAATCACCCCGAGACAGGCCCTGGGTGGTCACGGCAGTGTCGGTTCCGGAGTTGAAGTACAGCCCTGAGGCAGCGGCGGACGAGCCCGGGCCAAAGCTGAGTCCGGTGGTCCTCCGGCCGCCCGGGACGAAGTAGCCCTGGTAGTCGTCAATGGTGATGTCCAGGCGGTAGTCGTCCGTCGGCACCGCGTCCGTCGAGTCGGCCAGCGTGTTGATCGACTTCGCATCACCCACCTTGCTGAAGCTGCCGGAGCCGTTCGGGTCCATCGTGTAGTTGGTGCCGTTGAAGGAATCGAGCGCGCCGAGCCGGACCCGCGCGTCCTTGGGCAGCCCCCTGACAGTGAACAGCGCGTCATCCTTCTTGTCCTTGACGAAGTTGCGGAAGCTCGCCAGCGGCGTGACATAGGCCTTCGGATCAAAGGGCGGCACGACGACGTTGCGGAGGACGCGCCGCTCGTCACCGGCGGCGAGGAGCGGCGATACCGCCGCAGTGATTCCCGCCGTCGCCGCCAGGACGGCGGCGCCGGCTGCCAGGCGGCGCATGCGCGCTTTCCCGGCCGTGCCGGCGTCGTGCTGGGGACGGTTCACCGACACCTTGTGGGTGTCGTGCCGGCGCAGGACGTCACGCCGGAAAGTGGCCCAGGCAATGCCCACCACCGTCAGCGCGGTGCCCCGTTCCACGGTCAGGAACCCGGCGTTGGTACTGAAGGCGATGCCTGTGACGAACAGGACCAGGACCGGCAGCAGCGGCCAGTAGGGGCTCCGGATCCGCCAGGTCAGCACGCCGGCGGCAACTGCCGTGATAAGTGCGCTCAGGAACGGGACGATCAGCACGCCGCCGGCGGTGCCCACCGGAACTCCGACCGTCAGCATGTCCTTCCACGACAAGACGACGCCGAGCAGCAGCGTCCGCAGCGATTCCAGGCTGGGGAGGAATCCGGCGACCGCGGGGTCGGGCACGGCGAGGGCCGTTCCCAGCAGCAGGTAGGCGCCGAAGGCCAGGGCCGTGGTGATCAGCAGCCCCAGCCTGAAATGGGCGTTGCCGGCAGCGATGGCCAGGCCCAGGATAATCCCGCCAAAGCCGGCAACCAGGTAATGGGGGTCGCCGCCGAAGCTGAGGCTGAACCCCAGGACACCCAATCCGAGCAGCATGGTGAGGGCCCCGCCGTCGAGCACAAAATGCCACCGTGGCCGGCCGTCGGCGAAGGCAGACCCGGAAGCCGGCCGGCCTGAACGGCCGGAACCGCGGGCGCTGTCTGAAGGGTCTTTCCGTTCTGAACGGCGGGGACCGTCCGAACGGCGGGGGCGGAGACCGGTTACCTCACTCATGCTGCAGCCTTTCGCAGGACGGAGGGAAGGTCGGAGAGGTCACCGACCGTGAGCACTGTCAGGTCGCCGATGTTGGCGCGGGCCGGGGCAGCGCCGAGGTCGACGAGCACGGCGAGGCTCCGCACGCCGGGCGGCACCGAGGCGGCGGCCGAGCGCAGCTGCGTGGGCGTCACGTGGCTGCCCACGACGAAGAAAACGACGGAGGCGTTGGGCACCGTGTCGGCAAGCGTGCGGGCGAGGTCGACGGCGGTCTTCCGCAGCGGGGTGCCGACGATCCGGGTCATGTCGTCCAGCATGTTGCGGCCGGTCTCGCAGCGCAGCGGGCCGGACTGGGTCAGGACGTCCAGTTCACGCTGTTCGCGGATGGCCTGCCGGCCGATCGACGCGGCTGCCGATAGGGCCAGCTCGAATTCCTCTTCCGACGCGTACTCGTCCGTGTTGATGGACAGCGAAATGGCCAGGTGGGCGCGGCGGGTTTCCTCGAACTGGCGGACCATGAGTTTGTTGGTCCGGGCGGTGGTTTTCCAGTGGATGTGCCGCCGGTCGTCCCCCGGGACGTAGTCGCGCAGCGCGTGGAAGGACACGTCCGCGCTGGACAGCTCCGTGGTGGGCATGCCCTCCAGGTCGCGGATGAACCCGGCAGCGGAGCCGGCCAGCGCAACTGTCCGCGGGTGCACGTAGAGGTCTTCCGGTTCTGTCCAGAGCACCTGCCGGCGGAGCAAGTGCAGTGGATCGGCCCGGACGGAGCGCACCGGGCCGACTACGATGACCGCCCTGCGGGCCGTGGGGATGGTGAACAGATCCTCGTGCACCTGCTGCGGCTTCATCCGCGGGAGGTGGAAGACGGCGGTGGCTGCCCCGACGGGCAGTTCGAGGTCAGCGGGCAGAAGCGGCCGGGCCGACGTGTTGGCCACGGCGATGCTTCCGACGGCGCTGTCCCCCACAGCTACCCTGGTCCGGGCGAGGTCGAGCACCACCCCGTAGGACGACCGGCCCAGGATGAAGCCGACGGCGATGACGAAGAGCACCAGCGCCGCAATGGCTGCTGCCTTGGCTTCCTGCCAGCCGTAGGCGTTTCCGGCCGTCCACAGAAGAACCGCGGCGGCCAGCACGGACCAGCCCAGGACGCTGACCACGGCCAGGACCGGGCGGACGCGGCGGCCCCACACGTCGTCGGCCATCCGCCAGGCCGGACCAAGCGCGAGCCGCGCGGTGCTGCCGGCATCCGACCACACCCGTTGCTTCGGCAGCAGGACCCTAGGCGGCTGCACACTGGGCAGTTGCACCCTGGCTAGTTGCACCTTGGGTAGCCGCACCTTAAAACGCTGCACTTTGGACAGCCGCACCCTAGACCGCGGCGCGCTGCTGCGGCGCTGCAACATCGGCCAGGACGCGTCCCAGGACGGCTTCGGCCGTCGCCCCGGAGAACTCAGCCTCGGGGTCCATCACAAAACGGTGGGTCCAGACGACGGCCGCGAGGTCCTTGATGTCGTCCGGCAGGACGAAGTTGCGTCCCTGGCCCGCGGCCCAGACCTTCGCCGCCCGGACCATGGCGAGGGCGCCGCGCACCGATACACCCAGGCGGGTCTCGGGAGCGTTGCGGGTTTCCTCGCAAAGCCGGGAGATGTACTCCAGCACCGCGGTGTCGACGTGCGTCGTGGCGGCGAGGTCCGCCATGTCGGCCACGGCCTGCGTGGTGATGACCGGCCGCAGGTCCCGGGAGCGGTCCTTGAGGTTGGTGCCGCCCAGGAGTTGCACGGTGGAGGCGTGGTCCGGGTACCCGATGGAGGTCTTGATCAGGAAGCGGTCCAGCTGGGCCTCGGGCAGCCGGTACGTGCCGGCCTGCTCGATCGGGTTCTGGGTGGCCAGCACCATGAACGGGCGGCCGGCTTCGTAGGTAGTGCCGTCCACGGTGACGCGGGACTCCTCCATCACTTCCAGCAGCGCCGACTGCGTCTTGGGCGAGGCCCGGTTGATCTCGTCGGCGAGGACGATGTTGCTGAAGATCGGTCCCTTGTGGAATTCGAACCGCTGGGTTTTCTGGTCGTAGATGGTCACGCCGGTGACGTCCGAGGGCAGCAGGTCAGGCGTGAACTGGATGCGGCTGTTGGACCCCTGTACTGTGGCCGCGAGCGCCCGGGCCAGGGAGGTCTTGCCGGTGCCGGGGGCGTCTTCGAAGAGGACGTGGCCTTCGGCGAGCATCGCGGTGAAGGTCAGGCGGATGACGTGCGCCTTGCCGAGGACGGCCTGGCCCACATTGGCGACGAGCTTCTCGAACGTCCCTGCAAACCAGTCGGCCTGCTCGCTAGTCATTGTCATGGTTGTTCCTCTTCTGTGTCGTTCCAGGCATGTTCGTTCTCGGCGGGGCGCGGCCCGAAATTCAGCACCGCAGCCAGTTTCAGCACTGGCCCACGCCCGGGCCGCGGATGTCCACGGTCGTGCCCTTGACGTACCAGCCCCTGTGCGGCCCGCCGTCCATCAGATACCAGCGCGTTCCGTTGTTGTAGATTTCGGACCAGCAGGGAGTGGGGATCCAGCCGTCGGAATACGACACCCAGTTGGCGTCGCTGCCGCCGCAACTGCGGGTGGCGGCGTTGTACCGGTCGGGGACGCCGGGCTTGCCGGGGCAGCTGTTGTTGTCGGACTGCTTGACCCTGACTTCAGTCAGCGGGGGCGTCGGATCTGCGCCGGACGTGGCGGCCGCGGAGTCGGACTGGCCGCAGTCCTTGATTCCGTCGGTGCCGTTGCAGGCGCGGACCGCCAGCGTGTGGCGCTGGCCCCAGCCGCCGCCGGCGTGGTTGTACTGCCGGGCCAGGCCCACGGACTTGAACCCTTGGCCGTCAAAGTTCACTTCGTAGCGGTTGATGGGCCTGCCGTTGTCGTTCGGCGCGCTCCAGGTCCAGTGGACCTGGCTGTCCCCCACGCCTGACGTGCCGCCGGTCACCACCGGCGCGCCGGGCGGACCGTACGGAACGGCCGAGCCGATGGCTTTGCCGTCACCGGAAACGTTGTTCTTGGTGGAGGAGGCGATGATGTTGACCGTGACGTTCCTGCCGTTGGGCTGGCCGTAGATGGTGCCGCCGCCGGCGCTGATCGGTCCCGATCCGTAGGCAGTGGACCAGCGATAGGCGATCTCCGATGCCTGGGACCCGTTCCGCTGCGCCTCCGTCAATGGCGTGAAGGTGACCTTGAGCTGGCCGGAGTTGCCGGGCGCCGTTACGGTTCCGCCGCTCACGGTCCCAGGCTTGCCGGCGGCCCGGACGGGCGCCGACTGCGCGCTGGTCCCGGACGTGCCGGCCTTGTTCGTGGCGGAGACCGTGAATGTGTAGTCAGCCTCGGAGTTGTCCACCGTGACGTTCAGCGAGGTTCCGGACGCCACCTTCTGGGTCTTGACCGCGGATCCGCCCCGGAGGGTGGTCAGCGTGTAGGCGGAGACGGCGTCGCCATTGTTGTCCGGGGCCGTCCAGCTGACGTTGAGCTGGGACTGCGGGCCCACGGAGCCGGCACCGGCGGCGGAGGGGGCTGCCGGCGTCACAGGGACGCCGGCCGGCACCTCGGCCGCGGAGTAGGTGCTCCACTCCGAGGGGTCCTTCGCGTCATTCCGGGCCAGGACGCGCACTTTGTAGGCCACGCCGTTGGTGAGTCCCTTCCAGACATAGCTTGTGGAGGTCAGGTTCTGGATCTGCGGGTTCTGGCCGCTGGGCGCCGGTGATATTTCCAGATCATAGGACCTGATCGGAGACCCCTTGCTGGCCGGTGCCTTCCAGGCAATGGAGAGCTGCTTGTCACCGAACTTCAGCGACGGAGCCAGCGGCATCTCGGGCTTGACGTCGGGCCGGACCTCGGCGGATGCCGGCGAACGGTCGGACTCGCCGAATTCGTTCGTCGCGGTCACCTGAAAGTGGTATTTCGTGTTGTTCACCAGGTTGTTCAGGGTGCATGAATTGGCCGGGCAGTCCTGCTTGTAGCCGCCCTCGCCGTACACCGTGTACGTCGTGATCGGCGAACCCCGGTCAACGGGGGCCGTCCAGTTCAGTAGCGCGGTGCGGTCACCCACGCTCTGTGCCTGCGGCGTGGTGGGCGCCAGCGGCTCGTCCTTGACCGTGAGCCGGATGCGGGCGGTGGCGTACCGGGAGGAGTCCTCGGTCTTGTCACCCACCGTGTAGGACACAATCAAGGTGCCGGAGAATCCGGCCGACGGTGTGACCGTCACCGAATCGCCGCTGATGGCGGCCGTGCCCTGGCCGGTTTCGGTGGCAACGCCGATGATCTTCAGCGGCGTATCCGGGAACGGGTTGGCGTCGTTGGCCAGCACCTTGACGGTCGCCGGTTTGCCGGCCGCGGCGTTTTCCTCCACGTCGTCGTTGGCCACGGGCTTGGGCCGGTTGGTGGCCGTGACGGCGAGCCGGAACGTGGCAGTCGATTCAAGGCCGCGCGGGTCCTTGGCCGTCACCTGCACGGCACCTCCGTCGCCTGTCTGCGCGCCATCCTTGGCGGTGACCTTGAGTGACGCGCCCTCTATGGCCACGTCGAAGCCCTGGGGTACCGCGCCGGCGATCGCGTACTTCATGTTCGCGGCGTCGTCCCCATCCGGGTCCGTCGTCAGCTTCGCGAGGTCTGCCGAGGCGGAGTCACCCAATGGAACATCCACCGAGCCGCCGAGCAGAACGGGCGGGTTGTTCCGGTGGGGGTCCGGAAGCACCTTGGTGCGGATGCTCAAAGTGGACTTGAGTCCGGCGGCGTCGTCAGGGCCGGTACCGTCCGTCACTTCGAAGGTAATGGACCCGGGCCCCACGTAGTCCCTGTCCGCCGTGTACTTGACGGCGGTTCCGCCGCCGGCCACCGGGTTGCTGCCGTCCGCACCGATGAGCTTGATCCGGTCGGTCTGGGTCAACCGCGGCGTGCGGCCGTCCCGCACCTTGACCCAGTAGGCGAGGTCGGCGGTCACACTCTGGCCAGCGACCACGTCGAGGACCTCGTCCTTGGCCAGGGTGGGAACCTGCTGGCCGAGGCCCGGCACCCAGATGATCGCGGTCGACTCCTGACCGTCCACGTCCTCAACCGTGTAGGGCACCAGCTGCGGCTGTTCGGTCAGCTCGACGATCATGTTGCCGTCCGGGCCCGGGCGCGCGGTGTCAGCGCTGCTGCTGATCTTGAGGTTCTCGCCCACGCCGTCAGGGTCCTCGTCGTTCTTGAGAACGGGGACGTCGACGGCGGTCTTGCCGAGCGTTTGCGCGGAGGTCACCCGGTCGTCCCGGGCGATCGGTGCCTGCAGCGGGACGTTGCTGTCCACCGCCATCCGGATGGCTGCCTGCGCGGAGGCTCCGCGTTCGTCGGCCACCGTGTAGCGGACGTTGACGGTGCCCTCGGTGGCCGGTGCCTGCAGCAGGATGCGGCCGCTTTGCTTGCTGACCGTGGCCTTCAGTACGGCGTCGGCTTCGATGCCGTCGGTGAGGATCCGGATCAGGTCGCCGTCCGGGTCAGTGTCGTTGCCTGCTGCGTCGACGGCGATCTGCCGTCCGGGACGGACGTTGACCTGGTCGTCCACGGGGGTGGGTTTCTGGTTGGTGTCGCTGCGTGGCGCGATGCCCACGGTGACGGTGCCGGTGTTCACGGCGCCCTGGCGGTCCACCACCTTGTAGCGGAACGTGTCGGTTCCCGCGCCGTTTCCGGCCGCGACGAAGTCGATGAAGTTGCTGCCCGCCGTCGCGGTGCCCATGCCGGGCGTGCTGTCGATGCCGGTCAGCTGGACGGAGTCACCGTCCGGGTCTATGCCATCCAGCGGCACCGGGATGCGCACCGTGCCGGCGGCCACCACGCGGGCGGTCAGGTTCCTGGGCTGCGGCCGGGAGTTTTCGGCGCCTTCCAACGGCAGGATGTGGATGGTGACGGCGGCGGCGCTCTTCTGGCCCTGCGGGTCCACGGCGTTGTAGATGGCGCGCACGGTCTTGGGCTGGCTGCCGGCGATGAACCGGAGGGCGTTTTCCGAGACGAAGCTCTTGCCGTCCTCCGCCGGAACAGCCTGCGGCAGGACCGGGTCAACAGTCAGCTTTTCGCCCTGTGGATGGGTGTCGTTGTCCAGGACCGGGATGGTCACGACGTCGTTGACGCGGACGTTGACCTCGTCGGGCTTGGGCTGCGGCGCCTCCACCACGGCCGGGGCTGGAACGGGCACCACCGAGACGCTTCCCGTGGCGGACGCCGTGCCGTTGGACATCGTGTAGCGGAACAGGAAGGGGTCCTTGGTGCCGGCGATGTCGGTGATCCGCAGGACGCTGTGGTCGATCACGCTGACCGACGCCGTGGCGTTCTCCGGCACGGCGACGGACTGCAGGACCAGGACGCCCCCCGACGGGTCGGAGTCGTTGGCCAGCGGGTCCAGCAGCACGCTGCCGCCCACCGGCAGGAGCGCAACGTCGTGGACGGCGACGGGTTTTCCGGTGTCCTTGCCGGATTCCACATCCACCCGGATGAGTCCCTGGCTGCTTTGCGGCCCGTTGCTCGCAATGTACGTCAGGTAGACCGGCCCCGGGGTGCGGCTGCGGAAGGTGAAGGTGCCGCCGTCGGTGACCGGGCCCAGTTCTGCCGCTCCGCTGGCCTCCACCTGGGCGAGGCGCAAGGCGCCTCCGTTGGGATCGACGTCGTTCTTCAAGGGTGCGATGACCAGGTCCTGGCCCACCACGGCCGTGACGTGGTCGGCGTTGACCACGGGAGCGAGTGCTCCCGGCGGCTGGACGTTGACCACCACCTTGCCCGTGGTGGTGGCGCGGCCGTCCCAGACGGTCACGGTGACGCTCTTCTTGCCGGCCGAGGCGCCCGAATCCTGGTAGGTGAGCAGGCCGTCGCGGCGGACCTTGACCTGGTCCTGTTCGTTGCCGGCGGTGGCTGACATCAGGACGAGGTCGTCGCCGTCGGGATCGGCCCAATCGGTGAGGATGTTCTGGCTGACGGTCTTGCCCTGCTCAACGAGGAGCGTGGTGGGGTCGCCGCGCTTGAAGGCCGGGGGCCGGTTCTCCTCCGCTCCGACGACGTTCAGGCTCACCTTGCCGCCGGCGGACAGGCCGCGGCCGTCCGCCGCGGTGTAGTCGAAGGTCTCGCTCCCCGGCGCGGCGTCGGCCGGCACCGTGATCTGGAAGGCGGACCCGCCGTAGATGCTCTCGATGCTGCCGGCCTGCGGGCCTTCCGCACCGAGCGACGCGGTCAGCACGTCGCCGTCGGGGTCGGAGTCGTTGTCGAGCACGCTCAGGACAGTGGTGCGCCCCGGACGGACGCCGACGACGTCGGGTTTCGTTTCGGGGGGACGGTTTGGTTTGGTGCGGTCCGGCAGGACGTTGATGGTGTTGTCGTCGGCGGACTCCTCATCGGGGTCGTCGGCCTGGTTCTTGGGCGGGACAACGTCGTCCCAGTTGTTGACCAGCTGCATGTTCTGGTTCACCAGCCACACGTTCCCCGAGTTCACGTCGTTGAGGACCACGAGGTCCCGGTTGACGCGGAACACGTAGCTGGGCGATGCGCTGGCCTTGGGCACGGCCACGTTTTTGTTGTCCGCATTGTTCGCGCAGTCGCGGACGTACTTGTTGGCCCCGGACCATGCCCCGTGGACGCAGCCGCCCAGCTGCACCGGCGCCGCCGGCACCCCCTGGCCGCCGAAGGTGACGGTCTTGGCGGCGGAGCCGTTCAGCGGCTGCTTGAGGAGTGCCTTGCTGGTGGCCACGGCCACGTAGTCCGACGCCGGGCCCGGCTGCTGGAGTTCCGCCTCCCGCGCGTCGGCCAGCGGCACCTCGCGGCCGCCCGGCAGGAACAGTTTTCCGGCGGCCGGGTCCAGGACCACAGGCTGGTCCCCGACGACGGTGAGCTGGAGGTCCCCGGAGCCCTTCAGGCCGTCCCACGTGCTGGATTCGGTGTGGGTGGGTGCCCCCGCGGCGTCCACCGTGGTCACGGTCACCTGTCCTGACTTCGGGTCCGCGGAAAAGATGCGGTCATCCGGGCCGACAGCGGACACCAGGCCTTGGGAACCCTTCACGGCAGGTTCGCTGGATTCCTCGTCGAAGGCGTTGACCGTTGACGGGGACATGGCCCACATCCTGCCGTCAGTCGGGTCGGTGACGGAGATGACGTCGGCGCCGAAACTCACCTGTGCGGTGCCGGGAAGCTTCTTGTCGCCGCCCAGCCGCATGTTGGCGGCTGACACCTGGTTCAGGGTGGAGCCGGATTCGTCGTCGACGAACACCTTGCCGGCATTCTGCAGGACGTCAAACGTGGTGCTGGCCGGGGTTACGGCGCCA
Organism: Arthrobacter sp. NPDC057013; assembly: GCF_042674585.1. Taxonomy (NCBI): domain Bacteria; kingdom Bacillati; phylum Actinomycetota; class Actinomycetes; order Micrococcales; family Micrococcaceae; genus Arthrobacter; species Arthrobacter sp. NPDC057013. The sequence goes on from NZ_JBHUSE010000002.1 coordinate 129,196, forward strand.
TCGAGGACCCGCGACGGATAATTGAGCCGGCCGACGGCGTTACGGGCCTTGCTGACCACCCAGACGCCGCCGTCGTTAAGGTCAACCTCGGTGGTCTTGAACCCCGGGTAGATCACGGCACCGGCCACCAGCGCAGCGGCGGCAGCGGAAAAGACAGTACCGGTGACGATCTTGTTGCGGCGTTTCCTCAGCCCCAGCCTGCCGAACAAAGTTGACACAGCGTTATTATTCCCCCGAAATCACAGCCGCCTGAGCGCGGCTTGCTGGCCCCTGAAGTTCCTCACGGGCCGGTGACATTCCGCCACTCCCCCATAGAGACGCCGGAACAATTTTCGAGTCTCGACTATTACATGGGCGCTGGCGGCTTGTCCAAGAACAGCCCTGTGGCCGTCGCTTACCCGGCCAGCCTACCCGCGCAGCCCCGTCCGGGCGATGGGGAGGACTGCCCACGCCCGCCCGGTCGGCCGGACTTGGGCCGGTAGCGCAAATCCAACCGCCTCAGTCCAGCACCAGGCCCTTGCCCCGTCCCCTCGCAAGGGTGACCGGCTGGATCTCGCCGAATCCCCGGACGTTCTCCACGGCCTGGGGAATGAGCACGAACCGCTCGTCCTGGTCCAGCGCCGCCGCTGTCATCGAGTCCACCAGTACGGTACCCGGATCGGCCAGCGTGGTGAGGCGCGCGGCAAGGTTGACGGTGGGGCCGTAGATGTCGCCCAGGCGGGAGAGGATGCGTCCCCAGACCATGGCAACGCGTGCCTCGGGCAGGATCTCGTCCCGGGTGAAAGCCTCCGCCAGGGCGAGGGAGATTTCGGCGCCCGCAGCCGGTGTCTCGGCGATATAGAGGACTTCGTCGCCCACGGTTTTCACCAGCCGGCCACCGCCCACGGAAATGATCTCGGCGCACTTGTTCTCGAACCGCTGCACCAGCTTGGCGAGGGTTTTCTCGTTCATCCGCCTGGAAAGGCTCGTGTAGGAAACCAGGTCGGCGAAGCCCACAGCACGCGCCAGCGGCAGCGGGGCATCGTCCTCGTCCCCTTCGCGGCCTTCCTCGCTGGCCTGCAGGCCGGCTTCCGCCCGGACAGCCAACCGCTGCACGGCGGCGTTGAGCTGGCGCCGCCAGGAGTAGACAAGCATTTCCTCAAGGGGGTCCACCAGCGCCGGCAGCTCATGGACCAGGCGCTTGCGGGCCTGGGCGTCCGTGAGCCCCTGTTCATGGACCATGTCCTCAACCAGGGCCTCGATCTGCCACACCACCATGCGGTCGGTCATCTGTCCGATGGCACGCGTCACCGAGATGGCGGCTTCCTCGGTGAGCATTCCGGCCCGGACCATGCCCACCGCCGTGGACAGGGCAGCCTGATCGCGTTCCGTGAAGGCGACGTCGTCGTCGCCCCAGTTGGGGAAGCCCAGGGCACGCCACAGCTTGCGCGCCGAGAGCAGCGACAGGCCAACGCCGGCAGCCACCTCGCGGCGGCGCAGCTTGCGCTCCCCACCCAGAAGCCTGGATTCGAGGGCTTTGGCCGCAATGCGCTCCGCGGACATTGTGCCGGCGGCCGGATTTTCGACGACGGCGTCCGTTACCTCCCGGTGGCCATTGTCCTGCGCACCGGGCTGGTCTGTGCCAGTCCCATGCGTGCCGGTCCCGTGCGTGCCGGTCTCCCGCGTGTCTGTCTCCTGGCCGCCGCGCTGATCCTCATCGTTCATCTGATCCACCTTCTCTCACATCCCGCGGAAACCGGGGGTCGGGCCCACCCGGCGCCTGACCCAATCCAAATGGTTCCTCGTCCGGAAGCTCGTCAAGGGCGTCCAGCAAGAACCTGTGGAAGGTGGCAACTTCCGGCACATCCTTCAGCACGGTGCCGAAATGGTGCCCGGCATCCAAGGATATATTCCCCGAACGCAACATCCGCTGGAGCATCGACTGGCTGATTGTGACATTACGCACTGAGACCAGGAAAACCTGCCGGTCCCGGCGGCGGAGCATGCCGTGGCGCGCCAGGACCCGCTGGCTGGTCAGGAAGTACCGGGTGGACTGCCACCGCAGCAGCCGCGGCAGGCAGTACCCCAACAGAATCCAGAGGCCGGCAATCACGCAGCCGGCCACTGCCCAAACCGTCCCCTCTCCGGTGATCGCGGGGGCCAGCGCGGACAGGCCGCCGCGGATGATCCACGCGCTGGCAAACGCAGCAAGGGCGGGCACCACAATAAAAACCACCGCCGGGATGAAAAGCACCCGCGGCTGCGGGCGGGTCACCACAATGACCTGCTCGCCCGGGAGGAGTTCCTTACGCATAACCGCTTTCGCCGGGCCCCTGTTTGTCAGAGCTGTGCGTCCCGGTGCTGTGCTTGCCAGGGTCCTGCGGCGACCACGGCCGCAGGTGGACGACGTCGCCCGCAGTCACCACGTGCTCATGGGCAGAGGCGTCCACCACCAGCAGGGACCCCGAGTCGTCAAGCCGGGACGCGTGGCCGATGATCTCGTGGTCGCCGGGAAGCTGGGCGCGGACCTGCTGCCCCAGGGTGACCATCGCGGTTTCGACGCGCTTGTGCAGCGACGGCCCGCCGGCCAGGCCGGCGGTAGCATCGCCGTCGGCGTTGCAGAAGCTGCGGTACAGCGTGCAAAAACGGGAGAGGTAGCCCTTCAACAGCACGGTGCGGTCTACTGTTTCGGCACCCTGCAGCTGGACGGACGTGGCAGTCGGCACCGGCAGCTCGTCCTCGGTGAGCGTGACGTTCAGGCCGGTGCCCAGGATGACGGGCGGCACCGAGCCGTCACCCATGGGGCCGAGCTGGGCGAGGATGCCGGCAATCTTCCCGCCCCGCACCAGGACGTCGTTCGGCCACTTCAGGTCAGCGGGAATTCCGGCCATCTCATCCAGCGCGTCGCGCAGCGCGACGGCGGCCAGGAGGGACAGCCAGGAGTAGGTCTGCGTGGGCAGGGGGCGGCCGTCAGCATTGACGGGCCGCAGCACCAGCGAGACCAGGACGGAGCTGCGGGCCGGCGCTTCCCAGGCGCGGTCGAGGCGGCCCCGGGCGGCCGTCTGGTGCTCTGCCGTCAGGACTGACAGGTCGGGCCAGGCCTTGGGATCCGCTGTCACGGCCCGCAGGAGATCGGCGTTGGTGGACCCGGTCGTGTCCACAACCGTCAGCTGCGCGATGCCGGTGGCGGCGAGGAAGTTGGCCTCGGACAGGGCTTCCCGGTCCAGGGCCGGCCGCTCGGGCACGTCCTTCGCTCCGGTCAGGTTCTCCTGCGGTCCACGGCTATCGTCAGGGCGTGCGGCATCCATAGTTGAATCCTAGCGACTCGCCGGGCTGCCCGGCCGGGAAAGCCCATGGTCAGGGCAGGCTCACAGGAAGATGTCAGGGACCAGGTCGGCTTCGGCGGCCCCCACGCTGTAGGGGCGGAAATCGGTGACGCCGGCGGCCGCCAGAACCTGCTCGTCCGTGTAGAAGTTGCCCGTGGCGAAGGGGCCCGCCTTGGTCCCCGCCCCGGCGAGCACGGCATGGGCGGCGTCGGCCATGATCTCGGGGCCGCGGGCAGCCCGGGCCAGTGACTCGCCGCCGGCCATGTTCCGGATGGCAGCCGTGTCGATCAGCGTCCGCGGCCACAGCGAGTTGACGCGGATGCCGTCGCCCCTGAGCTCCTCGGCCAGGCCCAGCGTGGTCAGGCTCATGCCGTACTTGGCCATGGTGTACGCCAGGTGGCAGCCTGCCCACTTCGGGTCGAGGTTGAGCGGCGGCGAGAGGGTGAGGATGTGGCCGCCGGAGGATTTGCGCAGTGCGGGCAGGGCCAGCTTGGAGAGCAGGAAGGTGCCGCGGACGTTGATGTCCTGCATGAGGTCGTAACGCTTCATGTCCACGGCGTCCGTCGGCGAGAGGTCGATCGCGGAGGCGTTGTTGATGACGATGTCGATTCCGCCGAAGCGCCCGACGGCGGCGTCCACGGCACCCGCGACGTCGTCGTCGTTCCGGACGTCCCCCACCAGCGGCAGGGCACTTCCGCCGGCGGCCTCCAGTTCTTCGGCAGCGCTGTAGACGGTACCTTCGAGCCTGGCGTGCGGCTCTCCGGTCTTGGCGAGCAGCACCACGTTGGCGCCGTCGCGCGCTGCCCGCCGGGCGATGGCCAGGCCGATGCCCCGGCTGCCGCCGGACATCAGGATGGTCCGGCCCCGCAGGCTGCCGGTGGCCCGGTAGGGGGTGGCCGGAACAGGGTAAGCGTCGCTGCTCGAAGTCATAGGGACACTCTAGCCGCACTTTGTTACTCGTGAGTAACATCGGCCGTTCCGTCGGCGCCACGGACGAAAATTGTAGGAACCCTACAGCGGTCCCGGAAATATGCGTCACTAGACTAGCCATCAGGGCTTTGGATTTGTGCGGATGCTACTTAAGCCGGCAACCAGCGCCCCCCGTTACGCTGCCACAGCAGAACAGCTACAGCACAACAGCTACAGAGCCGGAGACACTTCATGAGCCACGATCTGACCACGACGGCGGGAAAGATTGCCGATTTCCGCGACCGCCAGGCCCGTGCTGAGCAGCCTTCCGGCCCTGAAGCCATCGAAAAGCAGCATGCGCGGGGCAAGAACACCGCCCGCGAGCGCATCGACCTGCTGGTCGACGAAGGCTCCTTCGTGGAGTTCGACGCCCTGGCGGTCCACCGCTCAACGGCCTTCGGCATGGAGAAGAAGAAGCCGCTCGGCGACGGCGTCGTGTCCGGTTACGGAACCGTGGACGGCCGGCTCGTGGCGCTCTACAGCCAGGACTTCAGCGTCTACGGCGGCTCCCTGAGCCAGGTCAACGGCGAAAAGATCGTGAAGGTCCAGGAATTCGCCCTCCGCAACGGCTGCCCCGTAGTGGGCATCAACGACGGCGGCGGAGCCAGGATCCAGGAGGGTGTCGCCTCGCTGGCCATGTTCGCGGACATCTTCCGCAACAACGTCCACGCCTCCGGTGTTGTACCCCAGATCTCCCTCATCATGGGCCCGTGCGCCGGCGGCGCTGCCTACTCCCCCGCACTGACCGACTACGTGGTCATGGTGGACAAGACCTCCCACATGTTCATCACCGGCCCGGACGTCATCAAGACCGTCACCGGCGAGGACGTGGACATGGAGACCCTCGGCGGCGCCCGGCAGCACAACGCCACCACCGGCACCTCCACCTACCTGGCCTCGGACGAAGCCGACGCCATCGAGTTCGTCCGGGAACTGCTGGACTTCCTGCCCTCCAACAACCTCTCCGAGGCGCCGGTACAGGAGCACCAGCAGGAACTGGAGCTCGACGAGGACGACCTCACCCTGGACACCCTGATCCCGGACTCCGCGAACCAGCCTTATGACATGCGCAAGGTCATCGAACAGATCGTGGATGACGCCCACTTCCTGGAAATGCAGTCGCTGTACGCTCCGAACGTGATCATCGGCTACGGCCGCGTCGAAGGCCACACCGTGGGGATCGTGGCCAACCAGCCGCTCCAGTTCGCCGGCACGCTGGACATCTCGGCCTCCGAAAAGGCGGCCCGCTTCGTCCGCCACTGCGACGCGTTCAACATCCCGATCGTCACCCTCGTGGACGTTCCGGGCTTCCTCCCGGGCAAGGACCAGGAATTCCAGGGCATCATCCGCCGCGGCGCCAAGCTCCTGTACGCCTACGCCGAAGCCACCGTCCCCAAGCTGACCGTGATTACCCGGAAGGCCTACGGCGGTGCCTACATCGTGATGGGTTCCAAGAAGCTCGGGGCCGACCTGAACCTCGCCTGGCCCACCGCCCAGATCGGTGTGATGGGCGCGCAGGGCGCCGTCAACATCCTTTACCGGCGCGATCTCGCCGCCGTCGCCGAGGCCGGGGGCGACGTCGAGGCCAAGCGCGCCGACGTGATCCGGCAGTACGAGGAAGAGCTGCTCAACCCGTACCAGGCGGCAGAGCTGGGCTACGTTGACGCCGTCATCGCGCCGTCGGACACGCGGCTGCAGATCATCAAGGGCCTGCGGGCGCTGCGCGACAAGCGTGCGAGCCTGCCCACCAAGAAGCACGGGAACATCCCGCTGTGACCGCCCGGAATCCGGCGGCCGAACCGGCCGAAACCGGCCAGCCGGCCGAGACCCTGTTCTCCGTCACCAAGGGCGAACCGACACCCGAGGAGCTGGCGGCGCTTACCGCCGTCGTACTTTCCATGGCTTCCGCCTCGGCGGCCCGCACGGAGAAGCCAAGCATCCGGCAGTGGATGCGCCGGCAGCAGCTGCGGCTGGAGCCCACGCCGGGTCCAGGCGCCTGGAAGCGGAGCCGGGGCTAAAATCCCCACCGCCTCCCTAATGTTTAGCGACTCTTTCATAACCGGAACCCCGCGGTTAGTCTCGTGGGGTGACTACTGAATCTGCCGCCCCCGCGCGCCCCCGGACCGCCATCGATGCCGTCGCCGACGCCCACACCGACACGCTCCTCGCCCTGGATCCGAGCCTTGCCACCACGCTCGGCATCCCGGGGCACGACACGGAGTTCCAGGACTTTTCCCCTGCCGGGCTCGGCAGGTTCGCCGCGGCGGAACGGAAGACCCTGGAGGCTCTCGAGGGTCTGGAACCCGTTGACGACGTCGACGCTGTCACCCTTGATGCCCTGCGCGAACGCCTTGGACTCCAGCTGGAGATCCACGCTTCCGGCTGGAACCTGGCCGAGCTGAACAACATCGATTGCCCGGCGCAGAACATCCGGTCGATCTTCGACCTCATGCCCACGGACACAGCGGAACACTGGGCCAATATCGCCGGCCGCACGCACAGCGTACCGGCCGCAATCAGTGGCTACATCGAGTCCCTGCGGACAGCCAAGGACAACGGCAAGGTCTCGGCCAGGCGCCAGGTGTCGATTGTGATCGAGCAGACCACCAAATACGCTGCGGAAGACGGCTTCTTCGCCAAGCTCGCCGCCGACGCCAAAACAGCGGACGGCCCGCTGCCGGCGGAACTGCAGGAGAAGCTCGACGCCGGTGCTGCCGCCGCACGGTCAGCGTACACCGGACTGGCCGCGTTCCTGCAGGAGGAACTGCTGCCGGTCGCACCGGAGAAGGACGCTGTGGGCCGGGAACGCTACGCACTGGCCTCCCGGGTGTTCCTTGGCGCCGCCGTCGACCTCGAGGAAACCTACGCGTGGGGCGTTGAGGAACTCGAGCGGATCATTGCCGCGCAGGAACAGGTTGCCGGACAGATCAAGCCGGGCGCCTCCATCGCGGAGGCCAAGGGGATCCTCAACAGCGATCCCGCCCGCCGGCTCAAGGGAACGGATGCCCTGACGGCGTGGATGCAGGAGCTCTCTGACCGTGCCGTCTCCGACCTTGCCGGCGTCCACTTCGAGATTCCCGACGTCATGAAGACACTGGAATGCCGGATCGCGCCCACCGACGAGGGCGGCATCTACTACACGGGCCCGTCGGACGACTTCAGCCGGCCCGGGCGCATGTGGTGGTCAGTCCCCGCCGGCGAGGACACGTTCACCACCTGGGCCGAGACCACCACCGTGTTCCACGAGGGTGTGCCCGGCCACCACCTGCAGGTGGCCACCGCCGTCTACCGGCGCGAACTGCTCAACAGCTGGCGGCGCAACGTCTGCTGGACCTCGGGGCACGGCGAGGGCTGGGCCCTGTACGCGGAGAAGCTCATGGAGGAACTCGGCTACCTCAAGGATCCGGGGGACCACATGGGCATGCTGGACATGCAGCGGATGCGGGCTGCCCGGGTGGTGTTCGACATCGGGGTCCACCTGGAACTCAACGTCCCCGCGCGCTGGGGAACGGGCACCTGGACGCCGGAGAAGGGCTTCGACTTCCTCAAGGCCAACCTGGACATCAGCGAGGGCAACCTGCAGTTCGAGTTCGCCCGCTACCTCGGCTGGCCGGGCCAGGCCCCGTCCTACAAGGTGGGCCAGCGGCTGTGGGAGCAGATCCGCGCGGAGCTCGAAGCCCGGCCGGAGTTCGACCTCAAGGCCTTCCACACCAAGGCGCTCAACATCGGCTCCGTAGGCCTCGACACCCTGAAGCGCGCCATGCTCGACTGACCCGCCCTGCCGCCCGGGGCTCCGAGTTTTTGTCCAGATATCACGAGTTAAAGGCTCTCCAGGTCGCGATATCTGGACGAAAACTCCCCGGCCATGGGGAGATGTTTGCCACACACGCCATGGGAATAACTTCATAAAACACCGGTCCTGTACCGATTTACCGGGCATCGGCCCCCTTATGGGCCCTAGGGGACGCGTAATATTTCTCAATGTGCGCTGGAAGCTGTATTTTATGCGGCCTAGCTTGTTGTGGTGAGCACTCAAACTTCATCCACGGCCGGGCGTTCCGGCTTCCAGCTGCCCCGGTGGGCAGGTTCCTTCGGCTTCCAGATCGTCGCGGCCCTGATCGTGGGGCTCGGCCTTGGCCTGCTGGCCAAGTACACTGGCAGCACCAAGACGAACCCCAATGGACTGGGCGCAACGCTGCAGACCATCGGCTCCAGCTACGTGTCGCTGCTGCAGACCGCCGTCGTGCCGCTGATCTTCACGGCCGTGGTGAGCTCCATTTCCAACCTGCGTGAGGTCTCCAACGCGGCGCGGCTCGCGTGGAACACGCTGCTGTGGTTTGCCATCACGTCGCTGATCGCCGTGCTGATCGGCATCGGGCTGGGCGTGCTCCTGCAGCCGGGCGCCAACACCGGAATTTCCGGCGACGCGGAGTACGACGGCAAGCAGGGCGACTGGTGGGCGTTCCTCATCGGCCTGTTCCCCAAGAACTTCCTCGGCCTTGGCGCCGGCTCCACGGTTTCCGACTCCGGCGCCGTGACCACCTCCGTCAGCTTCAACGTCCTGCAGATCCTGGTGATCGCGATCGCCGTCGGCGTTGCCGCCCTCAAGGTGGGCAAGCAGGCCGAGCCGTTCCTCGCCCTCAACGCCTCTGCGCTGGCTGTCATCCAGAAGGTCCTGTGGTGGATCATCCGGATCGCACCGCTGGGCACCGTGGGCCTGATCGGCAACGCGGTGGCCGTCTACGGCTGGGACACCATCGGTTCGCTGGGCAAGTTCACCGTCGCCATCTACATCGGCCTGGCGCTGGTGCTTTTCGGCGTCTACCCGGTCCTGGTCCGGTCCCACGGCCTGTCCGTCAAGCAGTACTTCTCCGGTGCGTGGCCGGCCATCCAGCTGGCCTTCGTTTCCCGTTCCTCCATCGGCACGCTGCCGCTGACCCAGCGCGTCACCGAGCGCAACCTCGGTGTGCCGCGGGGCTACGCCTCCTTCGCCGTTCCGCTGGGTGCCACCACCAAGATGGACGGCTGTGCTGCGATCTACCCGGCCGTCGCCGCGATCTTCGTGGCCCAGTTCTTCGGGATCCAGCTCGACTTCAGCCAGTACCTGCTGATTGCCCTGGTCTCCGTCCTTGGTTCTGCTGCCACGGCGGGAACCACCGGCGCCGTCGTCATGCTGACCTTGACCCTCTCCACGCTGGGACTGCCGCTGGCCGGCGTCGGACTCCTGCTGGCCATCGACCCCACCCTGGACATGGGCCGCACGGCCGTCAACGTGGCCGGACAGGCACTCGTGCCCACGATCGTGGCCAAGCGCCAGGGGATCCTCGACGAAACCCTCTACAACGCACCGCGCACCGGGGAGGCCTTCCGCGAGGAAGAGGCCCCCGCCGCCGTCGAGCGTGAACTGGCTGCATCGAAGGCCTGACTCTTCTTGATTGAGAGTGCCCCGGGGAGTACAGCCCCGGGGCACTCCCGTTTAAGACCGGCTACCCGAAGTCCGGCCGCCGAAATGGGCCCGGGCGGCGAAATGGGCCCGGCCGGCGGGGAGCAAGGGTAGGGTACCGGCATGGACATCATTCTGGTTCCCGGTTTCTGGCTCGATGGTTCCTCGTGGTCCGGCGTCACTCCCCCGCTGGTGGAGGCCGGCCACCAGATCCATGCGCTGACCCTCCCGGGGCTCGAGGCAAAGGACGCCAGGCGTTCGGGCATCGGGCTCCGCGACCACATCAACGCGGTGGTGGAAGCCATTGACGGGATTGAGGGCCCGCTGGTCCTTGTGGGCCATTCCGGCGGCGGCGCCATCATCCATGGCGCTGTGGACGAGCGCCCGGACCGCGTGGTCCGTGCGGTCTACGTGGACAGCGGACCACTTGGCGAGGGCGGCGTCATCAATGATGAACTGCCGGCTGACGGTGATGAGATCCCGTTGCCTTCCTGGGACGTGTTCGACGACGCCGACCTCACCGATCTCGACGACGGGCTGAGGGAAGCATTCCGCGCACGGTCCATCCCGCAGCCAAAGGCCGTGGCCTGCGACAAGCAGCACCTTCGTGATGTGCGCCGGTACGACGTTCCTGCCACGGTGATCGCCTGCGAGTTCCCGTCCTCATTGCTGACGGAGTGGATGGACGCAGGGCACCCTTACGTCGAGGAGCTCGCCCGCATCCGCGATGTGGAACTCGTCGACCTGCCCACCGGGCACTGGCCCCAGTTCACCAAGCCCGCGGAACTGGGAGCGGCAATCCTCGCCGCCGTCGACCGGACAAACTGACAGGCCGCCTGCACACTGGATCCGGCGGCCAGCCCGTCCGTGCCGCTACCGGCCGCCGATCACACCCTTCTCCACGGCCTTCGTGACGGCATCCGCCTCGGCCTGGGTGAGGGTGCCGTCCTTCACCGCCTGATCGAGCCGGCCCTTCAGGGCGGCGGCACGGTCCGCCTGCGCCTGGGTCCGGAGTTCCTCGAGCGCGGCCTTGACCTTGGCTTCATCGATGCCCAGTGACTTGGCCAGCGAGGCTGCCAGCGCCGTCTCCCTGGCTGCCTTGTCCGGTTTGGTGCCGTCCGTGCGGGGGCGGTTCGGATGGTTTGCCTGGCGGAATGCCCGCAGGGCGTCCTCCAGCTTGGCCTGGTCCACGCCCAGCTTGGCCGCGAGCGCCTCGGCGTCCCCCTTGAGGACCCCGTGACCGCGTCCGTATCCATGGCCGTGCCCGTGCCGGCCGCCATCGAACCGCGGCCCATCGGTAGCACCACTGGATGGGCTGCTTGATGTGGGGATAGGCGTGGGAGTGGCTGTTGTTGTGGCCGCCATTCCGGTGACACCGAACCCGGTGCCCAGCGCCAAGGCAGCCGCGCCCAGTCCGAGAGCCACTTTCTTTGAACGCTCCATGGTCCGCTCCTCGATCCGCCGGCCTTGAGGCATCATTGCCGCCGTGCCGGCCACGACAACAGGATGCACCCTCCTCCTCAAGAACTGCTTTTGTCCAGCTGTGAAGACGCTGTGAATTTCACCCCCGGCTCTAAGGCTCTTCCAGCGGTTGCGCAGAGTGCAAACTTGCACGTAGTGTAAATGGGTGTCCGCTTCCATTTCCTCCCCGGCCGCCGTGCCGGCGCCTGTCCCTGGCGACGCCGACGTGCCCGTCTCCCGGCGCGAGCTGAATAAGGCCGCCACCAGACAGGCAATAACCGGCTCAACGCTTGCGCTGCTGCGGCGGCACGGCCCCGGAAACTTCACGGTTGAGGACATTGCCGAGGCTGCCGGCATTTCACGCCGGACCTTCTTCAACTACTTCAGCAGCACCGAAGCCGCCATCGCGTCCGTGACCCACGGCTTCCTGGACAGCGCCCTCGAACAGTTCCGCCGGCGTCCCGCGGACGAACCCATCCTCGAATCCGCCCGCGCCGCCCTGGTTGCACTGGCAGATCCCATGACAGTGGCGCCGCTGGCCGAATTATTCGGACTGACCCAGGGCAACCCGCTGATGGCGCGCTCCGAACTCGAGGCGTGGGACCACTGCACCGAGCAGATCGTTGCCGCGGCCCGCGAGCGTTCCCCCCGGGGACCGGGTACTGAGCAGGACACCGGCACTGAACCAGACACCGATACTGAACCGGACACCGGCTCTGACCAGGACGAGCTCTACGTCCGGGCCCTCGCCGGTTCGGTCGTCTCCTGCGGCAAGGCTGCCATGGACGTCTGGTTCCGCCGCTGCGGACCCGACCTCTCCCCCAAGTCGCTGGCGATCCTCCGCCGGCTGCTCATCGATTCGATGGGCCTGCTCGGATCCGGTTTCGCCGGGCCGCCGGCGGGTTCGAAGAAATCTTCCGCCAAATCCTCCACCCGCAACGCAGAACGGTCCTGACATGGCACTTCTCCTGTACCGCCTTGGCAAGTTTTCCTACCGTCACCGGTGGCTCGTCATCTCCCTCTGGCTGGCGGTCCTGCTGGCAGTCGGCGGGGCGGCGGCAGCCTTTCACGGCACGCTGTCCAACAACTTCCAGATTCCCGGCACGGAGACCCAGCGGATGGCGGACAAGCTCCAGAAGGAGCTGCCCGCGTCATCCGGCGGCTCGGCAGGGGTTGTGTTCCAGGCAGATGACGCCCGGTTCAGCCAGGCCGGCAGGGACGCGGTGCCTGCTGCCCTGACCAAGCTCGAGTCCCTTCCGGACGTCCGGGGAACCGTCGACCCGTTCGCCACGCAGGCACAGCTGGACCAGGCGGCCAGGAATCTGGCCGGCGGCGAAGCAAAGGCAGCCGCGGGCAAGGCCCAGCTGGATAAGGCCGCCGCCGAGCTGGCCGCCGGGAAGGAACAGCTGGCCGCGGCCGAGGCGCAGATGACCGCTGCCGGGCTTCCGGCGTCGGCCATCGAGGCCCAACTGGGCCAGCAAAAGGCCGCGCTGGCCGCCGGCCAGGCAAAGCTCGACGCCGGAATGAAGGAACTGGAGGCCGGTAACGCGAGGCTCGCACTGGCCAAGCGCCAGGTCGAAGCATCCCAAGGACTGCGTTTCGTCTCGGAGGACGGCAAGGCCGCCATTGCCCAGGTCCAGTTCAGGACCTCCATCAACGGGCTGGACCCCAACGTGCGCCAGGAAGTCCAGGACATCGTGCAGGAGGTTGCACCGGCCGGGGTTACCGCGCTGCCCAGCAAGGAAATCAGCGAGGACGTCTCCGAGATCTTCGGCGTGGCCGAGATCATTGGCATCGCGGTGGCGGCACTGGTCCTGATCATCATGCTCGGCACACTCGTCGCCGCCGGGCTGCCGCTGCTAATGGCCGTGATCGGCGTGGCGGTGGGCGTCGGCGGCACCATGGCTTTGAGCGGCCTCATCGACATGAGTTCCATTTCCCCGATGCTCGCCCTCATGCTGGGGCTCGCCGTCGGCATCGACTACTCACTGTTCATCGTCAACCGCCACCGCGGGCAGCTGCTGGCGGGCATGGACCCGGAGGAGTCGGTGGCCCGCGCCACCGGGACCTCCGGGAACGCCGTGCTCTTCGCCGGCCTGACGGTCATCATCGCCCTCGCGGCGCTGGTGGTCCCGGGACTTCCGTTCCTCGGAGTCATGGGCGTGTCCGCCGCCGGGACCGTCGCGGTGGCCGTTCTCGTTGCCCTGACGCTGACGCCGGCGATCCTTTCCCTCGTGGGCAGGAGGCTGATCTCCAGACGGGCCTGGGCGAGGGCAGCGAAGCACAACGCCGACCCCAACCGTGAGGCCGAGGAGCGCGCCAAAGACGAACACCGCAGCAGCCACGGCTGGGGCGGACTGGTCACCAGGCACCCGGTGCCGGCCATGCTGGCCGGCGTCCTGGCGCTGGGCATCGTGGCCCTGCCCGCGGCCCAGCTGCGGCTCGCCCTGCCCGACGGCGGTTCCGAACCTGTCGATTCGCAGGCATTCAAGGCCTATGACGCCACCAAGCGCAGCTTCGGCGAAGGCATGACCGGACCGATCATCGTGGTGGGTGACTTCCCGGATGGCCTGAGCGAGTCCGAAGCAACGGCCAAGCAGCTGGATGTCGCGGACATCCTGCGGGAGACGGAGAACGTCACCGCCGTCATTCCGGTGGCACTCAGCGAGGACCGCGGGACCGCGGTTTTCCAGGTCATCCCAAGGGAAGGGCCGGCAAGCGCCAGCACCGTCAACGTGGTGTCCGGCATCCGCGCCGAGCGCGTCCAAATCGAGGACACCACCGGGGTCAGCATCGGCCTCACCGGCCAGACTGCAGGCAACATCGACGTGTCCTCGAAGCTGGGCGACGCGCTGCCGTCGTACCTGGCCATCGTGGTGGGGCTGTCGCTGATCCTGCTGCTGCTGGTGTTCCGCTCCATCGTGGTGCCGCTGCTGGCGACCGGCGGTTTCCTGCTGTCGCTGGCTGCCGCCTTCGGCGCCGTGGTGGCGGTCTACCAGTGGGGCTGGCTGGGTGCGGTGTTCGGCGTCGACAACCCCGGCGCCGTGTTGAGCTTCCTGCCGATCATCCTCATCGGGGTGCTGTTCGGGCTGGCCATGGACTACCAGGTGTTCATCGCCTCGGGCATGCGTGAATCGTTCATGCACGGCGAGTCGGCGAAGCATGCTGTCCGCTCCGGTTTCAGCCACGCCTCGGCGGTGGTCACCGCCGCAGCGATCATCATGGTCAGCGTCTTCGCGGGCTTCATCTTCTCGCACCTGAACATGGTCCGGCCGCTCGGCTTTGCGATGGCGTTCGGCGTGCTGGTTGACGCCTTCGTGGTGCGCATGACCATCGTTCCGGCGGTCATGTACCTCCTCGGCGAGAAGGCCTGGTGGCTGCCGCGCTGGCTGGACCGCATCCTGCCGGATGTCGACGTCGAAGGGGCGAAGCTCAGCAGGTCTGCCCCGGCGACCGCGGCCGCGCCGGACGCCCAACCCGGTGCCGAGCCCGCGGAGGCGGCCGCCCGGTAGGAAGTACCCGCCGCAAAAGCAACGCCTATCCGGGATGAATTAGGCTGGAGCCGTGACCCGCCTCATTCTTGCCTCGCAGTCCCCCGCCCGCACCAAGCTCCTGACCGAGGCAGGCATCGAACACGAAGTCCTCGTGTCCGACGTCGACGAGGACGCCGTACAGGCGCGCTACGGCGTCACCGATCCGCACGACACCGCCCTGCTCCTGGCCCGCGCCAAGGCTGAGGCGGTCGCCTCGCTTCCGGAAGCCGAAGGGGCCCTGGTGCTCGGCTGCGATTCGGTTTTTGAGTTCGACGGCGAGTCACACGGCAAGCCGTACACAGTGGATATTGCCCGGCAGCGGATGCTGCGGATGAGCGGCAGCAGCGGGGTCCTGCACACCGGCCACTGGCTGGTGGACTGCCGGGACACCGGCGACGACGGCGGCTCCGGCGCCACACTGGGCAGCGTCGCCTCCGCGGAGGTGCACTTCATGGAGATGCAGCTCGCAGAGATCGACGCCTACATCGCCACCGGCGAACCGCTCCACTGCGCCGGCTCGTTCACGATCGACGGCCTGGGCGGCGCGTTCATCCGGAAAGTCGACGGCGACCCGCACGCCGTCGTCGGATTGTCGGTATCCACCCTGCGTTCCCTGCTGGCCCAGGCGAACGTGAGCATCACCGAGTTCTGGCAGGACCTGCCCGACTCGGCAAATCCCGGGGAGTTGTAGCTTCCCTACAAAAGCCGGGCCTCTTACACGCGGATTCCGCCAGTAATATCAGCGGAATCCTCAAATTCAGGCTAGGCTCCCTGAAGGAAAGAAGGAGACGCCTTGTCAGTAAAGCCGGAGCAGTCCGCAGGTCCAGTGCAGTCAAAAATCACCAAGGTTCTGATCGCGAACCGCGGTGAAATCGCCGTCCGCGTCATCCGCGCAGCCCGGGACGAGGGAATCGCCTCCGTCGCCGTCTACGCCGATCCTGACCGGAACGCCCTCCACGTCCGGCTCGCCGACGAAGCGTACGCCCTGGGCGGCAACACTGCGGCCGAGTCGTACCTCGTGATGGACAAGCTGATCGAGGTGGCCCGCCAGTCCGGCGCCGACGCCATCCACCCCGGCTACGGCTTCCTGTCCGAGAACGCCCAGTTCGCGGCCAAGGTCATCGGTGCCGGCATCACCTGGATCGGCCCCTCGCCGGAATCCATCTCTGCCCTGGGCGACAAGGTCCAGGCCCGCCACATCGCCGAGAAGGTGGGCGCCCCGCAGGTTCCCGGCACCGCCGACCCCGTTGAGTCCGCCGAGGAAATCCTGGAATTCGCGGACAAGTTCGGCCTGCCCGTGGCCATCAAGGCTGCTTTCGGCGGCGGTGGCCGCGGCATCAAGGTGGCCCGCACCCGCGAGGAAATCCCCGAACTCTTCGATTCCGCCGTCCGCGAGGCCACCGCCGCCTTCGGCCGCGGTGAGTGCTTCATCGAGCGGTTCCTCGACGCCCCGCGCCACGTCGAAACCCAGTGCCTCGCCGACGCCCACGGCAACGTGGTAGTGGTCTCCACGCGCGACTGCTCACTTCAGCGCCGCAACCAGAAGCTCGTGGAGGAAGCCCCGGCCCCGTTCCTGACAGCGGAGCAGAACGAGCGCCTCTACGAATCGTCCAAGGCCATTCTGAAGGAAGCCGGCTACCTCGGTGCCGGAACGTGCGAGTTCCTCGTCGGCCAGGACGGCACCATCTCCTTCCTCGAGGTCAACACCCGTCTGCAGGTGGAGCACTGCGTCTCCGAGGAAGTCACCGGCATCGACCTGGTCCGCGAGCAGTTCCGCCTGGCCCGCGGCGAAGAGCTGGGCTACGGTGACCCTGAGGTCCGCGGCCACTCCTTCGAGTTCCGCATCACCGGCGAGGATCCGGGCCGCAACTTCATGCCGGCACCGGGCACCGTGAGCACCCTGAAGAACCCCACCGGCCCCGGCGTCCGCATTGACTCCGGCATCGAAGAGGGCGACGTCATCAGCGGCAACTTCGACTCGATGCTGTCCAAGCTGATTGTTACCGGCGCCAACCGCCCGCAGGCCTTGCAGCGTGCCCGCCGTGCCCTCGAGGAAATGGTGGTGGAAGGCATTCCCACCGTCATCCCCTTCGACCTGGCCGTGGTCAGCAACCCTGCGTTCGCGCCGGCCGAGGGTCCGTTCAGCGTCCACACGCGCTGGATTGAAACCGAGTTCGTCAACGACCTTCCGGCCTGGACGCCCAACGGCGCTGCACCGGAAGGTGAGGACGCCGCTGAGCGCCGCACCGTGGTGGTGGAAGTGGGCGGCAAGCGGCTCGAGGTGGCGCTGCCGGCCAGCCTCGGCTTCGGCGGGGCGTCAGCCGCCGGCGCAAAGCCGGCCAAGTCCAAAAAGCGCAGCCGCAGCGGCGGCGCCACCGCCGCCGCCGGGGGCAACGCCCTGACGTCCCCCATGCAGGGAACGATTGTTAAGGTGGCCGTGGCGGACGGCGACGTCGTCGCCGAAGGGGATCTCGTCGTCGTGCTTGAGGCGATGAAGATGGAGCAGCCGCTCACCGCACACCGTGCCGGCACTGTCACCGGCCTGTCCGCCGCGGCGGGCCAGACGGTAGCCGCGGGCGCCGTCATCGCCACGATCGAAGACTAAGTCGACTTAATACTGAGCGGCCGACACTGAGCCACCGACACTGAAAAACAGCATAAGAAATGCCCGGTGTGGAAAATCCACACCGGGCATTTCTGCCCGCCAGAAATCAGGCCACGTTGTTCTCGTAGTCCAGGTCCTTGGTTTCCTTGCTCAGGAAGAGGGCTACCAGCGTCAGTACAGCCGCGCCGCTAAGGTACACACCCACGAGCACCGGGCTTCCCTTCGCCGTTTCCCACAGCCACACGGCTATGAAGGGCGCCAGCGCTGCGCCGAGGATGCTGGAGACGTTGTAGCTCACTGCGGATCCTGTGTACCGGACGTTGGTCGGGAACAGCTCCGGCAGCAGCGCGCCCATGGGGCCGAAAGTGAGGCCCATCAGGGTGAAGCCGAGGATCAGCACGGCCATGGCGCCCACGAAGCCGCCGCTGAACAGCGGGACGAACAGCAGTCCGAAGACGAAGATGCCCGCGGTGACGGCGAGCAGCATCTTGCGGCGGCCATATTTTTCGGCCAGCGGGCCGGAGACCAGGGTGAAGATGCCGAAGAACACCACGCCCGCGATCAGCATCCACAGGAAGTCGTTGCGGGTGTAGCCCAGGCCTGGGACAAAGGCAGCGGCCGCAGCCTCGGTCATCGGCTTGCCTGCCTTTTCCGCAGCTGCCTTGGCCGCTTCCAGCGTGGCCGGGCGTGTGCCGTAAGTCAACGTGAACGTGGTCATGAGATAGAACAGCACGTACGTCGCCAACATAATGAACGTGCCCAAAATGAGGGGCCACCAACTGGTCTTGAAGACCCGGCCGATGGGGAGCTTGGCCACTTCGTTGGATTCAAGGACCTTGGTGAACGCCGGTGTTTCGATGAGCTTGAGCCGCACGTAGAGCCCGATGATCACCATGACGGCGCTCAGCAGGAACGGCACCCGCCAGCCCCAGGCTTCGAAGGCGGCTGGAGCCAGGGTGTAGCTGGCCACCAGGAAGATCACGTTGGCAATGACAAAGCCGATGGGTGCGCCCAGCTGAGGGAACGTGCCGTAGATGGCGCGTTTGTTGGCCGGGGCGTTCTCGGTGGCAAGGAGGGCGGCGCCGCTCCATTCGCCGCCAAGGGCCAGGCCCTGCGCAAAGCGCATGACGACCAGCAGCGCCGGAGCCCAGAACTCCCACCCGGGAACTGTGGCCGTGGGCAGGCAGCCGATCAGGAACGTGGCAATACCCATGGTCAACAGGGAAGCCACCAGGGTGCCCTTGCGGCCGAACTTGTCGCCGAAGTGGCCAAAGACCACGGACCCGAGCGGGCGGGCGATAAACGCGACGCCGAAGACTGCAAAGGAGCTCAGCAACTGGGTGGTTTCATTCTGGCCCGGGAAGAACAGCTTCGGGAAGACGAGCACCGCGGCGGTGGCATACACGTAAAAGTCGTAGAACTCGACGGTGGTGCCGATAAGGCTTGCGACGATCACGCGGCCGCGCGAGTTCACCTGCTTGGCTGAGCCGGAGTGCGAGGTGGCTGTGGATGACATGTGGGGACGCTTTCATGAGAACTGGACGGGCCTCGCTCGGAAGCCCCTCCAAAAACAGGGATAAAACAGAGTTCAATCTTAGTTCCCGAAGTCCATTGAACGGACAAGTGAGTTCAACATATGGACGTTTCGGGTTGTCTCAGCATGAGGTCGTCCGACAAGCCTAACGCCGCCCGACGGGCGCTGATAGGCAAATGTCACAGCACGTTAACAAACCACGACCGTCTGCGAAACGCGCCATCCCTACCTTGGAAGGACAACATTCCCCAAGGAGGTATACCGTGACTGCTGACCGCACCGCAGACGCCGGAACCCATAATTCCCTCGATCTGGCCGCCGCCACAACCACCGACGCACCCGCCCTTGAAGAGCGTCCCGGACGCTGGATCGCCAACTGGGACGCCGAGAACAAGCACCAGTGGGAATCCCAGGGCCGCTCCATCGCGCGTCGCAACCTCAACTGGTCCATCTTCGCCGAGTTCCTCGGCTTCGTCGTTTGGCAGCTGTGGTCCATCGTGGTGGTCCAGCTCCCCGCCGCTGGATTCACCTTCAGCTCCTCTGAAATCTTCTGGCTGATCTCCATGCCGAGCCTCGTGGGCGCCACGCTCCGGATCCCTTACACGTTCATGGTGCCGCGCTTCGGCGGCCGGAACTGGACCATCGTCTCCGCGCTGCTCCTGCTGATCCCCACGCTGGGACTGGCCCTGTGCGTCTCCAATCCGGAAACACCGTTCGGCGTCATGCTGTTTGTGGCCGCCCTCGCAGGCTTCGGCGGCGGCAACTTCGCCAGCTCGATGGCCAACATCACCTTCTTCTACCCCGCACGTGAAAAGGGCTGGGCCCTGGGCCTGAACGCGGCCGGCGGAAACCTCGGCGCCGCCGTGGCACAGCTCGCCGTCCCGATCGCCATCACGCTGCTGGCCGCCGGCACCGTCAACCTCCCCGTCGCCGGCCTGATGTGGGTTCCGCTGATCCTCCTGGCAGCCTTCGGCGCCTACAAGTACATGAATAACCTCACCAGCGCCAAGGGCGACGTGGCCGGGTCCCTCGCAGCCATCAAGGAACCCCACCTGTGGGTCATGGCCCTGCTCTACATCGGAACGTTCGGCTCCTTCATCGGCTTCGCCGGTGTGTTCCCGAAGCTCATCAAGGACTATTTCCCGGCGTTCTCCTCCATCCACGTCGGCGCCGTGGCCCTCTCCCTGGCCTTCCTCGGCCCGCTGGTCGGCTCGCTGGCCCGCCCCTACGGCGGGCGCATGGCCGACCGCATGGGTGGAGCACGGATGACGGTGACAGCCTTCGCCTCGATGGCCGTCATCACGCTGACCATGATCTGGACCCTGCCGCTGAAGAACTTCTGGCTCTTCCTGGTCCTCTTCCTGATGCTGTTCACCGCCAGCGGCTTCGGAAACGGCGCCACCTACCGCATGATCCCGGTGATCTTCGCGACGTCCAGCCGCGCGGCCCGCTCCGGAGCCAGCTCCGTGCAGACCCAGCGCCTGGCCTCCTCCGCGCTCGGCCTGATCTCCGCGATCGGCGCCTACGGCGGGTTCGTCATCCCGCAGGTGCTCAATGCCTCCAACACCGCCAGCGGCTCCTACACCCCGGCCTTCTACGGCTTCGTCGGAGCGTACGCCCTGATGCTCACCGTCTGCTGGTTCTGCTACATCCGCAACGCCAACCGAAACGCGATGGGACACGTCTAACATGACCAAAAGCGCCGACACGCACTGCCCCTACTGCGCTTTGCAGTGCGCCATGACGCTCAAGTCCCCTGCGGCCCAGGCCGCAACGGGCCTGGCCCCGGCTGTGCAGCCGGGGCCAGCGCCCGTGCCGGCAGCTCCGGCACGAGAGGGCCTCGCCCTTGAGGTAAACGGACGTGACTTCCCCACCAACCGCGGCGGCCTCTGCCGCAAGGGCTGGACGTCCGCTTCGCTCCTGCAGCACCCGGGACGCGTCACCGAGCCCATGTTCAAGGGCCCCGACGGCGTCTTCCGCCCCATCTCCTGGGACGAGGCCCTGGGCCGCGTCACCGCCGCCGTGCGCGAAACCAAAGCGAAGTACGGCGCGGACTCCGTCGGTGTCTTCGGCGGCGGCGGCCTCACCAACGAAAAGGCGTACCAGCTGGGCAAGTTCGCCCGCCTCGCGCTGGGCACCTCGCGGATCGACTACAACGGCCGGTTCTGCATGTCGTCCGCGGCTGCGGCGGGCATGCGGGCCTTCGGCCTGGACCGCGGACTGCCCTTCCCGCTTGAGGCCCTGGACACTGCCAGCACCATCCTGATGCTCGGCTCCAACGTCGCCGAGACCATGCCGCCGTTCGTCCAGCACCTTCAGGGCGTCCGCGACGCCGGCGGCCTCATCGTCGTGGATCCGCGGCGTTCGGCCACCGCGGCGTTCACCGCCAACAACGGCGGCATCCATTTGCAGCCACTTCCCGGCACCGACCTCACTCTCCTCCTGGGCCTCTCCCACGTGGTGATCCACGAAGGCCTCCTCGACACTGGCTACATCCAGGCGCGTACTACCGGCTTCGACGCCGTGGTCCGGTCCGTCAACGCCTACTGGCCGGAGCGCGTCCAGTCCATCACCGGCGTGCCCGCCGAGCTCATCCGCGAGACGGCCCGCCGGCTGGCCAGCGGTGCCAGCCAGGGCGGCAGCTACATCCTCACCGGACGCGGCGTGGAACAGCACGTGGACGGCACGGACACCGCCACGGCGGCCATCAACCTCGGCCTCCTGCTGGGCCTGCCCGGCAGCGCCCGCAGCGGCTACGGCACGCTCACGGGCCAGGGCAACGGCCAGGGCGGCCGCGAGCACGGCCAGAAGGCCGACCAGCTGCCCGGCTACCGCAAAATCACCGACCCCGCCGCCCGCGCGCACATGGCGAAGGTCTGGAACGTCCCCGAGTCGCTCATTCCGGGCCCCGGCCTGCCGGCAGTGCAGCTGCTCAAGTCACTGGGGCAGCCCGACGGCGTCCGGTGCCTTTTCGTGCACGCCTCCAACATCGCGGTCGCCTCGCCGGACGCCAACGCTGTCATCCGCGGGCTCCGCAGCCTGGACTTCCTGGTGGTCTGTGACTTCTTCATGTCCGAGACCGCGGCCGAGGCCGACCTCGTTCTGCCGGTGCTGCAGTGGGCCGAGGAGGAAGGCACGCTGACCAACCTCGAAGGCCGTGTCCTCCGCCGCCGCCAGGCGATCCAGCCGCCCGCCGGAGCCCGCAGCGAGCTGTGGATCATGGCCCGGCTGGCCGAGGCACTCGAGGCACCGTCCACCTACAGTGACGACCCGGAAACAGTCTTTGAGGAGCTGCGCCTGGCATCTGCCGGCGGCGCCGCCGACTACTCGGGCATCGACTACGCCATGCTCGACAGCGGCGCGGTTGCGTACTGGCCCTACCCCGCCGGCAGCACCGGAACCCCGCGCATGTTCCTGGACGGCTTTGCCCACGCCGACGGCAAGGCGGTCATGACCCCGGTGGCGCCGCGCCGCCGTCGTACTCCTATTGCAAACCCCGACCGGGACAGCTCAGCTCCGGCAGCCAAGCCCATGACCCTCATTACCGGCCGCCTGCTGGAGCACTACCAGTCGGGCGCCCAGACGCGGCGGGTGGCGGAACTGCTGGCCTCGCAGCCCGAAGCCAGGGTACAGATCCACCCGGCCGCCGCCGCGGCCATGGGCATCACGGACGGCGCGGAGGTCTCGGTGGCCAACGAACGCGGCGAGGTGGTCTGCCGGGCCGAGCTCAGCACTGCCATCCGGCCCGAAACCGTCTTCCTGCCGTTCCACTTTCCCGAACTGGAGAGCGCGAACCGGCTGACTGAAGCGGCCACGGACCCCATCTCGGGGATGCCCGAATTCAAGTTCAACAAGGTGTGGGTCCGGCTGGCAGCGGCCACCCCCGCCGCCAGTCTTCTTCAAACAGCGGAGGCCTCATGAGCGAGCAGGTTGTAATTGTCGGATTTGGTCCGGTGGCCGCGCGGCTGGTCGACGAGCTGCTGCCGGCACTACGTGCGGGGCAGGTGGGGCTGACGGTCATTGGACAGGAGTCCGAGGCCGCCTACAACCGGGTGCTGGTGGCCGACCTCGGCGTGGGCCGCACCACCCCCGAGGCGCTGGCCCTCGCCGACGCCGCAGCACTGGTGGCCGGCGGCGTGGACGTCCGGCTGGGCGTGAAGGTCCGGCGCGTGGACCGCGCCCGGCAGTCCGTCATCCTCTCGGACGGCACCTCCGCCCACTACGACCGGCTGGTTTTCGCCACCGGTTCCCGGCCAGTGATCCCCAACCTCACGGGGCTGAACCCGGACCCCGCCGCTCCCGTCCTCCCGCCGGGCGTCACCGCGCTCCGCGACCTCCGCGACGCCGAAGTGCTGCGCCAGGCGGTGGCCGGCCACAAGCGCGTGGTGGTGCTGGGCGGCGGCGTGCTGGGACTTGAGACGGCACTCGCGGCCGCGGAGGAAGGCGCCACGGTCACGGTGGTGCACAACGGACCCCACCCGCTGGGCCGGAACATCGACCGCGGCGGCGGCGCCGTCCTGGCCGCGAGCCTGCGGAACTGCGGCGTCCGGATGGCCGGCAACGCCCGTTCCACGGGCATTGAGCACAGCGCTCCCGACGGCGGTTTCTCGGCACTGCTGCTCGACGACGGATCGGCGATCGACGGGGACCTGCTGGTCCTCTCCTGCGGCGTCCGCCCGCGCATTGAGCTTGCCGAGGGCTGCGGGCTCTCCACCGGGACAGGCATCCTGGTGGACCACCGGCTGCGGGCGCACCACGAGCCGCACATCTTCGCCATCGGCGACTGCGCGGAGGTCCGCTGCCCGGATCCTGCCTGCGTCGAGTGCCGCACGGCGCGGGGGCCGTCCGGCCTGGTGGGCCCCGGCTGGCGGCAGGCCGAATGGCTCGCCGAATACCTCCTGCTGCTGTCCGAGGGTTCCGCGGAGGACGCGGACTCGCTGCCCCCGCTCCCCCGGGAGAAGCCCGGCGTGATAGTGCTCAAGGCCCGCGGCATGAACATGGCCGTGGCCGGGGACAACTCTGCAGAACCGTGGGACGAGGAGGTCCTGACTGCCGGGGCCGTCAACGGCAGGCCGCGGCTGCAGATCGCCCAGTGGGCCGACCCCGAGCACGGCCGCTACGTCAAGATGACCACCCGCGGCGGAGTGCTGGAAGGCCTGGTCAGCGTGGGCATGCCGCGCACCGCGGGAGAGCTGGTGCAGCTCTTCGAACGCGGCGCCGAGCTGCCCGCGGACAGGTCCCTGCTCCTGCGCCTTGACGGACCCGACCAGCTGGCGTCGGCCGGGGCCTCCAACGACCCCGAGGCCACCGTGTGCCGCTGCGCCGGCGTGAGCGGCAGCAAGATCGCCGACGCCGTCACCGGCGGCTGCTCCACCGTGGCCGAGGTCTCCGCTTCCACCCGGGCCGGCACCGGCTGCGGCGGCTGCCACGAGAACATCAAAGGTCTGATCGAGAAGCACTTTCAGGGGGCTGCCGCCTAAGGCCGCTGCCGGGTGACCGGACCTGCGATGGCTCCGGCACCGGAGGTGTCATACTTCGGGTACCGGCGGCGATCGCCGCTGGTACGACGTTCTGCCTCGACGGAGCGGTGCGGTGGCCCTGCCAGGAGAACCCTGAGCTGCCGCGTCACACAAATCGGGCATGCCGCCGTTGGCCGGTAGCATCGGGATCATGAATGCCGACGAAGACGACGACATCACCGAAGAACTGCTGGCCGACTCCGAAAAGCTCACCGGGCTGAGCCTGGAGCTCCTGGGCCTGGACCCGCACCCGGATGACATGACCGCCGAGCAGCGGCTCCAGTTCGACCCTGAGGATCTTGCCGAGATGGCCACTGAAAGCCCCGGCGAGCGGGAGCGGTCCGTCCGCCAGACCCGTCTACTGGCCGGCCTGCTGTGGAATTCGTCCAGCATCCTCATCGACCAGCTGTTCCGCGACCTGGGCACGCTGCACGAACTGGAGACGGTCACGCCCGAGGCCATCGCCGGAACATCCGTGCTGTCCTCGCTGCCCCCGCAGTTCGCTTCCAGCTACGATGCGAAGTTCACCCAGCGGTTCATCGTGGTGGCGTCGGACGTGACCGCGTCCCTGGCCCGCGGGTGGACCGCCCCCGGCTGCCTTGCGGGCGAACTCGCGGTCCGTTGCCTGCTCGACCAGGCCAGGATAACGGAGGACATTTACGAACTGGACCTCCCCGAGGAGTGGCGGACCATCGTAGAGGAGGTCCTGCTGGAGGATGCCGACTCGGAAACCCTGTACGCAGACGGTGCGGGCGAAGCGGACACCGCCGTCGAACACAGCCCTGGAAACCTGGACGTCCGGCATTGGTTCCAGCCCTTTGCCCCCGGTGGCGCCGTTCCCCCGTACGCCTGCTCCTGAGTGTGGGCACAACAGCAGAGGGTCCGATGTCATCATCGGACCCTCTGCTGTTGCTGCCGGATTTTTACCGTCCGTGTCCGGCTTCCGTGGCCGTGATGTTGAAAGAGCCGTCCAGCTTCACCGTTGCCCGCGTGCCGTCAGCCTTCGTGATGTGGGCTTCGTAGACCGCACCCTCGGCGTCGGTCTCAACCCGCCGAACCGTCGCGCCGGGGTTGGCGGCCAGCACCGCGTTCCGCACCCGTGTGGCAGTGCTCCCCGTCAGCAGCTGCTCGGTAATCCCGTTGGCCTGGTGGGCACCCTTGGTGTCCGTGCTGGCCTGGCTTCCCGTGCCGTTTGTGGACGAGGCAAGGACGGGATAGCCCATGGCTAGGTAGGCACCACCGCCCACGAGTGCCGCGACGAGGGCGGTGTTAATTGCGGCTTTTTGGACAGTGATCATGGCACGCTCCTGGGCTTCCGCGGTCCGACCGCTTGGAAGAAAAATCTCCGCATAGCTGACCGCGCTGGTGGATCGGTCTGTCGGAGCCCGGAGCCGCCAATCCCGGGGATCGACAGTCTGAATTTTACTCAGCTCTGCCCGTGGCGACTAGGAGAATGGTGCCATTCACAGGTTGCGCGGCGGCGCCGGGTCTCGACAGGCCCGGCCTGGGGACCCGAGCGGCGCCTCTTACATGTGGACGTGCAGGCGGCGTGCAGCCTCGGAGATGGAGCCGCTCAGCGACGGGTAGACCGTGAAGGTGCTGGCGACGTCGTCGACGTGCAGTTTTTGCTTCACCGCGATGGAGATGGCGAAGATCAGCTCGGACGCGTTGGCGCCCACCACCACGCCGCCGATCACGGTGCCGGAGCCCTTGCGGGCGAAGATCTTGACGAAGCCGTCCTTGACGTTGCGCATCTTGGCGCGGGCGTTGCTCTGCAGGGACAGCTTGATGATGTCGCCCTGGTACTTGCCGGATTCGATCTCGGCCTCGGACACGCCAACCGATGCGATCTCGGGCGAGGTGAAGATGTTGGACGCCACCTGGTGCAGCTTGATGGGGGTCACCTGGTCGCCCAGGAAGTGCGCGATCGCGATCCGGCCCTGCATGGCGGCGACGGAGGCGAGCGCCAGGACCCCGGTGCAGTCGCCGGCAGCGTAGATGTTCGGGGCGGTGGTGCGGGACACGCCGTCCACCTTGATGTGGCCGCTTTCGGTCAGCGCCACGCCGGCTTCCTCCAGCCCGATTCCTGCGGTGTTGGGAATGGAGCCCACACATACCAGGCAGTGGCTGCCGGTGACCTTGGAGCCGTCACCGAGGGTGACCACCACGCCGTCGTCGGTCCGTTCCACCGTTTCGGCCCGTGAGCGGGACAGCACCCGCACGCCGCGGCGTTCGAAGACGTCCTCCAGCACCTCGGCGGCGTCGGTGTCGGAGCCCGGAAGCACGCGGTCGCGGCTGGAGATCAGGGTGACCTTCGAGCCCAGGCCGTTGTAGGCCGAGGCGAACTCGGCGCCGGTCACGCCGGAGCCCACCACGATCAGTTCCTCGGGCAGTTCGTCCAGGTTGTAGATCTGTGCCCAGTTCAGGATCCGTTCGCCGTCCGGCCGTGCCGTGGGCAGCTCCCGCGGGTGTGCCCCGACGGTCAGCAGGATGGCGTCAGCCTCGACGGTTTCGGTTCCGTCGGCGGTCAGGACCTCGATGGTGTGGCTGTCCACCAGCTTGCCGGAGCCGTTCAGGATGCGCACGTTCTGGTGCTCCAGGCCGGTCTGGATGTCGAGTGACTGCTGGCGGGCGAGGCCGAGCAGGCGGTCGTTGATGTGCTTGAGGTCGGCGCGCATGACCGGAACGAAGTCCCCGCCGTCGACGTCGAACTTGACCCCCAGCTCGCCGGCACCGCTGACGCGGGTCATCAGGTCCGACGTCGCGATCAGCGTCTTGGACGGCACGACGTCGGTCAGCACCGCGGAGCCGCCGAGGCCGGCCCGCTCGATGATAGTGACAACGGCTCCGAGCGAGGCGGCCACCATGGCAGCTTCATAGCCGCCCGGACCTCCGCCGAGAATTGCGATTCGGGGGGCGCTGAAATCAGGATGCATAGTCACAAGCGACCATTCTCCCGCATCCCAGGCCGGACCACCAACCTTCCGGGCCCGGCCGGGCGGCCCGCACGGGCGCGTTTCTGCTGCCCGCACCGGTTCGCACACGGTAGCTTGGACCGGTGAGCACAACAGAATTCCTGGACACGGATCCCTTCGAGGCAGCGCGCACGGCTGCGGATTACATCGCGGCGGAGACCGGCGTCGCGGCGCACGACATCGCCCTGGTCCTGGGCTCGGGCTGGGCCGAGGCCGCCGACCTCATCGGCGAGACCACTGCAACGCTCGCGGCGTCGGGGGTCCCCGGCTTTTCGGCTCCCGCCGTGGAGGGACACGTGGGCACCATCCGGTCCGTGCTGACCCGGGAAGGAAAGCGCGCACTGGTTCTTGGGGCGCGCACCCACTACTACGAGGGCAAGGGGGTCCGGGCCGTTGCCCACGGCGTGCGCACCGCGGCCGCCGCCGGCTGCCGGACCCTGGTGATCACCAACGGCTGCGGCGGGCTCAACGAAAACTGGGCACCAGGCACCCCCGTGCTCATCAAAGATCACATCAACCTCACCGCGGCATCCCCGCTCGAGGGTGCCACGTTCGTGGACCTAACCGATCTGTACTCCTCCCGGATCCGGAACCTGGCCCGCGAGGTGGACCCGTCCCTGGCCGAAGGTGTCTACGCCCAGTTCACAGGCCCGCACTACGAAACGCCGGCCGAGGTGCAGTACGCCAAGCGGATCGGCGCCGACCTGGTGGGCATGTCGACGGCGCTGGAAGCCATCGCTGCCCGGCACGCCGGCATGGAAGTCTTCGGCATCTCGCTGGTCACCAATCTCGCGGCCGGGATCAGCCCCACTCCGCTGAGCCATGAGGAGGTGCTCGAAGCCGGACACGCTGCGGGCCCTCGCATCTCCAAGCTCCTGGCGGAAATCATCGGCCGGCTCTAGCCGCAACGCGGGGGGCCCACGCCCGCCGGGTTCCCTGGCCGTGGAGCCGCTCCGGCGAGGGCCCCAGCCAGAGCTTGCGGGGGAAGGGGTGCGGGTGGGGACACTTAGCGCCCGGTGCGCCCTTCGGAAGGGGTTCTAATCCCGCGTTTGTCGTCGGCGAGGAGTTGGGCCAGCGCATCGGCACGGGCCCGGGGAAAGCGCCGTTCGAGCGACTGCGCGATGCCTGCCACGGTCTGCCGCGCGAGTTCGGTGCGCCATGCCAGCTCCGCCTGGCGCATGGACTGCGAAATGATGCAGCTGCGGAGATAGTCCTCGTCCCCGTCACCGCCGGGGCAGTTCGCCAGGATCCCGTCGCAGCGGAACGCCAGTTCCCGGCCTTCGATGGCCAGCACCACATCCAGGACCGAGATCCGGTCGGCACGGCGCGCCAGCTGGAAACCTCCCTTGGGGCCGGACACGGACTGCAGGACGTCCGCCCGCACCAGGCACTGAAGCTGTTTGTTCAGGTACGCCGGCGGCAGCTTGTACAGCTCGGCAAGCCGGCCGCTGCTGATCGGTTCTCCGACGGGTGCCCACGCCAAGTTGACGCAGCAGTGGAGGGCCCACTCCACTCCCTGGTTCAGCTTCACAACCCAGACGCTACGTGTCCAGAATTTCTACTGTCAAGGAGCGTGCCGCCCGCTTTGAACGGGCGCGGTTGTGACAGGTCCCCGGCCCCGTCCGGCACCGCTCGGCCGCGCTTTGACGATAGTTTGGTTTCCATGACGCCTTCCGAAGCCGATCTTCAGCTGCTCAATGACGCCCGTGCCTGGGCCGCCCAGGATCCGGATCCGCTCACCGCGGCAACGCTGACCGAACTGGTGAAGCTCACCGAGGCCGGCACGCCCGCCGCCCGGCAGGACCTTGAAGACAGCTTCCGCGGAACGCTGCAGTTCGGAACGGCGGGCCTGCGTGCGGCCCTGGGACCCGGACCCAACCGGATGAACCGCGTCGTGGTCCGCCGCGCAGCGGCGGGCTTCGCCACATTCCTGGTCCGTGCGGTGGCCGAGGCTGCTCCCGGGACCCGGCCACGCGCCGTCGTCGGCTATGACGCCCGCTACAACTCAGACATCTTCGCCGCGGAGACGGCGGCGGTGTTCACCGCGGCCGGAATCGAGACGTTCGTGATGCCGGCAGCCCTGCCGACGCCGCTGCTCGCCTACGCCGTCCGGACTTTGGACTGCGACGGCGGTGTGATGGTCACAGCGAGCCACAACCCTCCGCGGGACAACGGTTACAAGGTGTATCTCGGCCGGCATGCCGTGGAGGAAAGCGGACGGGGTGCGCAGATCGTGGCGCCGTACGACGCGCGGATCGCCGCCGAAATCAGCAGCGTGGGCGACCTTGCCTCGATCCCCCTGGCCCAGGACGGCTGGACGGTCCTGGATGGCGGGATCGTTCAGGACTACGAGGCCGCCACGGCAGGGCTGGCCGACCGCGCGCTCTTCCCGGCCCGGGAGCTGAAGATCGTCCTGACGCCGCTGCACGGCGTGGGCGGCAGCACTGCCGTTTCTGTCCTCCGGGCGGCCGGGTTCACCGACGTGACGCTGGTCAGCGAGCAGGCCGAGCCCGATCCGGACTTCCCCACCGTCAGTTTTCCCAACCCCGAGGAACCCGGCGCCCTGGACCTTGCCCTCGGGACGGCGATGCAGACGGACGCGGACATTGTGCTGGCCAACGACCCCGACGCGGACCGTGCCGCGGTGGCCGCGAAGGATCCGGACACGGGTGCGTGGCGGATGCTGCGGGGCGATGAGGTGGGCGCCCTGCTGGGAGCGCACGTCGTGGCGCGACTGGCGGCCTCCGGGGCGGAAGCCTCCGGGGTCCAGGCTGCCGGGGCGGACGCCGCCGGAGCCGCTGCCGGCGGCGGCGTGTTCGCGAACTCGATTGTTTCGTCGCGACTGCTCGCCCGCATCGCCGCAGCAGCCGGGTACGGGCATGAGGAGACGCTCACCGGGTTCAAGTGGATTTCCCGGGTGCCGGGCCTCGTCTACGGCTATGAGGAGGCGCTGGGCTACTGTGTTGCGCCGGACCTGGTCCGTGACAAGGACGGGCTGTCCGCCGCGGTGCTGATAGCAGAACTTGCGGCCGCCGCGAAGGCGGAGGGCAAGACGATATTCGACACCCTGGACGAGCTGTACCTGGTCCACGGACTCCACGCGAGTGACCAGCTGAACATCCGCGTGGGTGACCTCGGCCTGCTGGACGCCATGATGAACCGGCTGCGCGTGAACCCGCCCGAATCATTTGGCGGCTCGGCCGTGGAGTCATTCGTGGACCTGGCCGAAGGCAGCGAACACCTGCCTCCGACCGACGGGCTCCTCTATCTGACCCGCGACCTCAGCCGCGTGATCATCCGGCCGAGCGGCACGGAGCCGAAGCTCAAGTGCTACCTCGAGGTCATCCAAAGCGTCGGCTCGGCCGCTGAACTGCCCGAAGCCCGGCTGGCGGCCAGGGCCGCACTGGACCGCGTGCTCACCGACGTGCGCGAGGCACTGGGACTCTAACGGGCCTTTAAACCCCTAGAGCTCAACCTCGATGAAGCCGTCCACGATGCGCGTGCTGAAGGCGGCAAGGCGCAGGTCCGCGTTGCCGAAGCACTCGCCGGTCTCGAGGTCGTAGACCTCCTTGTGCAGCGGCGAGGCGATGGTGGGGCGCGTGCCGCGTGATCCGAGGATGCCGCGTGCCATGACGAAGGCGCCGGTGGCCGGGTCCTGCTGGGCTACGGCGAAAACCTCACCGGGGGCGGTGCGGAACAGGGCCACCTGCCGGCCGGCCACGAGTGCCGCTTCGCCCCAGGCGGGTTCCAGGTCCTCCACCGCGCAGACGCGGTGCCAGCCTGCTGCATATCCGGTGGCGAGATCCTCAAGTTCCAGTGTTGCCGTCATGTCCGGCTCCTCTCCCTTTTGCGTGCTTTCCGGCGGCTGGCCGGTCTGTGAGGCGACTAATTCCGCCTGCTTTTGCAGCCGCTGCGGCCGTATACCAAAGCTAGGCTTCAGGTGTTTCGACGGGGTGCAGTCAATGTGTCAAGAACGTAAAAGACACCTCACATGGTCCGAAACAATCCCGTGATGCAGAAGTTAAGTTCACGAAACAAACGGGAAACTGCAGCGAAACTGCGTCTCCCTAGGCTGAATGCACAAGCTGCAGAGCACCGTCTGCGGCCCATGCGAAAGGCCCACAGTGACCGAACAGACTTCAACCCCATCGACTCCGCGCCGCGTTGTGGTCGCCGGCGGCGGCCCTGCAGCCCACCGTTTTGCGGACGCCATGCATGCCCGCGGCCTCGAAGGCTGGCAGGTAACTGTTCTGACCGAGGAAGCCCACCTGCCCTATGACCGCGTTGCACTGAGCAAGGCCCTCACAGACAGCACCGTGGACCTGACGCTGGGTACGGCTTCCATGTGGGACCACGAGTCGCTCACCCTTCAGACCGGCGAGCGCGTGGTGAAGATCGACACCGCAGGCAAGTCCGTTGAAACCGGGGCCGGCAACACCTATGAATACGACGAACTGGTGGTTGCCACCGGTTCGGATGCCGCCCGGCTGCCGCTGCCCGGCGCCGAGCGCGTGCACGTCTACCGCACCCTCGAAGACGTCTGGGCCATCAACAAGTCCATCGCCGAACTCACCGAAAAGCTCGGCCGCAAGGTCAACGCCGTCACCATCGGCGGCGGCCTCCTCGGCCTCGAATCCGCGGCCGGCACCGAACAGCTCGGCGCCACCCCCGTTGTCATCAACGGCGCGCCCTGGCTCATGAACACCCAGCTCGACGAGGGCGCCGGCCAGGCGCTGGGCCGCCTCATCGAGGCGAAGGGCTTCGAAGTCCACGGCGGTGTGTTCCCGTCCGAAATTCAGGCGGACGACGACGGCCAGGTCACCGGGGTGCTGATGGCCGACGGCCGCATCATTCCGGCTGACATTGTCATCGTGGCGATCGGTGTCAGGCCGCGCGATGAGCTCTTCCGCGCCGCCGAAGGCGAAGAGTCCCTGTTTGACCTTGGTCCGCGCGGAGGCGTGGTGATCAACGACTACTGCGCCACCCAGGTGCCCGGCGTCTGGGCCATCGGCGAGGTCGCCAACTTCGAAGGCATGTGCCTGGGCCTGGTGGCCCCTGCCAACACGATGGCAGAGATCGTCGCCGACCGGCTGCACGGCGGCGAGGCCACCTTTCCCGGTTTCGACACCGCCACCAAGCTCAAGCTTTCCGGCGTGGACGTGGCCAGCTTCGGCGACGCGTTCGCCAAGACGGAACACGCCCTCGAGATTGTCTACGCGGACCCCGCCCGCGGCGTCTACCAGAAGATCGTCACCACCGACGACGCCAAGACCCTGCTCGGCGGCATCTTCGTTGGCGATGCAGCCCCTTACACCAGCCTCCGACCGCTCCTGGGCCGGGAGCTCCCGGCAGAACCCGGCGCCTATCTGACGGCCGCCGGCGGCGGTGAAGCCCCCGAGACCGAACTGCCGGACGACGCCACCCTGTGCTCCTGCAACAACGTGACCGCCGGAACCATCCGCGACGCCATCAACGGCTGCGGCGCCTGCGAAGGCAACGCCCCCGTCCAGGAACTCGGCGAACTCAAGGGCTGCACCCGCGCCGGAACGCAGTGTGGTTCCTGCGTGCCGATGCTGAAGAAGCTGCTGGAAACCGAACTGACCAAGTCCGGCGTCGAGGTTTCCAAGGCCCTCTGCGAGCACATCGAGCTGTCCCGCCAGGAACTGTTCGACGCCATCCGCGTCCTGGAACTGACCTCCTTCGAAGAGATCATGGCCAAATACGGCACCGGCGCAGGCTGCGACATCTGCAAGCCGACCATCGCCAACATCCTGGCCAGCCAGAACAGCAACTACGTCCTGGACGCCGGCCGCGGCACCCTGCAGGACACCAACGACCGCGCCCTGGCCAACATGCAGAAGGACGGCACCTACTCGGTGGTCCCCCGCATCGCCGGCGGCGAGATCACCCCGAAGAAGCTCGGCGTCATCGCCGCTGTCGCCGAAAAGTACAACCTATACACCAAGATCACCGGCGGCCAGCGCATCGACATGTTCGGTGCCAGGCTGGAGCAGCTGCCCGAAATCTGGAAGGAACTGGTGGACGCCGGTTTCGAATCCGGCCAGGCCTACGGCAAGAGCCTGCGCACGGTAAAGTCCTGCGTCGGTTCCACCTGGTGCCGCTTCGGCGTCCAGGACTCGGTGGCCATGGCCATCCAGCTCGAGCTCCGCTACCGCGGCCTCCGCAGCCCGCACAAGCTCAAGATGGGCGTCTCCGGCTGCGCCCGCGAGTGCGCCGAGGCCCGCGGCAAGGACGTCGGCGTGATCGCCACCGCGGACGGCTGGAACCTGTACGTCGGCGGCAACGGCGGTGCCACCCCGGCCCATGCACAGCTGCTGGCCAAGGACCTGGACGACCAGACCCTGATCAAGTACATCGACCGCTACTTCATGTACTACATCCGCACCGCGGACCGCCTGCAGCGCACCGCGCGTTGGCAGGAAGAGCTCGACGGCGGCATCAAGCACGTCGAGGACGTGGTGGTCAAGGACACCCTGGGCATCGCCGAGGACCTCGAGGCAGCCATGGCCAAGCACGTCGACACCTACATCGACGAGTGGGCGGACACCCTGAAGGACCCCGAGCGCCTCCGCCGGTTCCGCTCCTTCGTCAACGCCCCCGACCAGAAGGACGATTCCATCACCTTCGTCCCGGACGAGCGCGGCCAGATGCGCCCGGCCACGGCTGAGGAAAAGGCGGTGGCCGCCCAGCAGCCCGTGCTGATCGGGGCTTCCATCCCGATGCGGCCCTCCACGCCGGAACTGCTTGACGAGAACGAGGTATAGGCATGCAGCTCAGCATTGATCTCACCGGCCGCGACGTGCTGGTCACCGGCTCTGATTTAGCCGCCCGCCAGGCCGTCCGCCGCTACGAGGCAGCCGGCGCCGTCGTCTCCCGCCTCAGCACCCCGCAGGGTGCCGGGAACGACGGCCCGCTGCCCGAGCGCCCGTTCCTGGTCGCCGCCGTCGACGACGGCCAGGCCGGCTGGGAACCGCTGCTGGACCGCTGCCGCGCCGCCGGCATTCCGGTGGCGGCCGAACCGGCCGCCGGCCGGGCCGGGCACGTCACGCTGGTTGGCGGCGGCCCGGGCACCGGTGAGCTGCTGACCGTGGCGGCCGTCAAGGCGCTGCGCGATGCCGACGTCGTGTTCTACGACCGGCTGGCCCCGTACCAGGAGCTGGCGTCCCTCACCTCCGCCGAACTGGTCGACGTCGGAAAGCGCCCGGGACACCACAAGGTGAGCCAGGGCGACATCGAGAAGCTCATGATCGCCTCGGCCCTGGAAGGCAACAACGTGGTGCGGCTCAAGGGCGGCGACCCGTACGTCTTCGGCCGCGGCGGCGAGGAAGTGGCGTCCTGCGTCGCCGCCGGCGTCCCGGTCCGCGTCATTTCCGGCGTCACCAGCGCCATCTCCGTGCCGGCTGCCGCCGGGATCCCCGTGACGCACCGTGAAGTCAGCCACATGTTCACGGTGGTGTCCGGCCACGCGCCGCTCACCGAGAAGGAGCTCACACACCTGGCCGGCCTGGGCGGAACCATCGTGGTGCTGATGGGCATCGGCACGCTGCACCACCTCGCCGCCGGCCTGCGCCGTGCCGGGATGCGCACCAACATGCCCATGGCTGTAGTGGAGCGCGGCTACCGGCCGGGCCAGAAGACCACCATCGCGGAACTCGGAAACATCACCACTGCCGCCGCCGGCTGCAGCAACCCCGCCGTCCTGGTGATCGGCGAGGTGGTGCGGGTGGCTGAGGCCAACCGCGGCCATGCCGAGGCCGCGGCGGAACTCGACCGCCTGGCGGCCTCGCTGCTGGGTTCGTGATAGGCATGAACACAATGAATGCACTAGCCCCCGCTGAAACAGCACCCGCCGCGATCACCGAAACCGCTCCGGAGGCGGCCGCCGAGGCCCCGCTGGAGGGTTTCCGGATCGGTGTGACCTCCCACCGCCGTTCGCGGGACCTCATCGAGGCCCTGGAACGCCGCGGCGCCGAGGTCCTGCATGCCCCGGCCCTGAAGATCGCCCCCGTGAACGAGGACATCAGCCTCATCGAGGACACCAAGGCGATCATCGCTGCCAAGCCCGACCTCTGCATCGCCACCACGGCCTACGGCATGCGCCGCTGGTGCGAGGCGGCGGATGCGTCGGGCATCGGCGAGCAGCTGCTGGAGACCCTGGGCGCCTGCCGGATGTTCGTCCGCGGACCCAAAGCCCGCGGCGCCGTGCGCGCGGCCGGCCTGGCCGACGTCGGAATCAGCAGTGACGAGACCACCGCAACGCTGGTGGACATGCTGCTGGCCGAGGGCGTGCGCGGCAAGACCGTGGCTGTGCAGCTGCACGGCTACACTGACGTCCGCCAGCTGGAGCGGCTGCGCATGTCCGGCGCCACGGTCCTGACCGTGACCCCGTACCGCTGGGTGAAGCCCGACGGCGCCGACCGCCTCCCCCGCCTGATCGAGGCTGCGTGCAGCGGCAACCTGGACGTCCTGACGTTCACGAGTGCCCCCGCCGTGGATGCGATGTGGAGCACGGCCCACGAGATGGGGCTGTACAAGCAGCTCGTGGAGAGCCTCAAGACCACCGTGACGACCGCCGTCGTTGGTCCCGTGACCGCGCAGCCGCTGCTGGACGCGGGCATCACCCCCCTGGTGCCGGAGCGGTTCCGGATGGGCGCGCTGATCCGGCTCGTGTGCGAGCACCTCGCGCTGAACCATGTGCGCCGCCTCGACACGCGGTCCGGAAACGTGGAACTGCGCGGCCGTTCGCTGCGGATCGATGGCGAGCCGGTGGAGATCGCCCCCGCGCCGCTCCTGCTGCTGCGCGCGCTCCTGGCCGCCGGCGGCGCAGTCCTGTCCCGGGAGTCTCTCTCCGAACTCCTGGAACTGCGCGGCTCGGTGCACGCGCTGGACATGACGGTCAGCCGGCTCCGCTCGTCCCTGCCGGACGGCAAGCTCGTGGAAACCGTGGTGAAGCGCGGCTACCGCATCCGCGTCTAACGGCAGGTGCAACCCGAATAGCGTGACGCAAATAACAAAGGGAGTTTTTGTCCAGATAATGGCCTCTAAACGTGGTTTAGGGCGCGATATCTGGACAAAAACTCCCTTTTGTTGCCGGGTGGTAAAAAGCATTGAACGGCCGGGGACAATTCCGCAACGGCCGGGAAACACCCGCGAAAAATGCTCCCCCTAGGCTGGGTCCCATCAGCACAACAGGGCCCCCGATCGGCCCGCCTGGTGCAGCATTCGAAAGGGCCCGCACATGTCCGCTCCGGCACAGTTTCCGTCCACTGACACCGCATCGAAAATCCTCATCGCCGGGGCAGGCCCGGCCGCCCAGGCGCTCGTGGCCCAGCTCGCCGCAGCCCGATTCTCCGGCACAGTCACCGTGCTGAGCAGCCGCGACGACGCCTCCGACGACCTGCTGGAGCTGGCGGCCCTGCCCTTGGTCTCCGTACGCTTCGGCCAGCCCGCCAGCCACATCGACGCCGCGGCCAAGGTGGTCACCACCGCCGACGGCATGGAATTCAGTTACGACGAGCTGGTCATCGCCACGGGCTCGGCCCCGGTGGACTCGCCGGTGGACGGCTCCGGCCGCTGCCTCAGCTACTCCACCATCGATGACGCCGCGAAGATCGGCCACGCCGTCAAGGAAGTCACCCGGGTCCTGGGCCGCAGGCCGCTGGGCATCCTGGTGGGCACCGGTCCCGCCGCCGGACAGGCCGAAGCCGTGCTCCGTGCCCGCGGCGTCCGTCCCGTCCGCACCACTGCCCGGCCTGCCGCCGTCGTGCCAACGCTTGCCGGCTCAGTGCTGCCGGCCGCCGGCATCGTGTTCGAGGACGGCAGCCGCATGAACGGCGACCTCGTGGTCCTCGCCGAGGACCGCGTGCCCCGGGACGGCCTGGCGGCCGCCGCCGGGGTGAAGACGGCGGCGTCGGGCGGGATCGTCGTCGGCCGGGACTTCCGCTCCTCCGTGCCCAACATTTGGGCTATCGGGGATGCGGCAGCGTTCGACGGCGTGCGGCTGGGTCTGCTGGTGGCGTCCGGGTCCGCTGCCGGCGCCTGCGCGGCGGAGCTCATGGCGGCGCTTTCCGTGGGGCAGTTGGCCACCGCTGCCTAGCTTTCCCGCTGTGGCAGGATGGTTCGAAAGGATGCCGCGATACCCGTGGCGCCGTCGGCCAAAGGCCCATGGAAAGGACCAGCATGAGCAACGAAGCCAGCCCCGGAACGGGCACCGCGACCAGCCCCGCAGGCTCTCCCGACGAACGTGCCGGTGTGGGCAGCGGGGCGCCGGGCATCGCTTCCTACATCGACCACACTCTGTTGAAGCCGGAGGCCAGCGAGGCGGACATCCTCAAGGTGTGTGCCGAGGCCGCGGAGTACAGGTTCAAGTCGGTGTGCGTGAACCCGGTGTGGGTCAAGACGGTCAAGACCGCCCTCAAGGGCACCGGCGTGCTCACCTGCTCCGTTGTCGGTTTCCCGCTGGGCGCCACGCCCAGCGACGTCAAGGCGTTCGAGGCGCGCGGGGCCGTCCTGGACGGGGCCGACGAAGTGGACATGGTCATCGACATCGCCGCGGCCAGGGCCTCGGACACGGGCGCCCTGGTGGACGACATCAAGGCAGTGGCCGAGGCCGTGCACGCCGAAGAGGCGATCCTCAAGGTCATCATCGAGACCGGCCTGCTCACCGACGACCAAAAAGTCCTGGCCTGCGAAGCGGCCGTGGAGGCCGGGGCCGACTTCGTCAAGACCTCCACGGGCTTCAACGGCGGCGGCGCCACCGTCGAAGACGTCGCCCTTCTGCGGCGCACCGTGGGCCCGGACCTGGGCGTCAAGGCGTCCGGCGGCGTGCGGTCCCTCGAGGACGCACAGGCTATGATTGCTGCAGGTGCAACACGTATTGGCGCCAGCTCCGGTATTGCAATCGTCAAAGGCGAACAGGGTTCGTCTGCGTACTGACCGGCGGCCGCCACAGTTTGAGCCCCGCGGGGCCGAGGAGGAATGAATGTCCAGCAAGATTGACCAGCAGGTAAAGACGCCCCAGAACGAGAACCCGCTGGCGGGCAGCATCGTTCTTTTCGTGGTGATCATGGCCCTGTTCCTGGGTGCCATCTACTCGCTGTCCTTCCTGACGCTGGGCAACCCGTGGCCGATGGCCGTGTGCCTTGGCCTCTTCGCCCTCGCATTCTGGATCCCGCAGACCATCACCGGCCGCTCCGACTCAGCCGGCGAATACTAGAGACCACGAAGACTTAACGACTGAGGCCCCGGAATCCCGGGGCCTCAGTGGTTTAACCCGCAGTCAGCCCGCAGGCGGCAATCCCAGCAGGCTGCTGGCCAGCTTCCCGGCCAGGGCCAGCGCGGCCGGGAAGTGCGTGCCGGCCAGCGACCAGGCCGCCAGGCACATTCCCACCATCGCGTAGCCGCTCACCGGAATCAGCACCAGCCACTCCCGCCGCGAGCCGGCCCGGCCCAGCAGCGGGACGGAGAAGGCGCCGTTGGGCCGCCAGAAGTTCCTCAGCACCCAGAGCCGGCGCAGGAACTTTGGCGGCTTGATCACCAGCGGCCAAAGGAGCGGGACACCGCCGGTGGTCACCATGTCCCCCACGATGTGGACCACGACGCCGATCAGCATGGACATGGGCAGCCAGGTCCACTGGTGCGGCGCGAACCAGGTCACCAGCCCGGCCATGGCCAGGGCGAAAACCCAGTTGGTGATCCACCCGGACTTCGGAAACAGCTTCAGCGCCTGGGCGGCGATGTTGATCATGAACATGCACAGCAGCCCGGCGCCGACCGACAGCACACCCCAGGGCGTGTCCACCTGGACCTGCGCCGCAACCGCGGCGAGCAGCACGAACATGGCCGCCCCCAGCAGCGAGTGCGTGCCTTGCCGGTGGCCGCCGCTGGCATTCTCGATGCCCACGGCGATCATGTTGGACAGCGGCGGCAGCGAATGCGCCACGGTGCTGGAGCGGTGGTCCCAGTCGCACACGAGGGCGGTGCCCGCAGTCACCATGCCGCCGATCAGCACACCGGTGGCGTCCAGCGGATACCAGCCCAGGGTGTACGGCCCCGTCGCGGCAACAGCCACCCACGCCGCGGCTCCTGACGCGGCGTGGTGTCCTCCCATCACGGCTAGCTCTTCGTGGCTTCGAGCGGGACCGGAGCGTCCGCGAAAATGTTGCGGATGACGCCGTCGGCCCACTCCAGGATTTCGGCGTCCTGCAGGTCGCGGCCGCCGATCCGTGCCGTCTTGGGCTTGGGGATGAGCACGGCGTCGAGGGCAGGCTTGGACTGTGCACCCGGGTACATGCGGTTGAGGCGCATGGTCTTCGATTCGGGCAGCTGCGCCGGGGAGAACCGGATGAAGTTGCCCTGCAGGGCCACGTCGGAGAGCCCGGCTTCGCGTGCACCCACCCGGAAGCGCGCGACGGCGACCAGGTTCTGTGCGGGCAGCGGCGGCTCGCCATAGCGGTCCACGAGTTCGGCGAGGACCTCGTCGATGGCCTCGTTCGTCACGGCGGACGCCAGCTTCCGGTAGGCCTCCAGCCGCAGCCGCTCCCCCGGCACGTAGTCGTGCGGCAGGTGCGCGTTGACGGGCAGCTCGATCTT
Organism: Arthrobacter sp. NPDC057013; assembly: GCF_042674585.1. NCBI lineage: Bacteria > Bacillati > Actinomycetota > Actinomycetes > Micrococcales > Micrococcaceae > Arthrobacter > Arthrobacter sp. NPDC057013. The sequence continues at coordinate 169,152 of NZ_JBHUSE010000002.1, forward strand.
CATCTCGGCCGCCTTCTCCTCCGCTTCACCGCGGTACTCGGCCACGGCCTCGCCCACCAGCCGGATGTAGAGGTCGAAACCGACGCCCTGGATGTGGCCTGACTGCTCGCCGCCCAGCAGGTTGCCGGCACCGCGGATTTCCAGGTCCTTCATGGCCAGCTGCATGCCCGCGCCGAGCTCGTTGTGGGTGGCCACGGCCTTCAGGCGTTCCAGCGCCACCTCGCCCAGGGGTTTCTCGGAGGGGTAGAGGAAGTAGGCGTAGGCGCGTTCGCGTCCGCGGCCCACGCGTCCGCGCAGCTGGTGGAGCTGCGACAGGCCATACTTGTCCGCGCCGTCCACGATCAGGGTGTTGGCGTTGGAGATGTCCAGGCCGGTCTCGATGATGGTGGTGCACACCAGGACATCGAAGCGTTTCTCCCAGAAGTCCACGATGATCTGCTCCAGCCGGCTCTCGGACATCTTGCCGTGGGCCACCTCCACCCTGGCTTCGGGAACGAGTTCTCGGATCTTGGCCGCGGTCTTTTCGATTGTGGAGACGCGGTTGTGGACGAAGAACACCTGGCCCTCGCGCATCAGCTCGCGGCGGATGGCGGCGGAGGTCTGCTTGTCCGTGTACGGCCCAACGTACGTGAGCACGGGGTGCCGCTCCTCCGGCGGGGTTGCCAGGGTGGACGTTTCGCGGATGCCGGTCAGCGACATTTCGAGCGTGCGCGGGATCGGCGTGGCGCTCATGGCCAGGACGTCCACATTGGTGCGCATCTTCTTCAGCGCTTCCTTGTGCTCGACGCCGAAGCGCTGCTCCTCGTCCACGATCACCAGGCCGAGGTCCTTGAACTCGAAGTCCTTGGACAGCAGCCGGTGCGTGCCGATCACCACGTCCACCGAGCCGTTCTTCACGCCCTCGGCCGTTTCCTTGGCTTCCTTGGAGGCCTGGAAGCGGGACAGCGGCTTCACGCGGAGCGGGAAGCCGGAGAACCGCTCGGTGAACGTCTCGTAGTGCTGCTGGGCCAGCAGGGTGGTGGGCACCAGCACCGCCACCTGCTTGCCGTCCTGCACGGCCTTGAAGGCGGCGCGGACGGCGATCTCGGTCTTGCCGTAGCCGACGTCGCCGGAGACCAGCCGGTCCATGGGGATCTCGCGCTCCATGTCGGCTTTGACCTCGTTGATGGTGGTGAGCTGGTCCGGGGTTTCCACGTACGGGAAGGCCTCCTCCAGCTCGCGCTGCCACGGAGTGTCCGGCGCGAAGGCATGGCCGCGCGAGGCCATCCGGGCCGAGTAGAGCCGGATGAGCTCGCCGGCGATTTCCTTGACCGCCCGGCGCGCCTTGGACTTGGTGCTGGCCCAGTCCGCGCCGCCCATCTTGCTGAGCACGGGGGTGTCGCCGCCGACGTAGCGGGTCACCTGGTCCAGCTGGTCGGTGGGGACGAACAGCCGGTCCCCCGGCGCCCCGCGCTTGGACGGCGCGTATTCCAGCACAAGGTATTCGCGCACGCCGTCGCTGCCACCGGCCACCTTGCGCTGGAGCAGCTCCACGAACCGGCCGATACCGTGCTGTTCGTGCACCACATGGTCGCCGGCCACGAGCTGCAGCGGGTCAACGGCGTTGCGCCGCTTGGACGGCATGCGGCGCATGTCCTTCGTGGAGCCGGCCGAGGTGCGGCCCAGCAGGTCAGCTTCGGTGAGGAGGCCGAGTTTCAGTCCGTCCAGGACAAAACCGCGTCCGACGGCGGCAGTGGTCACCTCGATGATCCCCGCCTGGGGTTCGTGGTCCAGTGTGTCCACCCGGGTGCAGGGGATGTCGGCGTCGTGGAACAGTTCGGCCAGGCGCTGCGCGGGGCCCGGGCCTTCAGTGGCCACCACGATCCGCCACTGGTCCCGCACGTGCGAGCCGATGAAATCCATCATCTCCGCCACGTCGCCCTGGTAGCCGCGCGGTTCGCGGGCGTGGAGGTTGAGCACGTCGATGTCCGGTGTGAGTTCCTCGTCGGTGGCCAGTGACGTGATGGACCACCAGGACACCTCGTTCCCGAGCGCCGCAGTGCGGGTCTCGGCCAGGGAACGGAAGCTGGCGGAGTGCAGGGCCGCAGAGGCCTGCGAGCTGAGGTCCAGCGGCGCGGTTCCGCCGTCGGAGGCAGTGGACCACGCAGCTTCCAGGAATTCCTCGTTGGTGGCCGCAAGATCGTGGGCGCGGGTGCGGACCTTCTCCGGTTCGATGATCACCGAGATGGAGCCTGCGGGCAGCTGTTCCATGAACGGAACCATGGCGTCCACCAGGACAGGGGCCAGGGATTCCATGCCCTCCACGGCAATGCCGCCGGCGATCTTCTCCAGCATGTCGGCAGCCGCGGGGAGCTGCGGCTTCAGCGTGGCGGCCCGGGACATGACCGAGGGGGTGATGAGGATTTCGCGGCACGGCGGGGCGTGCAGTTCGGTGGGGTGGTGCACGCCGGGGGCGGACAACGAGCGCTGGTCGGCGACGGCGAACCAGCGCATCTGGTCCACCTCGTCGCCGAAGAACTCTACCCGGATGGGGTGGTCCTCGGTGGGCGGGAACACGTCCAGGATGCCGCCACGGACGGCGAATTCACCGCGGTGCGTGACCATGTCCACGCGGGAGTAGGCAGCGGCCGCGAGGTTCCGGATCACGTCGTTGAACGGGACCTCCTGGCCCACCTTCAGGGTCACCGGAACCAGTTCCCCCAGGCCGGCCACGATGGGCTGGACCACGGCACGGACGGGGGCCACCACCACGCGCAGGGGGCCCGCTGCGTTTTCCGGGTGCGCTGAATCTGCGGGATGGGCTGTGTCTTCTGGATGGGCCAGGCGCCGCAGGACCGACAGGCGGCGGCCCACGGTGTCCGAACGCGGGGACAGCCGCTCGTGCGGGAGGGTCTCCCAACTGGGGAACTCGGCCACGGCATGGGCCGGCAGGTAGGCGCGGAGCGCGGCGGCGAGGTCCTCGGCCTCACGGCCCGTAGCGGTCACGGCCAGGACAACACCCGGCGCGGCGTGGTCAGCGCTGGCGTTGCCGTTTCCCGCAGCGTTCAGCAGGCCGTCCGCCATCTCGGCGAGGAGCACGGGCCGCAGGCCTGCCGGGGCGCTGATCTGGTAGTCCTCGCTGCGGATGCTGAAGCTCCGCCCGGCCTCGGCCTGCACCCGGGCGAACGTCGTGTCCGCGTGCAGGACGCGGCGCAGGCCATTGAGTGGCAGTCCGTTGGACGGCTGGCCTTTGAGGCTCTGGCCTTTGGAGCTCATGGGCAGGATCTCCTGGAAATCTCGTTAGAACGCAGGCAACACGAAAAGCCGAGATTCTTGCGAATGCCGGGGCTTCCAGCCTACCCCTGCAGGCATGGACGCGGCATCCGGGTCCCGGATGCCGCATTGCTACGCTTGCTGAGCAGGTGTATTCAGCGCAGCCCGACTCCAGCGCAGCCGTGCCGTCCCAAGGAGACTCCCGTGAGCCACCAGACCGGAAATGACAGCAGCACCGATGCCCGAACCGTGCTCGTCACGGGCGCCACAGGGTATATCGGCGGCCGGCTGGTCCCCCGGCTGCTCGACGCCGGGCACCGCGTCAAGGTGCTGGTCAGGTCCCCGGAGAAGATCGCCGGAGTGCCGTGGTTCGACGACGTCGAAGTAGTCAAAAGCAGCCTGGACGACCCCGCGGCCCTTGAGGAAGCCCTCCAGGGCGTGGACGTGCTGTACTACCTGGTCCACTCCATGGCGGCAGGCTCCGGTTTCGAGGCCAAGGAAAAGGCCATGGCCGAGCTCGTGGCCGGTGCCGCCGCGGCAGCCTCCGTCCGGCGGATCGTCTACCTGGGCGGTCTGCACCCGCGCGACACGGCGCTGTCAACGCACATGCGCTCCCGTGAAACCGTGGGCGAGGTATTCCTCTCCGGCCCGGTGGACGCCATCGTGTTCCAGGCCGGGGTGGTGATCGGTTCCGGCTCCGCGTCCTTCGAAATGATCCGCCACCTCGCCGAAACGCTGCCCCTCATGCCCGCGCCCAGCTGGGTCCGCAACAGGATCGAAGCCATCGCCGTCCGCGACGTGCTCCATTACCTCGTCGGGGCGGCATCGCTTGCGGAACCGCTCAACCGCACCTTCGACATCGGCTCCCGGGATGTCCTGACGTACGCCGGCATGATGAAGGAGTACGCGGCAGAGGCGGGCCTGCCGCCGCGCCCGGTCCTGGCACTGCCGGTGCCGGCACCCAGGCTGGCCGGATTGTGGGTTGCCCTGGTGACGCCGATTCCGCTGTCCATGTCGGTGCCGCTGGTCCAGTCCCTGCAGCACGACGCGGTCTCCGCCGAACACGACATCGACAACTACATCAAACAGCCCGACGGCGGCCTGACCGGGTACCGCAGGGCCGTGGCCCTGGCACTGGGCAAGGAACGTGACGGACAGGTGGAAACCACCTGGGCCAGCGCCGGCGCCGATGCCGACCCGCTGCCGAGCGACCCCGGCTGGGCCGGGCACCGGGTGTACGTCGACGAGCGAACCTTTGCAAGCGATGTGGACCCAGCGCACGTGTGGACGATCATCGAGGGCATCGGCGGCCGTAACGGCTGGTACTCGCTCCCGCTGGCGTGGAGCGTCCGCGGCTGGCTGGACAAGCTCTCGGGCGGAGCGGGCCTGCTCCGCGGGCGGCGGCACCCGCACCATCTGGTCGCTGGTGAAGTGGTGGACTGGTGGCGCGTGGAACGGATTGAGCGAGGCCGTTTGCTCCGGCTGCGGGCCGAAATGCGCGCCCCGGGACGCGCCTGGCTGGAGCTCTGCGTGGAGCCCGACGGCTCCGGTTGCCGGTACCGCCAGCGGGCGATTTTCTTCCCCAAAGGACTCAGCGGGCGGCTCTACTGGCTTGCCGTTCTGCCGTTCCACGGCATCATCTTCCCGGCCATGTCCCGCAACATTACCGCGGCGGCCCGGAGGCTGTCCGCCGAGCAGAAATCCGGCGTCGCAGAGCACGGTGCCGGACGTCCCGGTGCCGGGGAAGCACGGTCAACCCCGTAGGATGTGGTGAGCAAAAAGCGTTCTGACCCCACAACGACGGAGGATCAATGGCACTGAGTGCTTCCACCACCCTTCCCCACGGCGTCGACAGCGTCACCGCAGTCTTCGCGAACGAGGACTTCCAGCGCCACACCAGCGAGTTCGTCGGCGGCAGCCTCGAGTCCTTCACGGTGGCGGGCGACATCGCCGGAGAGTTCAGCACCACGTCCGTGCGCACCCTTCCCACGACCCGTCTGCCGGAAATCGCCCGCAAGTTTGTCGGCGAGAGCCTCAAGGTGACCCAGGTCGAAAACTGGGAGGCTCCGGCCGCCGACGGTTCACGCCAGAGCACCATCTCCCTGAAGATTGCCGGCGCGCCGATCGACGTGTCCGCGGTCCAGCGGCTCGTTGCCGACGGCGGCAGCACGCGGATTGAACTTGAAGGCAACGTGACGTCCTCGGTGCCGTTCCTGGGCGGCAAGATCGCCGACGCCGCCGAGCCCATGGTGGGCAAGGCGCTGAACATCCAGTCCCAGCAGGCCCAGGCCTGGCTCGAAAGCCACTAGTCCCGTGGAGGTCCCTGCCTTCATTGCCTTGGTCCTGATCGTTTCGGGCGTGTGGTCCCTGGTTGTGTGGCCGCAGTTCCTGCGCCGCGTCATGAAGGACCCGCGGGCACGGGACGCCGCCGGCAAGGCCACGAAGTTCCTCACTGTCCACGTGGTCCTGGTGACGGTATCCATGGTGCTGGGCGCCGCCACAGCCGCAATCGGAATCGCGGCGCTCGTCAGCTGATGCGCGTCGGACGGCTCCGCTGGTTGAGTTGTCGGAACCCGGGTTTCGACACGCTCAGGCAGCGGACCGTCGCAGTCAGATAAGCTGGGTATTCAAGGTGCGCCGGGAAGTCTGGTCGGCAAGACGTTAGCCGATCCCTCGCGAGGAGCTCAAATGCCCAAGCCGTCCCGCCCGTCCAGGAAAATTCCCTCCCGGAAATTCCCGGTCTTCAGCCGCTCCAGCTATCCCGAATACCTCCGCATTGCCGCGATCCTCCGGACGGAGACAGTCGGCGGCGCGCTCCTGCTGGCCGCTACGGCTGCCGCGCTGATCTGGGCCAACTCCCCCGCCGCGGATGCCTACTTTGGGTTGCGGGACCTCCAACTGGGCTATGAGCCCTGGCACCTGCAGCTCAGCGTCGGGCACTGGGCTTCCGACGGACTGCTCGCACTGTTCTTCTTCATCGCCGGCCTGGAACTCAAGCGCGAGTTTGTCTCCGGCGACCTGCGCAGGCCCTCCCGGGCGGTGGTCCCGGTAACGGCCGCGGTGGGCGGCGTTGCCCTGCCGGCCATCATCTACTCCGTCATCGTCTGGAACCAGGGTGCCGGGGCCCTGAGGGGGTGGGCGATCCCCACCGCCACAGATATTGCGTTCGCGCTGGCGGTGCTCGCGGTCATCAACACCCACCTCCCGTCGGCGTTGCGGACCTTCCTGCTCACCCTGGCCGTGGTTGATGACCTGATCGCCATCGGCATCATTGCGTTCGTCTACTCCTCCGGTCTCCAGCCGGCCCTGCTGCTCGCGGCCCTTGTCCCGCTGGTCCTTTTTGCCTGGCTGGTGCAGAAGCGGATCACCCGCTGGTATCTGCTCCTGCCGCTTGCTGTCGCCACGTGGGGCCTGGTGCACGCATCCGGCATCCACGCCACGGTGGCCGGCGTCCTGCTCGGATTCACTGTCCCGGTGGCCGCCTCGCGGCGGGACCGCCGTCCAGGCGGCAACGCCGGCGCCAGCGTCACCTCCGACGGCGGAACAGAGGACAGCGGCAGCACAGGCATGGCCGAACGCCTGGAGCACCTGCTCCGTCCGCTGTCTGCGGGGTTTGCCGTCCCCGTGTTCGCGTTCTTCTCGGCGGGCGTGGCGCTCGGGGGCGCCTCGGGCCTGGCGTCTGCCCTGGCCGATCCCGTGGCGGTGGGGATCGTGGCAGCACTGGTCGCGGGTAAGGCCGTTGGCGTCTTCGGGGCAACGTTCCTGGTCACTAAAACCACCCGCGCGCAGCTCGACGACGGGCTGAAGTGGGTCGACGTCGCGGGGCTGTCCCTCCTGGCCGGCGTGGGGTTCACCGTTTCGCTGCTGATCGCCGAGCTGAGTTTCGGGTCAGGCTCGGCCCACGACGACCATGCAAAGGTGGCGATCCTCACCGGTTCGCTGACAGCGGCGGTGCTGGCCGCCGTCGTGCTTAAGGCCCGCAACAGGCACTACCGGCGCCTGGAGGCGGAGGAGACCAGGGACGACGACGGCGACGGCGTCCCGGATGTCTTCGAGCGGTCCGAACATGACCGCTAAGTCAGGACTGTTAAGCAGGTGCGCTCAGGCCGCCTGGTTCAGGGCGTCCTCGGCCGCGACCCAGGAGATCATGGCGCACTTTACCCTCGCGGCGTAGCGTGCCACGCCCTCGAAGGCGGCGGCGTCGCCCAGGATTTCCGGGTCGGCAGGGATTTTTCCGCGGGACCGCAGCACCTCGCGGAAGTTTCCGATCACCCCACGGAGTTCGTCCACGGTCATGCCCTCGGCGAGATCGCTCAGCACGGAAGCGGACGCCATGGAAATGGAGCAGCCTGCCCCGTCCCATGCGAGCTGCGTGACCGTGCCGTGGTCCACGGCGACGCGCAGGGTGACCTCGTCGCCGCACACGGGGTTGAGCTGGTGCGACTGGCCGGTGGACGCGCCGTCAGGGGCAGCCGTTGCGGCCAGTCCGCTGCCGTGCCGGGCCTTGGAGTGGTCGAGGATGATCTGCTGGTAAAGCTGGTCGAGGCTCATGCTCAGGTACCTGTCTAGGGTTGCGGGGCCAGCCCGGGGGCTAGGCCCGGAAGTAGGCGCGGACCCCGGACACTGCATCCAGGAATTCATCCACGTCGTCGGTGGTGTTGTACAAGTAGGCGCTGGCCCGGGTGGTGGCCGTCAGGCCCAGGCGCCGGTGCAGCGGCTGCGCGCAGTGGTGGCCCACGCGGACAGCGATGCCACGGGCGTCAAGGAACTGGCCGACGTCGTGCGCGTGGACACCCGCAACATCAAAGGCCGCCAGGCCGATGCGGTCGTGGCCGGCGGCCGGACCCAGAACGCGGACGCCGTCGATGGCTTCCAGACCCGCCACCATCCGCTGGCCGAGCTCCGACTCCCAGCGGTGCACCCGGTCAATGCCCGTTTCCGCCAGGTAGTTGATTGCGGCGGCAAGGGCCACTGCCTGTGAAATTTTCTGCGTCCCGGCCTCGAACCGCTGCGGCGCGGGAAGGTACTCCGCGCTTTCCATCGTCACGGTGGTGATCATGGAACCGCCGGTCAGGACCGGCGGGAGCACGTCCAGGAGCTCCTGCTTGCCGTACAGCACTCCGACGCCGGTGGGCCCCAGCATCTTGTGGCCGGAAAACACGGCGAAGTCGACATCCAGCTGCTTTACGTCCAGGGCAAGGTGCGGCGCCGATTGGCAGGCATCCAGCACAACGAGGGCCCCCGCCCGCCGGGCGAGTGCGACGAGTTCGCTGACCGGGTTAATGGTGCCCAGCACGTTCGAGGCGTGGGTGAAGGCCAGCAGCCGGGTGCGCTCCCCCACGATGTCCGCTGCCGCATCCATCCGCAGCGCCCCTGTGTCGTCCAGCGGGATGTGCCGCAGGGTGGCACCCGTCCGGTAGGCCAGTTCCTGCCAGGGAATCAGGTTGGCGTGGTGCTCCATCTCCGTGACCACGATCTCGTCGCCCGGGCCCAGGGCGAGGTCACGCAGCTTCGAGTCGCCGCGCCCCTGGGCTGCCCACAGGGCGGCGTTCGACAACGCATAGCTGATGACGTTCAGGCCCTCGGTGGCGTTGGAGGTCCAGACGATCTCCTCATAGTCCGCCCCGACAAAGTCGGCGACCGTCTGCCGGGCGTCCTCGAACACTTCGGTGGCCTCGACGGCAAGGTGGTGGGCACCGCGGTGCACGGCAGCGTTCCGCTGCTCGTAGAACTCCTGTTCCGCTTCGATCACGCTCAGCGGGTTCTGCGAGGTGGCGCCGGAATCAAGATAGATGAGCGGGCGGCCGTTGACCGTCTGGTTCAGCACGGGAAAGTCGTTGCGGATCCGCAGGACCTCGGCGTTGTCCATCGCAGAAAGGGCACGCGTCAGCGTGGTTGGCGTTGATACTACGGCCAATGGGACTCCTTGGGTGCCTTGAGGTACCCCTCAATTGTCCCACAGCACCTTGGGCCGCAGCAGAGGCAGGAACCGGGCCTGCCTGACCGGGCTTGCCTCACCGGCACATCTGACCGGGCCCGCTGCCCCGGGCACATGCGAAGGGCGGCCCCCGTCGCTGCGGGCCGCCCTGATGTTTGATTCGCTTGTTGCAGACTACTTGTAAGGACCGGCGACGGCTGGGGGGAGAGCCTCGGTCTCAGAAGGCTCTGACGTCGCCGGCCCCGCCTTGCCCGGACCCCTGAAGGCCGGAAAATCTGGTGCGAGACCTGGAAAATCTGGTGGCAGCTTCGGGGGGAGATCAGCCCTGCTTCCGCTGCCACTAATAGTTAATCGCGTACTGGCGCCCACGGCACCAGTACCGGGTACTCGTTTTTCTGCGTACTTAACTACTGGTTCCCGCAGGTGGCGTGGTCCAGCCCGCAACCGCGCGGAATTCACCCCGGGGGGCGAAAAAATCGGTTTGGAGAAGCGCTACTTTTTTGGAAGGGCCAGCGCGAGCTCGTCGCGCCGGCGGACGCCGAGTTTGACGTAGCTGCGGTACAGGTGCCCCTCGACGGTCCGCACTGACACCATCAGCTGCTGGGCGATCTCCCGGTCCGAGAGGCCCTGCACGGCCAGCTCCACGATGTCCCTCTCGCGCCGGGTCAGGTGGACACTGGGAACAGAGGCAACGAACGGGCTTTCCCGGAACTGCTCGCCGAGCTCCTGGTCGCATTTCTCCCGGTGGGCGATCGCCTGGCGGGCGCGGCGCCGCTCCCCCGCGGCGTCCAGCAGGGCCCCGGCCCTGGCGTACGCCTCGCGCGCCAGGTTCAGCAGGCCGGCCTCCTCCAGGGCGGCGGCGGTGTCCATAAGAATGTCGGCGTCCTCCGAGGCCCAGGCCTGGGCCAGCTGCCGCCAGCCGGCCGCCCACCGGCCCTCAACGGTGGCGGCGAGGGCGGCGAGTTCCAGCACCAGCGACCGTTCGCCGAGGTCCGAGCAAAGGATGAGGCACTCCATCCTGGTTCCGGGATGGTCTGTTACGGACTCGGAGGCCGCGAGCTCACGGAGCCTGTCCAGTCCGCTGCCCTTCCTGTCGAGGTACTCGGCCGCGGCCGCCGCATAGGCTTCCGCGACGGCGTCGCAGCCCGGACCGCTGGCGTGCCTGGCCGAGATGAAGTCCTGTTCGAGCCGCTTTGCCTGCGTGGTGTCGCCCAGCCGTGCCGCGGCGTAGAAGGCAAGCGACGAGCCGAACCTGAACTCCTGCAGCGGGTCGTTGACACGGAGTGCCTCAACAGCCGGAAGGAGGACCTGGTAGGCGCGCTCCAGCTGCCCCTGCCGGAGCAGTCCCAGGCCGCGCAGTGCCTGGATGCCGCCGCCGAAGGTCGATGCGCCCTCGGTGCGCTCCGCGGGATAAGCGGACAGCTCGTGCTCGGCGGACTCCCAGTTGCCGGCGGCGAGGGTGCTGATGGCCAGCCGGGTCAGGACAAACTCGTTGAAGAAGTACAGCCCGCCGCTGAGCGCCGGCAGGAAGGGGCCGGCGGCCGCCGCTGCGGCATGCGCCTGGTGTGACCGTCCGGCGGCGACCAGCGCCTGGGCAAGCAGGGCCTGAGTCACGGCGTGCAGCGTTGCTTCGACGCCCGAGGCAGATTCCGGATCGGCGGTGCCCAGGGCCGTGATGACGGCGCTGATACCTTCGTGGTCGCCGGCGCCAGCCATCTCCAGCAGGTTGTGGATCGTGTCCTGCCAGGCACCGTCCGGGGCGATCCCGGCCTCCTCCAACTGCTGGCGCGATTCGGCCCTTAGTGACGGCACGGACTTTCCCAGCGCCATGTGGGAGGACGCCCTGAGCATGAGGACCTGCGGTGCTCCCGGGTCTCCCGCGAGGTCGAGCCAGCAGCTGTCAAGGAGTTCGGCGGCCTCGCGGTACTTCCCTTCATTGAAGTGGGCCCGCGCGGTGATGGAGAGCGCATGGGCCTGCAGCTCCGGCGCCCGCACGTGACCGGCCATGAGCCGTGCGCCGGCGTTGTTGAACGTGGTCGCAGCCAGCCGGCCGGCGTCCAGCAGGTCCCGGTCAGGCACGTCGAGGCCGCACTCCAGCGACCACTCGACCATCCGCAGCCTGCCCTCCGCGCTGGCAGCGGCGGGATCCAGATGGGGCTCAAGCTTCTGCCGCAGCTGCAGGCTCCGGGAGACGGACACCTGGCGCCGCGTCGCTTCGCCCAGGATCGAGTGCGTGAGACGCAGCTCGGTGTGCGTCGCGGCTGATTCGGACACCACCTGGTTGTCCAGCAGGGAACGCACGACGCCGGCGCCGCAGACGTCTTCGATCAGGCCCCTGGGCACCGGCTCGGCCAGGGCGATCACCTTGAGCGCATCCTGCTCTTCCGGTGTCCTCCGCAGCAGATCCTTGACCACGAGCTCCGAAAGCCTGGGTCCGTCAGCCGGCAAGGGTCCGAGCAGCACCCAGATCCCGTTCCGCTGGACGAGGATCCCGGCAGCTGTTGCATCGCTCAGCAGGCAGTCGAGGAGCAGCGGATTGCCGCCTGAACAAGACCACAGCGACTGGACCGTACTGACCGGTACCGTACCCTGCAGGGCGTGTTCCACGACCTCCCTGACCTGCTCGCCGCTCAGCGGCCGCAGATCGATGCGTTCGGCCAGGCCGTCGTACCAGAGCTGGTTCAGGGGCTGGGGCAGGCCCGGCCGCGGCCGCCCGGCCGCCAGCACGGTCGCCCAGCCGGCCGAGGTCATGTCCACCACCATGCTGGCGGTGGCTTCGTCGAGGTGGTGGGCGTCATCCACCACCAGGAGCACGGGGGCGTCGGCGCCGCCTTTGACGCCGCTGCTTCCTTTCAGCTCCTGGAAGTGGGCCCAGACGGCCCGCAGCACCGCGACCGGTGAGTCTGCTTCCTCGGGGGCGAGTCCGGAGGTGTAGGGCGCCAGCACGCCGTAGGGGACCTTGGCCAGCGACGAGCTGCCGTGGATGCGGAGCACAGTCATCTCGCCCGCCAGCTTCTCGCGCACGGCATCCGTCACCGATGTCTTTCCGACGCCCGGGCCTGCCATCAGGTAGACGGCCTGGCTGGCACGGCTGCGGATGATGGTGCAGACATGCTCGATCGCTTCACGGCGGCCGGTCAGCTGGCGGAGTTCCGAGTCCGCTTTGGCGCCGCGGCCATTGGATGAGGCACCGCGGGACGAAGAGTTGGGCGAAGCGCCGTTCGGTGAGGAGCTGTTAGACAAGGCCAGGCAGATCACCCCTTGATGTCACGCCGAGCTTGGTGAAGACCTGGTACAGGTGGCCTTCCACCGTTCGAACGGATACGCCCATCTCCAGGGCGATGTCCCGGTTAGACACGCCCCTGCCGGCCAGCCGCGAGATCTGGCGTTCACGCGCGGTAAGGAGCGGGCTTCCGCTGCTGGGAACAATCGGCAGGCTGGGCACCGTGGCGGTGAGGCTGTCCAGCCGGGCCTGGGCAACTCGGGCAGAGGCGGAATCGCCGGAGTGGCGGGCAAAGTCGACGGCGAGCGCGACGCACCGGGCCTCCACGGCGTCGAGTTCCAGTTCGGCAGACAGGTGCGCGCCCTCCAAGAGAACCTTGGCGTCCTTGGTGCGGGTGCCCACGGCGATGAGGCGTGAGATCTCGGCGAGGGTACCCTGGCGGCGGCCCGCGACCTCCTCCATCAGGCGGAAGTCCTCATCGGTCCCGTTCACTGTCGCTCCGAGCAGGCTGATGCCCGCCAGCGTGTAGCGCCCGGCATCGATGTCGCGGTGTGCTGCCTCGAGCAGGTGCTTGACGGCGTCGGTGTCCCCCAGCCACCGCCCCGCCATGTTCGCGCAGAACTCGGTGACGAACAGGGTGCCGAAGTTGCAGTGGCCGCGCGACCCGTGGAGCTTGTCGAGGTACTTGTGCGCCTGTCCGGCGTTTCCGATCTGGGCGTAGGCGAAGGCCGTGGCGGCGTAGGCGGCCTGCAGCATGTTCAGCACGGGGCGGAGCTCGAGCTGGGCGACGGCGGACAGCAGCGAATCGAGGGCCACCGCACCGCGGCCTGAGAAAACGTAGGCGATGCCGGCGGCCAGTTCCGTGGCGGATGTCCGGTAGGCCAGCCGGCGCTCCTCCTGTCCCTTGGGTGGGCCCACGAGCTCCAGGCACCGCTTCCACTGGCCGGCCTGCAGCAGGACATTGAATGCCGTCATCGCGAACCGTTCCCGCAGTCCGGTCAGCGGCCCGGCATCCGAGAGCTGTCCGCCGACGCGGCGCATCAGCTGGAGGGCGTCCATTTCCCGGCCGACAGCAGACAGGGCTGGCATCAAAAGCAGTGCTGCCTGGATCCTGAAGGCAGGGTCCTTGCTGATTGCAGGGTCGATGGCCTCCTCCAGTTCCCCGATCATGGAGGCGTAGTCACCGGTGAAGGCCTTGTATTCGAATTCGGCCAGGGTGATGGCGTCGGCGGCCGTGCCCAGCGGATCCGGCCAGGTGGAGGCCACCCCCACGCCCACGCCAAGCCGCTTCCGCGCGGCCGCAAGCTCGTCCGGCACCTTGCCGCACAGCTCCGGCAGCCAGGCCATGACCCGGCTCTTGGCTGCCACCACACGGGCGAACGCCTCCACATCAAGGGCATCCAGCTGTCCCTGGGAAATGTCCTCCAGCGCGGCCATGGCTTGCACCGGCAGGTCGAGGAGCAGGTAGGCGGTTGCCTTGTACAGCTGCGCGTCCACCCAGACGTCGTCCGTCTTCTTGATGCCCTCGACGCAGGAGATCGCGAACCGCGGGTCAAACAGCTGTACCGCGGCTTCCGCGGCCGCCACTGCCATGGCAGGGCTGAGCTCGGCCTGGCATTCCCTGGTCCAGGCGGCGAACTCGATCCGCTCCTCCATGGTCAGGGCACCCAGCTCGGGTTCGTGGCCGTCCAGCAGCAGGGTCCGGAGTTCACGACGGCGGGAGATGCTCAGCCAGGAGCGCACGACGTCGCCAAGGTACTGTTCGCGCAGGGAGACCCAGCGGTCCCCCGTGTCGGCCACCGTGAGCAACCCGGCGTCCTCCATGTCGGCCACGGTGGCGGTGCCGTAGATTTCGGACAGCCTGGCCAGCGGGACCCGCCGCGCGCAGGCAAGCATCTCGATGACCTCGCGGGTTTCCGACTTTTCCCGGGACCAGCGGGACCGGACGATGTCATCCAGGCCGGTGGCGCCGTCGAGCACCACCCTGTCCCGCAGCGTCCACACGGAATCGGACAGGACCAGGTTTCCGGACTGCTGCTGCTCTGTGACGAGCGCCTTGAGCAGCAGCGGGTTGCCACCCACAATGGCGTGGTAGGTGCTGACGAGCGAGGCCGAGACGCGGTGCCCCAGCAGCGTCAGCAGCACCTGCCGGGTCTGAAGTTCGTTGAGGTTGTCCAGCCGGACTTCCGTGAGCCGGCGGTCGGTGAGCAGCCAGTGGAAGTCTGCGGGAAGGTCGCTGGTGCTGGGCGCGATGGCGATGACGCGGGCGGTGTGCGTCAGCATGATGTTCAGGATGACGCCGGCGCTCATGTCGTCGATCTGGCCTGTGGTGTCAAGGGTGATGACGCAGTCACGGCCGGCGGCGTCGGACCGGATCAGGGACGTGATGCCCTGGAGGATGGCGGTGGGGGAAGCCAGTGCCGACTGCGGGAGCCTGGCCAGGAGGAACGCGAGGCAGCCGTACGAGGTTTGTGAGCCGGTCAGCGGGCTGCGAAGCTGGAGCGCCCAGACGTCCGGGCCCAGCTCGGCCACCGCGGTGCGGGCGAGCGATGATTTCCCCACACCGCGGGCACCGGTGATAACTACGCCCAGGGACTCGGGATCTGTCAGCGCTGTGCGGATGGCGTCAAGGTCTGCGCTGCGCGCCGGAACCGACCATCGTTGGAGGTCCGTCCCGCCGGCAACGCCTGCCGGTCCCGCCAGCACGCCCGCCGTAGACCCACGTCCCCAGCTCAGTGGCTCAATTGACATGAACTTTTCCTTACATCCCGCCCGGCAGGATAAAGGCTCCATCGCCTCCCCCGCTTAGAAAGTAGACTACCCCGTTACTTTGCAGGGATATAGGGCACTGCGTTCACATTTCGCAGACCTTGATGCGACCTTGAGGGTTGGTGCGGCGGGAAGAAAAACCGTGGCGGAAGGCGCTACACCCTGGCGGTGTGGAACTGCTGCTGCGCGGCGGTCAGGCCCTCCCTGATCAGGAGCTCGACGGCGTCCGCTGCGTCATCGAGCAGGAAGGGCAATTCCTTCTTTTCCGCGGTGCCGAAGTCCCGCAGGACGTAGTCCGCGGTGTCCATCCGGCCCGGCGGACGGCCGACTCCCACCCGTACGCGGAGGTAGTCCTTGGTGGCGAGGGCCTTGGAGATGTCCCTTAGGCCGTTGTGGCCGCCTTCCCCGCCGCCGATCTTCAGCTTCACCGTGTTAAAGGGGATGTCGATCTCGTCGTGGACGGCCACCACGCGGGACGGTTCGACGTCGTAGAACCTGGCGAGCGCAGACACCGGACCGCCGGAGACGTTCATGTACGTGCCCGGCTTCGCCAGCACCACGCGGGGACCGCCGATGCCCAGCCGTCCTTCGACGACGAGGGCCCTGGCCTTGTGCGCCTTGAACTTCCCGCCGATCCGTGCGGCCAGCCCGTCCAGCACCATCTGGCCGACGTTGTGGCGGTTGCCGCTGTACTCGGGTCCGGGGTTGCCAAGGCCTACGATCAGCCAGGTGTCAGTCATGAATCAATCCTAAGGGCCGGGTTTGCACGCAAGTGGGCAGGGACGGCAGTGGCCGGGCCCGAAAAGGGACCCGGCCACCGGTCCGCGCTGGATGCGGCGCGGAAAGGGTTGTGCCCGAATTACTCGGCGGCAGCTTCTTCGGCCGGAGCCGCTGCTGCGGGAGCTTCCTCGGCTGCGCCTTCTCCTTCTTCAGCCTGTGCTGTGGCCTCGGAGATGTTGACCACCAGGGCCTCGGCGTCGGTCAGCAGGACGGCACCCTTGGGGAGCACGAGGTCGGAGGCGTGGATGTGCTCGCCGGCGGCGCGGCCTTCGATGTTGACCTCAACGGACTCGGGCAGGTGGGTTGCCTCGGCCTCGAGGGAGACGACGGTGAGCTCCAGGTTGTGCGCGGTGCCCGGGGCGGTTTCACCCACGATGTGCACGGGAACGTCAACAGTGACCTTCTCGCCCTGGCGGACGGTCAGGAGGTCGATGTGCTCGATGATCTGCTTGATCGGGTCGCGCTGGACGTCCTTGACGAGAGCCAGGTGGCCTTCACCGTTGAGGTCCAGGGACAGCAGGGCGTTGGCCGTGCGGACAGCCAGGGTGGTGGCCTTGGCCGGCAGGGTGATGTGGATGGGCTCTGCGCCGTGACCGTAGATCACTGCGGGGATCTGGCCGGCGGCGCGGGCGCGGCGGGCGAAGCCCTTGCCGAATTCGGTGCGTGCTTCTGCTGCGAGCTTCTGCTCAGACATGTGAATCTCCTGGTGGATGTGTTGGTTCAGCAAGGGCGGAGGTCTGGAGTGACCTTCGACGCCGGGCGGCCCGAAGGCGGCCCCACCAGAAGGGTGGTTCAGACCCAGTCGATAACGGAGACTGTTCTCCCTCGCCAAGGTATCGTGGACCAGCCTACCAGCGTTGGGGCCCGTTACCGAAAACGGACGCCAACGCCGGGGGCTGAGGCCAGGCGGCTTAGGCGTTGCCGTCGAAAAGGCTGGTGACCGATCCGTCGTCGAACACTTCCCGGATGGCCCGGGCGATGAGCGGGGCGATGGACAGCACGGTGAGTTCCGGGAACTGCTTCTCCGCGGTGATGGGCAGCGTGTTGGTGACCACAACTTCCCGGGCACCGGACTCGGAGAGGCGCCGGGCGGCGGGATCGGAGAATATGGCGTGCGTGGCGGCGATGATGACGTCCTTGGCACCGGCGTTCTTGAGCACCTGCACGGCGCCGGAGATGGTTCCGCCGGTGTCGATCATGTCATCGATCAGCACACAGGTGCGGCCTTCGATCTGCCCCACCACGGTCTTGGACACGGCCTGGTTGGGCACGGTCAGGTCGCGGCTCTTGTGGACGAAGGCCAGCGGCGCGCCGCCGAGGCGCTCGGCCCACTGTTCAGCCACGCGCACGCGGCCGGTGTCCGGCGAGACGACGGTGATGTTGTCGGCGCTGACGCGGGTGCGGATGTAGTCGGCGAGCAGCGGGATGGCCATGAGGTGGTCCACCGGGCCGTCGAAGAAGCCCTGGATCTGCGCGGTGTGCAGGTCCACGCTCATGATGCGGTCCGCGCCGGCCGTCTTGTACATGTCGGCGACGAGGCGGGCGGAGATGGGCTCGCGGCCGCGGCCCTTCTTGTCCTGGCGCGAGTACGGGTAGAACGGCGAGACAACGGTGATCCGCTTGGCGGAGGCACGCTTCAGCGAATCGATCATGATCAGCTGTTCCATGAGCCAGTTGTTCAGCGGTGCGGGGTGCGCCTGGATGACGAAGGCGTCGGTTCCGCGGACGCTCTCCCCGGCGCGGACGTAGATCTCGCCGTTGGCGAAGTCGTAGGCGTCCACAGGCAGCAGTTCCGTGCCCAGCTCCTTGGCGATCTCCCGGGCAAGCTCCGGGTGTGCACGCCCTGCGGCGAGCACCAGTTTCTTCTCGCCGTGAGCCGTAATTTCGGTCATGGTTGCTAGCCCTCTTCTGTAGATGCGGGGGAATTTGAGGAATCAGTGCGGCCTTCGCGGGCCGCGGCGGCTTCGGCCAGTTCCGCGGACAGCGTGCCGGGACGGTTGGCGGCAACCCAGCCTTCGGCGTTGCGCTGTGCTGCCATGGACAGCGCGAGAGCGCCGGCGGGCACGTCCTTCCGGATCACGGCACCGGCGCCGCTGTAGGCACCGTCCCCCACCGTGACCGGAGCGACGAATACTGTGTTGGAGCCGGTGCGCACGCCCGAGCCGATCACCGTGCGGTGCTTCTTCTCGCCGTCGTAATTCGCGGTGATGTTGCCGCAGCCGATGTTGGTGTCCTCACCGATTTCGGCGTCACCTGCGTAGCCCAGGTGGGACAGCTTGGAGCCGCGGCCGATCCTGACGTTCTTGGTTTCGTAAAAAGCGCCGATCTTGCCCGTGTCCCCCAGGACAGTTCCCGGGCGCAGGTAGGTGAAGGGGCCAACGCTGGCTCCGGCGCCGATCTCGGCACCGGACCCGTGGGTCCGGGTCACCTTGGCGCCCTCACCGATGCTGACGTCGGTCAGGGTGGAGTCGGGGCCGACGACGGCGTCCCTCGCCACCGTGGTGGCGCCGTGCAGCTGGGTGTTGGGCAGGATCCGGACGTCCTCCGCCAGGGTCACCGTGGAGTCGATCCAGGTGGTGGCAGGGTCCACGACGGTAACGCCGGCGCGCATCCAGGCTTCCACGATCCGGCGGTTGTGCTCGGCGCCGAGGGCGGCGAGCTGCACGCGGTCGTTGGCGCCTTCGACCTGCCAGCGGTCGGCGGTGACGACGGCGGCAACGCGGCCGCCTGCCTTGCGGGCGAGCCCGAGGACGTCGGTCAGGTACTTTTCGCCCTGCGAGTTGTCGGTGGTGACGTGGACGAGGGCGTCGCGGAGAACAGCGGCGTCAAAGGCGTAGATGCCGGAGTTGATCTCGCGGATCGTGCGCTCGGCGTCGGTGGCGTCCTTGTGCTCCCGGATGCCGGTCACGGTGCCGTCATCGCCGCGGAGAATGCGGCCGTAGCCGGTGGCGTCGTCCAGGATGGCGGTCAGCACGGTGACCGCGTTGCCCTCCCGCTCGTGCGTTGACACCAGTTCGGAGAGCATTTCACCCGTGAGCAGCGGGACGTCGCCGTAGGTGACCACGACCGTTCCGGCGACGGGTTCCTTGGCGTCCAGCGCCCCGAGGGCAACCTCGACGGCGCGGCCGGTGCCGGGCACCTCGTCCTGGTCCACGATCAGGGCGTCCGGATCGAGTTCGGTGAGGTGGGCGGCGACGCGGTCCCGCTCGTGCCGGACCACCAGGGCCAGGCGCTGGGGGCTGATGCTGCGGGCGGCCAGGAGGGCGTGGCCCACCATGGAACGGCCGCCGATTTCGTGAAGGATCTTGGGGGTACGGGATTTCATCCGGGTACCGGCACCTGCAGCTAGGACGATAACGGCGGCTGGGCCGGATTTCTCGGGGCTCACGTACGGGCTCTCCTTGCTCGGTTGCGCTGTACTGCATCCGCGGCTGCCTGCGCGGCGGTGTCCTGGCCTGTGCCCGGAACCGGCAACAGGGTTCATCCTACTGGACACCTCTGATGCAGCTGTTCCGCCCATAGGATTCGAACCTATACTCCACGGCTCCAAAGGCCGGGGTGCTGCCATTACACCAGAGCGGACCATGCCCGGCGCTAAGCCTGGGCACGAGAACCAATTCTGCCACGAACGTTGAGGCTCGTGCGACCTGGGCGCTTCGGGTGCGCCGGCGCCGGCCGGGGCAGCGCGCCGGGACCCGGCACCGCCCCTGCGCTCCGCTTGACATAAGGCATGATGGGACGGTGAGCAACAGCACAGGGACAACTGACGGTCCGGGGAACCAGCCAGCACGGCCCGAAGCATCGGCGGGACGTATTCCCCGGTCGAGGATGACCGGGCCGCAGCGCCGGTCGCAGCTCATTGAGGTAGGCCGGTCCCTGTTCGCGATGCGGGGCCTGGACGGCACCACCATCGAGGAGATCGCGGCCGCCGCCGGCGTTTCCAAGCCGGTGATCTACGAGCACTTCGGCTCGAAGGAGGGACTGTACACGCAGGTCGTCGAGTACGAGTTCCGCATCCTGCTGGCCGCCATCAACGACGCCCTGGCCGACGAAGCCAAGCCGCGTGTGCTGGTGGAACGCGCTGCCCTAGCCCTGCTCACCTACATCGAGGAACGCACCGACGGCTTCCGGATCCTCATGCGGGATGCTCCCCCGTCCCAGCCCGAAGGCGCCTTTTCCACCCTGCTCTCGCACGTGACCGCCCGCGTTGAACACATCCTGTCCGACGAATTCGCCCGCCGCGGCTTCAGCGCGGTGGACGGCGCCATGTACGCGCAGATGCTCGTGGGCATGGTGGCGATGACGGGCCAGTGGTGGCAGGACGCCCGCCAGCCCGACAAGCGAGCCGTCGCAGCCCACCTCGTTAACCTTGCCTGGAACGGCCTGACCGGCCTTAAAAAGGACCCGGAACTGCGCAGCGAGCCTTAGAAAAGGATGGAGTTTTTGTCCACATATCGGCCGCTAAAGGCCTCCGAAGTCGCGACGTCTGGACAAAAACTCTCAACCAGCTAGTCGCCGAGGACTTCGGACGCCTCCAGCCACTCGAGCTCGAGGGCGTCCTTTTCGTCTGTGAGGTCCTTGAGCTGCTTGTTGAGGTCGCCGAGGCGTTCGAAGTCGCCGTCGTTGGTGCTGGCGGCCATCTGGACGTGGATCTTCTCTTCCTGCTGGGCGAGTTTGTTGAGCTGGCGCTCCACCCGGTTGAGGGACTTGCGCGCTTCGCGCTTCTCGGCTTCGGAGGGCCCGGCGGGGGCTGCGTCTCCGGCGGCTGACGGTCCGGTGACGGGGTTTCCGCCGCCGGTGATGGTGGAGCCGGCGAGGGCAGCCTCGCGGAGTTCGAGGTACTGGTCGACGCCGCCGGGAAGGCCGCGGATCTTGCCGTCGCCCAGCAGGGCCATCTGGTGGTCCGTGACGCGTTCGAGCAGGTAGCGGTCGTGGCTGACGACGACCAGGGTGCCCGGCCAGCCGTCCAGGACATCCTCGACGGCGGCGAGGGTGTCGGTGTCGAGGTCGTTGGTGGGTTCGTCCAGCATCAGCACGTTGGGCTCGCCCACCAGCAGCCGCAGCAGCTGGAGGCGCCGCCGCTCACCGCCGGACAGGTCCCGGACCGGCGTCCACTGCTTCTGGTTGGTGAAGCCGAGCTGCTCCACGAGCTGGCCGGCGGTGAACTCCCTGCCGCCCACGTTGAAGGACCGCTTTTCGCGCTCGATGACCTCGATGACGCGCAGGTCGGCGACGTCGTCGAGCTCCTTGACCTCCTGGGTGAGCACGGCGGTGACCACCGTCTTGCCCTTCTTGACCTTTCCGGCCGACGGCTGGATTTCGCCGTTCAGGAGCTTGAGCAGGGTGGTCTTGCCGGCACCGTTGACGCCGACGAGGCCCAGCCGCTCCCCCGGAGCGAGCCGGAGCGTGATGTTGTTGAACAGCTTCTGCCCGGCTTCGCCGCCCTGGAAGTCCAGCGTCACGTTTTCCAGGTCCAGCACGTCCTTGCCCAGGCGCGCCGTGGCCATCCTGCTCAGGGCGGTGGAGTCCCGCGGCTCCGGGACGTCGGCGATCAGGGCATTGGCCGCCTCGATCCGGAACTTCGGCTTGGCGGTCCGGGCCGGGGCGCCGCGGCGCAGCCAGGCCAGTTCCTTCTTCACCAGCTGCTGGCGCTTGCTTTCGACGACGGATGCCATCCGGTCTCGCTCGGCGCGGGCCAGCACGTAGGCGGCGTAACCGCCGTCGAACGGGTCAACGATCCCGTCGTGGACTTCCCAGGTCTTGTTGCAGACTTCGTCGAGGAACCAGCGGTCGTGGGTGACCACGAGGAAGGCGCCCTGGTTGGGCCGCCACCGGGTCTTCAGGTGCCTCGACAGCCAGGCCACGCCCTCCACGTCGAGATGGTTGGTGGGCTCGTCGAGCATGATGACGTCGTGGTCCTCGATGAGGAGCTTGGCCAGTGCGACGCGCCGCTTCTGGCCGCCGGACAGGGCGTGCACGTTGGCGTGCCAGTCGACGTCGGACACCAGGCCGCCCATGATCTCGCGGATCCGGGGGTTGGCGGCCCACTCGTGGTCGGCCTTGTCCCCCACGATCGCGGTTCCCACCGTCAGGTCGGCGTCGAGCACGTCGCTCTGGTCCAGGTAGCCGACGTTGACGTCCCCGCGTTTGGTGACCCGGCCGGAATCCGGGGTGGACCGCAGTGCCAGCAGCCGCATCAGCGTGGACTTGCCGTCGCCGTTCCTGCCCACCATCCCGATCCGGTCGCCCTCTTCGAGCCCAAGGGTGATGCCGTCCAGAACGGTGCGGGTTGCGTACGAGACCTTGAGGTTCTCGCCGCCGAGCAGGTGTGCCACGGGGAACTGCTTTCTGCTGTGGAGGTGGAAGGTATTAAAGGAGCGTATCGGAGATGATGCGGGCGCCGGGCACCGGGCCGTGGACGGCCAGGGCGGTGAGGCCCTTGTGCTCCAGCCGCCCGGCGAGGTCCTCCGCCGCTTCGGGATTGTGGGCCAGAAGCGCCACGGTGGGTCCGGACCCGGAGACGATCCCGGCGATTGCTCCGCAGGATTCGCCGAGGCCCAGGGTGTCCCGGAGGCCGGGGGCGAGTTCGATGGACGCCCGCTGCAGGTCGTTGACCAGCACCCTGCTCAGGGCGTCGGCGTCGCCGCCGCGCAGGGCCTGCAGGATCTTCGGGTCCACCGCCGTGGGCTCCTCTACGTCCAGGCCCTCGGCGTCGCGGAGCCGATCCAGGGTGCGGAACACTTCCGGGGTGGACAGGCCGAACTCGGCCGTCACCAGCACCCAGTCCATCTGGGCCTTCGCCAGTGCAGGCGACAGGTCATCGCCCACACCCAGCCCAACGGCCGTGCCGCCCAGCAGTGCGAAGGGAACGTCCGCGCCCAGCTCGGCGGCAAGCTCGGCGAGCTCGTCACGGGACAGGCCGCTGTTCCACAGCGCGTCGCACGCCAGGAGCGTGGCGGCGGCATCCGCGGAACCGCCGCCCATGCCGCCCGCCACGGGAACCCGCTTGGTGATTTCAAGGTGCACGCCGGTGGAGTGTTCGGACACGTCGGCCATGATGGCGGCCGCCTTGTAGGCGAGGTTCCGCTCGTCGAGCGGGATGTCCACGCCGTCGAGGTCCAGCGTGCTGTCCGGGCTGATGCTGACGGTGATGCCGTCGGATGGCGTGCTGGTGGCCGCAACTTCCTCGTACAGCGACACCGCCAGGTAGACGCTGGCCACGGAGTGGTAGCCGTCCGGCCGCAGCGGCCCCACATCCAGCGAGACGTTTACTTTGCCGGGGGCCTTGACCCGGACGGTCCTCGCAGCAAAGCGCCCCTTCAGGCCGTGCAGCGCCATCAGGCGTCCGAGGCGCTGCGGGCTTCGGCGATCCTCGCGAACGCGGCAATGTCGATCACTTCGCCGCGCGCCGTGGGGTCGACCCCGGCTGCGACCAGGCAGCGTTCCGCTTCGGCGGCGCTGCCGGCCCACCCGGCCAGGGCTGCGCGGAGCGTCTTGCGGCGCTGCGCGAACGCCGCATCAATAACGGCGAAGACCTCCGCGCGGCTGGCGGTGGTGGCGGGCGGCTCGCGGCGGGTGAAGGCCACGAGGCCGGACTGGATCTTGGGCGCGGGCCAGAAGACATTCATGCCGATGACGCCGGCCTTGCGCATGCTGCTGTACCACGCGGCCTTGACCGAGGGTACCCCGTAGATCTTGGATCCGGGTTCGGCGGCGAGCCGGTCGGCCACTTCGTCCTGAACCATCACGAGGCCGTGCCGGATGGACGGGAAGTATTGCAGCAGGTGGAGCACCACCGGCACCGCGACGTTGTAGGGCAGGTTGGCGACGAGCGCGGCGGGCTCGGCCGGCAGTTCAGTCACCTTCATGGCGTCGGCGAGGACCAGGTGGAAGTCGCCGGCGGAGTCGGGCCGCCATTGCCGGATGGTCTCCGGCAGCTTCGCGGCCAGGACGGGGTCAATTTCGACGGCGACCACCGCCTTGGCGGCGTCGAGGAGCCCTAGCGTCAGCGACCCCAGCCCGGGTCCGATTTCGAGGACCGTCTCGTCCGCTCCGATGCCGGCGGCGGCCACGATCCTGCGGATCGTGTTGCCGTCGATGACGAAATTCTGCCCAAGCGTCTTGGTGGGGCGGACGCCGATCTCCCCGGCCAGCCTGCGGATATCGGAGGCACCGAACAGTGGAGCGGGCGCGGTGCCGGAGGCGGAGGGGGTCGGGTCAGTCACCTAGGTATCCTATCCCGGCATCCCAGATGGAACGGGGTTCGGCGTTGGCAGGCACGGCGAAGGCCGGGCCCGGAAGTTCCGGACCCGGCCTTCGCAGCCGCCGCGGCTGTGGTCAGCTGCCGCATGGGCGGGGGTCTGCTTGCGCCAGTGGTTGCCGGCGCCGGTGAACTAGCTGCTGGCGGCCCAGCCGCAGCCCCACGGCTGCAGGCCGCGCTCCGCGTAGATGCGGTTGGCGATGTCGATCTGCTGCGCCTTGGACGCCTGGCTGGCGTTCGGGGCGTAGGAGCCGCCGCCGGCGCCGATCCAGGTCTGGATATCGAACTGCAGGCCGCCGTAGTAGCCGTTGCCGCTGTTGATGGACCAGTTGCCGCCGGATTCACACTGGGCGATTTTGTCCCACATGCCGGCGTTCATCATGGCCGGGGCTGCTGCTCCGGTGTTCCCGCCGTCGGCCTCTGCGGCTGCCGGCTTGGGCGCTTCCTTGGTGCCGACCGTGATCTTCTCGGTTACCGGCTCGCGGGTGGTGGTCTTGGAGACGAGCGTCCGGGAGGCCTCACGGCCGTCGACCAGGACCAGCTTGTAGGTCAGGGTCGTCTCGCCGGCGACGCCTTCCTGGGTGACCTTTTCTTCGCCCTTGGGAAGGGTGGCGCTGTCCGTCGTCAGCGTCTGGAACGCGATGCCTTCGGTGACGGTGGCGGTCTTGCCGGTAACGCGGGACACCTTGATCACCATGTTGTTGACCACCGGGGCGTGCGCCGGCTGCGACGTCCGGTCAGCAGTGGCGAGCCGGATGCCGGCGTCCTTGAGAACCTCGCCGACGTTGGCAGCCGTGGTGGTGGTCTTCCTGGCCTTACCGTCGGCGATGATGCTGACGGTCTTCGGCGTCGAGATGGCCACGAACGAACCGTCCACAGCCAGCTGCGCGTCCTTCGGCACGGAGAGCTCCGAAGAGCTGGCCACGCCGAGCTGGGTCACGAGCCCGCCCACGTCCTGGGCCGTGGTGCTTACGGTCTTTTCTGCACCGTCCAGGCTGACCTTCACGGCCTTGGCCATGTTCACGTTGATGACGGAGCCGTTCTTAACACTTGCGTCCAGCGCGGGAGAGACGCGGTCGGCCGGGTGCAGCTCGACGTTCGCACTCTTGACCACCTGCTCGACCGTGCCGCCGAAGGTCTGGACGGAGCTGACTTTCCCGTCGACGTTCAGGGTGACTGTCTTGTTGCTGCCCACGAAGGCAACGAGCCCCAGCACGAGGGCCGAAAGCACCACCAGTTGCGTACCGACCTTGATGAAACTGAACTTGCCGTCTGACGTGAAGAAGTTGACCACGATTGCCCGTAACTTTTGAGCCATCCGGGCACGGGGAAAAACGCACACGTGTACCCCCGGCGGTCACCGATCATGGTGGCTCCGGACAGGCCGGAGCAGGCCGCAGGCATGTGCGTCGCCACACTCACATGGCAGGCATCCATAGGCGCCCTGCCTGTCACGAAAGTGAGTTACATCATCCGGAGGCCTTCCCCGACCCCGGCTAATAGTTTTTCACTGTAACCGAAGCGTTATAAAGCATCCAAAATATTTGCCTACCAGGTATGTATTTCGCGGCTGGCGGCCTAGAGTGACTCAGTCCCAGGATCCGTACGCCCGCACGGTATTTGCGCTCACTTGGGCGCACAGTCCGGACAGGTCCTTTCCTGTCAATTCCGCCATCGCCCGCACGGTGTACGGAACCATGTAGCTTGCGTTGGGGCGGCCGCGGTGCGGGTGCGGGGTGAGGAACGGCGAGTCGGTTTCAACCAGCACCAGTTCCGGGTCGGCCACGGCGAGCGCCTCCCTGAGGTTGGTGGCGTTCTTGAAGGTCAGCGTCCCCGCGAAGGACATGAACCATCCTTCGCTGTTGCAGATCCGCGCGAGCTCCGCGTCCCCGGAAAAGCAGTGGAACACCACCCGTTCCGGAGTGCCCTCCTCGCGCAGAACCTGGACCACGTCGTCGTGGGCGTCCCGGTCGTGGATCTGCAGGGTTCGGTCCAGCCGCTTGGCGATATCGATGTGCCGGCGGAAGGAGTAGCGCTGATGGGCCAGCCCCTCGCCTTCCGTGCGGAAGAAGTCCAGGCCGGTTTCGCCGATGGCGCGCACGCGGGGGTGGGCGGCGAGCTCCTCGATTTCCGTCAGGGCACCCTCAAGCTCACCCCGGGCAGCATAGTCTGGAGCATCATTCGGATGGAGGGCCACGGCCCCCAAAAGGCGTGGATCCAGGTCGACGGCGCGGACGGTAAACCTCGAGGACTCGAGGTCGCAGCCCACCTGCACCGCACCGCACACACCCACCGCTTCGGCTGCGTCGAGGGCAGCCGCGATGTCCACCCGGATGTCGTCAGTCGGGAAGTCCAGGTGCGTGTGGTTGTCCATCACGGGAACGGGCAAGGGTTCGGGCGCCGGCGGGAAGCCGCGCTTGCCGGAGCCGTCGCTGCCGGGGGCACGGTAGGGCCGGGGAGTCAGGGAATGCCGCATTCTTCCAGCCTAGCGGCCGCCCCGGCCGCGTTTTTCCCGCCTGCGCGGGCTGTGCCCCGTCCCCCGTCAGTATCCGAAGGTTACGCTCGGCATTACCCGGAGATTTACGGGGAACTCTCTGTTAGCCACGGCAGTTGTGTTAGTACGCTGGTTACGGACGGATGTGAGCGCCCACGAGGGCAACGGCAGACCTCCGCCGCTTCGTTCGCTTCATTCTGGGCTGAAAGGTTGCCGATGGAACCGCACCGACGCATCACGATGGACGAAGCACTTCCCGGCGGGCAGGGCTTCACTGGAAGTGCTGCGCGCGGCGTCAACGCCCTCAACGGACACAACCCCGAACCCTTGGAAGCCCCGGTTTTCCGTGCCGCCAGCGAGCGCATCCTCAGTGCTATCAATACGGTCATCGACGGCAAGGCCGAGGCCGCGAAGCTGGCGCTGACCGTCCTGCTCGCGCAGGGCCACCTGCTCCTGGAGGACGTCCCCGGGGTGGGCAAGACGCTGCTGGCCAAAACGCTGGCCCGCACCATCGACTGCTCCGTCAGCCGGATCCAGTTCACCCCCGACCTCCTCCCCTCCGATGTCACCGGCGTCTCCATTTACAACCAGTCCTCGCGCCAGTTCGAGTTCCGTCCGGGTGCCGTGTTCGCGAACATCGTGATTGGCGACGAGATCAACCGGGCCTCCGCCAAGACGCAGTCCGCCCTGCTCGAATGCATGGAGGAGCACCAGGTCACGGTGGACGGACACTCTTACAAGCTCGGCGAACCGTTCATGGTGGTGGCCACCCAGAACCCCATCGAGATGGAGGGGACGTATCCGCTTCCGGAGGCCCAGCGTGACCGTTTCATGGCCCGGATCTCCATGGGGTATCCGGACAAGGACTCCGAGATCGAAATGCTCGAGACGCACCAGGCCACGTCCCCGCTGGCCCGGGTCAGGGCCGTGGTCACCGCGGCGGATGTCGCCGCCATGATCGCCACCGTCCAGCAGGTGTTCGTCTCCGAAGCCGTGAAGGAGTACACCGTCGCCGTCGGCCGCGCCACCCGCGACAGTGCCATGCTGCGCCTTGGCGCGAGCCCGCGCTCCCTGCTGCAGCTGCTCCGGGCCGCGAAGGCGACGGCGGCGCTGGACGGCCGTGACTTCGTGCTGCCCGATGACGTCGTCGCCGTCGCCGAGGCAGTGCTGGCGCACCGGATCATCCTGGACCGGAAAGCCGCCAGCACGGGCGAGACCCCGCAGGGCGTGGTCCGCGGCATCCTGGCCCGGATCCCCGTCAGCCAGGAGATGACGGACACGGCAAACCCCGGGCGGACCTCGCCCGAACTCCGCCATAGCCGCTAGTCAGGACCGTCACCGTGGCACTGCTGGACAGCCTCCCCCGACATCTCTTCAGCTCCCGGGGCTGGGGACTTCTGGCGGCCGGCGCCGTTTCGCTGCTGTGCGCCCAGGTCATGGGCCGCCGCGACCTCCTGGCCCTCGGTGTCCTGCTGGTGGTCCTGCCGCTCGTTTCGCTGGCCGGCATCAGGGTGGTCAAACCGCGGTTCCGGGTGTACCGGGAATTCAGCCCTTCCACGGTCGAGACAGACTCCGTCACCACGGTCCGGCTCGCCGTCGCCCGGACGGGGCTCGGCACCGGCCGGGTCATCATGGAGGAGCGGCTGCCGCCACGGTTTGGTGAATCCCCGGCGTTCCGCTTTCCCGCCAGGTCCGCATCGGGCGGCACCAGCCGCTACGAGTACCACCTGCGCTCGGGAAAGCGCGGACAGTTCACCATCGGCCCCGTCACGGCCGAGTTCACAGACCCGTTCGGGATCTCACTGCACCGCCATTCAATCGACGACGGCGACACACTCACCGTGACGCCGGCCGCCGTCGAACTTCCAACCACGGGCCTTGCCGGTGCCCGCGGCAACGACGGCATCACCGCCACCCGGACCCGGGCCAACCCCAGCGACGACGACGTCATGACGCGTGAGTACCGGCACGGCGACCCGATGCGCCGCGTGCACTGGCCAGCCACCGCCCGGCACGGCGCGCTGATGGTCCGGCAGGAGGAGTCCGTCACCACGCCCGAGGCCACGGTCATCCTGGACCACAGGTTCGTTGCCCACTCCTCGGGCTACGGCTCGGTGTTCGGCAGCCAGGGCGACGACGGGAGCGACCTCGTCACCAGCGACACCTTCGAGTGGGCCGTCACTGCTGCGATGTCCGTGGGTGCCCACCTCGCCGAGCTCAATTACTCGTTGCGGTTCCTGGACGCGGCCGGCGAGCCTGCCTTCCACCGTTCGTCCTCGGCCCCGGAGCCCGGCAACGAGGAGTACAGCGGCGCAGCCGGCCTCCAGTCCATCGCCGAAAGCCTTGCCGCGATCCAACTGACGGGCCCGCACCACGCGCGCAGGGAGCACGACGCCGGCCGCCGCGAACATGCAGGCAGTGCCGATCCGGCCCAGGCCGTCTTCGACGACCGGCTCATGGACAAGCTCGCGGCCCACAGGATGCGCGGCCCGGTCCTGGCGCTGCTCGGGAAGATCTCCCTCGCGGAGGCGCGCGCCCTCGCCCCCGCTGCCGGCTACGCCGCCAACGCGTTTGCCGTGGTGATCACGGACAGACCCGCGGACTGCCACGATGTGCTGGAGGCCCTGCGGCTGGGCGGCTGGCGCGCCGTCGCCGTCGAGGCGTCCACCTCGCTGCCGGCCGCGTGGATGTACTTCGACGAGGGCGACGCCGCCATGTGGACGGCTGCGGCGGACGTCCGGCGCGGGGCGGAGGTAGGGCGATGACACTGACTTCACAGCGGCAGGCGGAAGCCGATGACCAGGCGCAGCCCGCGCCGGCCTCCCCCGGAAGCGGACGGTTCGGGGCCGGGCCCTACCCGTGGGTCATGGCCGGCGCAGTGGCGGTGTCCGTCTGCGGCGCGTCACTGTCCCTCAACGGCGTCCTTCGGGGGTGGGCGTGGTTCCTGCCGGTCCTGACCACGGTGGTGGTGGTCTCGCTGACCATGGCCTTGCTCCGCACGTTCCGCGCCCCGCCCGTGCTGGTGGCTGCGGGAGGCCTGGTGTCGCTGGCCTTCATCCTGACGTTCACCTTCTTCCGGCGTGACAGCATCGCGGGCTTCCTCCCGTCCCAGGCCACCCTCGACGCGCTGGGCAGGCATCTTCGCCGGGCCGGCGAAACGGTGCTGGCTGAGAGCTCGCCGGTGGCGCCCAACGCCGGCATCGTCCTGGTGGCGTGCGCGGCGCTGGGACTCGTCGTCATCCTCGTGGATGCGCTGGCCCTCCCCCTGGGCATGCCCGCCACCAGCGGCCTGGGCCTGCTCGCGCTGCTGGTGGTTCCGGCCATGATCAAGCCGCAGAGCGTCGGATGGCTGGGCTTCGTGGTGACGGCGGCCGGCTATCTGGTGATCCTCGCGTGCAGCCAGTGGTTCGCCCCCGATGCGCGGACACAGGCGGACACGGCCCGCAACCCCGGCCAGATCCGGCGGGCCACCCTGACCGGAGCCGTGGCCCTGGTGGCCACACTGCTGCTGCAGCTGGTGGTTCCGGGCTTCGACCAGGGCACGTTCCCGCAGGGCTCCCGGCTGAACCCCTGGGGTACTGCCACAGGACTGAACCCCATGATCAGCCTCGGCAACAGCCTGCGGACCCCGACGGGCGAGGGCAGGATCACCTACGCCACCAACGCCACCACCCCGCTCTACCTGCGCTCGGTCACGGTGGACAGGTTCGACGGCGAGTCCTGGTCCCCGGACGACCGCAACTCCAGCCGCCGGGCGGGCACCGGACGGATGGACGTGGGCCACGAGATCCTGGCACCGGAACAGATCCGGCAGGTGACGGTGGTCAACACCGGGGACTTCACCAGCCCGTACCTTCCCGTCCCGTACGCCCCTGAATCGGTCAACGGGCTTACCGGGCGCTGGAGCTGGGACCCTGCGACCCTGAGCATCAAAGGCACCGACACCAACTCCCGCGACCAGCAATACCTGGTGCAGTCCTCGGTGCCGAAGCTGACTACGGAACTGCTGGATGCGTCCTCCGCCCCCGTCCGTGGCGTTCCGGACGAGTTCATCCGGCCGCCGTCGAATGTTCCGGAGATCGTGCGGACCACCGCCGGGTCCGTCACTGCCAACGGCCGCACAGCCTATGCCAAGGCGATGGCCATCCAGAGATTCCTGCGCGGCCCGGACTTCACGTATTCCCTGGAGTCACCCGTCCAGGGCGGGTATGACGGAAACGGACTCTCCGTCCTGGCGGACTTCCTGACCCAGAAGAGCGGCTACTGCATCCACTTCGCCTCCGCCATGGCCGTCATGGCCCGGCTCGAAGGCATCCCGAGCAGGATCGCAGTGGGCTACGCGCCGGGCAGGCTGACCGGCGCCACGGTGTCCGTCGCCGGCCAGGGAGCACTGCCGGAATTCGAGGTCGACGCCCGTGATGCCCATGCCTGGCCCGAGCTGTACTTCCAGGGCCTCGGCTGGGTTCCGTTTGAACCCACCCCCTCGCGCGGTGTGGTGCCGCCGTATGCGCAGGACTCCTCAACGTCCGGCGGCGCCAGCACCAACGACCAGAACAACGACGGCCTGGTGCCGAGCAACGGTGCCACCGCCACCCCCGCACCGGCTCCGGTCCCGCTGCCCCTTCCGGGGAGCGGAACGGCCGACGCCGGGAACCAGCTGGCGCCTGCCCTTTACAGTGCCGCCGGGGTTCTGCTGCTGGCCCTCCTGGCCGCGACGCCCCGCCTGGTCCGCGGCGGCATCAGGGCGAGGCGTCTCAGGGGAACAGGCACCGGCCGGGACCGGCTGGCCGAGCCGCCGCTCGTCTGGTCCGAACTGCAGGACCTGGCCACGGACTACGGTGTGCGTCCCGAGCCGAGCGAGACACCGCGGACGTTCTCGGCCCGGCTGCGTGGCTCCGCGGCCATGAGCCAGCGGGCCCGGTCATCACCCGGCAGCGGACCCGCGCCCGACGCCGGAACCGTCCAAGCCGTGACCGTCCTGACGGATGCCTACGAGCGCCATCAGTACGGCCGGCCCGCCGGCCAGGGCGGCACGCGCGGCGGCCTGCCGGAGGAGGCCGCCGTCAAGCACATCGGCCAGGTGCGGCAGGAGCTGCGCCGGAACGCCGGCATAGCCGGCCGGCTCCGCGCCGACTGGCTGCCGCCGTCGGTCCTCTCCCGCTGGGGAGCCGTGGCCGGATGGCCTTTCCGCGCGCTGGGCCGGGCAGCGCTGCGGGTGGGACACGCCGCCTCGGTGCTGTGGCGCAGGACCCGCAGCGGCCTCCGCCGGCTCCGGGAAGGCTAGCCGCCCCCGCAGCCCAGCCGCCCTGCTGATGGGCGTCTCAACCTTCGCGGTGGCCCTGCTGCCCACGTATGACGGCTTGAGCCCCCCGGTCTACCTCTGGATTCCCGTGCTGGCCAACGTCATCGCGCTTGCCCTCATCCCCTGGTTCGGCAATCTCCCGGACCGGTTTGGCCGCCGGCCGACGATGATTGTCGGCTCGCCGGGCTCCGGCGCGCTGGCTTACGCACGCCCGGGCCGCGGCCCGCTAGACGCCGGGAGAACGTCCCGCCATACAAACGGCACTGGCCCGCAGGATTCCTGCGGGCCAGTGCCGTCTTGTTGCGCTGAGTGTGTCCGGAGCCTGCCCGGTTAGCCGGCGTAGGGGTCGGCGATGCCGATGTACTGGGTGTAGAGGTATTCCTCGATGCCTTCGAGTCCGCCTTCGCGGCCGAGGCCGGACTGCTTGACGCCGCCGAAGGGTGCGGCGGCGTTGGAGACGACGCCGGCGTTCAGGCCGAGCATGCCGGTCTCGAGCCGCTCGCCCATCCGGATGCCGCGGTTCAGGTCCTTGGTGAAGACGTAGGCCACCAGCCCGTATTCGGTGTTGTTGGCCAGGCGAACGGCCTCGTCCTCGGAGGAGAAGGTGGTGATCGGGGCGACGGGGCCGAAGATCTCCTCGGACAGGATCCGGGTTCCCTCGGTGACGCCCTTGAGGATGGTGGGCTGGTAGAAGTAGCCCGGCCCGTCCACGGGGGCGCCGCCCACCACGGCGGTTGCGCCGGCGGAGAGGGCGTCGGTGACCAGTTCGTGGACCTTGTCCCGGCTCTTGGCGTCGATCAGCGGGCCGACCTTGGACTCGGGTTCGGTGCCGCGGGCGGTGGTCATGTCCTTCATCTTCGCGGCGAACTTCTCCGCGAACTCGTCCGCGACGGATTCGTGCACGATGAAGCGGTTCGCGGCGGTGCAGGCCTCGCCCATGTTCCGCAGCTTGGCCAGCATGGCGCCGGCGACGGCGGCATCGACGTCGGCGTCCTCGAACACTACGAACGGGGCGTTGCCGCCCAGCTCCATCGAGGTCCGCAGCACCGTCTCGGAGGCGTCGGACAGCAGGCGGCGGCCCACCTCGGTGGAACCGGTGAAGGAGAGCTTCCGCAGACGCTGGTCCTTGATCAGCGGGCCGGTCGTGGCACCTGCCGTGGAGGTCGGGATCACGTTCAGGACGCCGGCGGGCAGGCCCGCCTCCTGCATGACTGCCGCGAACAGCTGCGAGGTCAGGGGGGTCAGGTTCGCGGACTTCAGCACCATGGTGCAGCCAGCCGCGACGGCCGGGGCGATCTTCCGGGTGGCCATGGCCAGCGGGAAGTTCCACGGCGTGATCAGCAGGCACGGGCCCACGGGCTTCTTGGTCACCAGCAGCCGGGACTTGCCGTCCGGGGAGACGGAGTAGCGGCCGAACGCACGGACTGCTTCCTCGGAGAACCAGCGCAGGAACTCGGCGCCGTACGTGACCTCGCCGCGGGCCTCTGCCAAGGGCTTGCCCATTTCCAGAGTCATCAGCAGCGCGAAGTCCTCGGCCCGCTCGGTGACCAGGTCAAAGGCGCGGCGCAGGATCTCGCCGCGCTCCCGCGCCGGCACCTTGGCCCATGACTCCTGTGCAGCGGCGGCCGCGTCAAGAGCCGCCTTGCCGTCCTCAGGACCGGCGTCGGCAATGCTCAGCAGCGTCTTCCCGGTGGCCGGGTCCTCGACGTCGAACGTCTTGCCCGACGCCGCGGGACGCCACTCGCCGTTGATGAGCAGGCCGGTGGGAACAGACGCGAGCAATTCGCTTTCGCGTTCTGCGGTAGCAGTGGACTGTGTAGTAACAGACACGGTGACTCCCTCGTCAGCAATCGGATTGCCGGTTATGTGCAGCTCCTGCACACGGCTTGCGCCGCCTGCCGCCCGCTGCTTGCTTGGCTGGATTAAAGCCACGGTACTGCCGGGATCTCGGCAATGTCTACGCATCGGCGCACTGCCAGTCCCGCTGTTTGTTGTGCAGCTGCACAGCAGCTCCGGCGGCGTCACGGGGCGGCTGAAAGCGCGACGCCGGCTGGCTGCAAACGGGGGTCAGCGGCCCGCCCGGGACTGGCTCAGCGGAGCAGGCTCACCCGGGCAGGGATGTCACCGCGCCGCGAGCACCGCGGAGTACAGTTCCCGCTTGCTCACGCGGGTTTCCTCGGCGACGGCCGCCACTGCCTCCTTGAGCCGGACGCCCTTGGCCACGAGTTCGTTGACCGCGGCGACGCCGTCCTCCGGCGAGCCGGGCGCGCGCTCCGGCGCGCCTGCCAGCACCACGGCGATTTCGCCGCGGACCTCGTTGGCCTCCGCCCACTGCAGCATCTCGCGGAGCGAGCCGCGGAGAACTTCCTCGTAGGTCTTGGTGAGTTCGCGGCACACCGCCGCGCGCCGGTCCGGGCCGAAGCGTTCGTGCAGCGCCCGGAGCATGGCCTCAAGCCGGTGCGGCGCCTCGAAGAAGACCATGGTGCGGCGTTCGGCGTCGAGATCCGCCAGGCGTGAGGCCCGTTCACCGGCCTTCCGTGGCAGGAACCCTTCGAAACAGAACCTGTCGGTGGGCAGGCCGGAGAGGGCCAGGGCGGTGAGGACGGCGGAGGGGCCGGGGACGGCCGTGACCGTGAGGCCGGCGGCCACCGCGCCTTCAACGAGCCTGAAGCCGGGGTCGGAGACTGCGGGCATGCCGGCGTCGGTGACCATCACGAGTGTTTTTCCGGAGCGGACCTGTTCGAGGAGCTCCGCAGTCTTGGTGGCCTCATTGTGCTCGTGGTAGCTGATGATCCGCCCGCCCACGGTGACGTCCAGGCTCTGCACCAGGCGGTGCAGGCGCCGGGTGTCCTCGGCCGCCACGATGTCCGCCGTTGCCAGCAGTTCCACCAGCCGGGCGGACGCGTCGCCCACATTGCCGATGGGTGTTGCCGCCAGGACGATCCGTCCCGGACCGCCGCTGCGGAGGTCCTGCTCGGTTCTGCCCGCCGGTTCAACAGCGCCGGCCGGTGCCGCACCGTTGGATGGGTCCGAACTGCTGTCAGGGGCGGTGCTCGCTTCATGGTCCACGGGTCCAGCCTACTGCCGCCCGGCCTCCCCGCCTTTCTTCGGGTTCGAACCAGCCGCAAACGGTAGCATGGGCTCGTGACGCAGACCTCCGTGCGGCCTGACGGGGCCGAACCAGCACGTACCCCGCCTTCCGCACCCGCCGCGGAAGGACGCGGCCTGTACGGTAAGCGCTGGATCGCCCGCCCCTCGGAGGCCTTCACGGCAGACGCCCTCACCCGGCGCCTGATCGGCGGCATCCGCACCTGGCGGGACTACCCGCCCTCGCTCCGGCTCTGGTTCTGGCTGGTTCCGGCCATAACCGCCGTCGTGGCCGGGATCCTGAGGTTCGTCCGGCTGGACGTCCCCCGCGCCCTGGTGTTCGACGAAACGTACTACGTCAAGGACGGCTACTCGCTGCTGGTGAGCGGCTACGAGCGGAGCTGGCCGGACAAGGCCAACGACGCATTCGTGGCCGGCAACCCCAACGTGCTGCTGAACACTCCGGAATACGTGGTGCATCCGCCAGTGGGCAAGTGGATGATCGCGGCAGGCATGTGGCTGTTCGGGGCAGACAACCCCTTCGGTTGGCGGTTCGCCGCGGCACTGACAGGCACCCTGTCCGTCGCCCTCCTCGCGCTGATCGCCCAGAAACTCTTCGGCTCCCTCATCCTGGGCGGGGCGGCCGGGCTGCTGCTCGCCGTCGACGGCCACCACCTGGTCATGTCCCGCACGTCATTGCTGGACATCTTCCTGATGTTCTGGGTCCTGGCCGCGTTCGGCGCGCTGTTGCTGGACCGCGACGACGGCCGGCGGAGGCTCGCGGCCAGGCTCGCCAGGCAGGCGGCCGCCTCCCCCAACGGGAGGCCATCAGCGCTCCAGCTGCTGTCCGGCCCGTGGCTGGGCGTCCGCTGGTGGCGGGTAGTGGCGGGCATCTGTCTGGGTCTGGCCGTCGGCACCAAGTGGTCGGCGCTGTTCTTCCTGGCCGGTTTCGGGCTCCTGACCGTGTTCTGGGACCTGAGTGCCCGCCGCATCGCGGGCGTCCGCGGCTGGATCAGTGCCGGAATCATTAAGGACGGGCTTTTGGCCTTCGTCAGCATCGTTCCCGTTGCTGCCGTAACGTACGCAGCCACCTGGACGGGGTGGTTCCGGTCGACTGATGCGTACTACCGGCGGTGGGCGGAGACCAACCCCAGCGCGGAATGGGGCTGGCTGCCGGACTCCGTGCGGTCACTGGCGCATTACCACCTGGAGGCCTACAAGTTTCATCAGGGCCTCAGCTCGGAGCATCCCTACGAGGCGAGCGCCTGGAGCTGGCTCGTGATGGGCAGGCCCACCTCCTTCTTCTACGAGTCCCCGAAGCAGGGGACCCCCGGCTGCGATTTCACCAACTGCACCACGGCCATCCTGTCCGTCGGCAACCCGCTGATCTGGTGGAGCGCCGCCATCTCGCTCGTCATCCTGCTGTTCTGGTGGGCGGGCAGGCGCGACTGGCGCGCCGGGGCGGTACTGGCCGCCGTCGGATCCGGCTACCTGCCGTGGTTCATGTACCCGGAACGCACCATGTTCTTCTTTTACGCGGTGTCCTTCGAGCCCTTCCTGGTCCTGGCGCTCGTGTATTGCCTGGGACTGGTCCTGGGGAAATCCACCGACCCGCCGTGGCGCCGGCGCTCCGGGCTGTACGGGGTGGCCCTGTTCCTCGTGGCAGCGGTTCTCGTCTCGTCGTTCTTCTACCCCGTCTGGACCGCCGAAATGATCACCTACCAGGACTGGCGGTTCAGGATGTGGATGCCTTCCTGGATCTGAGGCACGATGGCAGGTGGAACCCGGACGTGATCAGCAACGAGGACCGCCAGAAGGCGCCACTGCTGGACCAGGTCCTGTCCGCCTCCAGTGTGCTGGCCGGCCGCCTCGTACCGGTGGTCCGGATGGATTACGGGGTGCAGGGATCGCCGTGCTCGAAGGCTACGGGCTGACGGAGACCACCGCGCCGAGCAGCTGTACGGCGGAGCGGGCCTTCCGGGCCGGCTGCCTGTTCTCTGCTACCCCGCTGCTTTCCGTCCGTTACAGGTTGACGGGCCGTGCGGTGCCTGTGCCTGTCTCCGGAGCGTCGTCGGCGTCGTCCTTCACGTCGCCATCCGCTGCGGCGCCCTTGCGGCCCTTCCGGGCCGGGGCCAGTCCGCGGCGCCTGCGGGTGGGCCAGGTCAGGATCAGCGTCACCACGGCCGTGATCAGGACGAGCGCGGCGATGACCAGGCCGGCGTCGATCCAGAACTGCCCGGGGAAGAGCCGGATCAGCGTGTCCTCCAGCGCAAACGTCCAGGAGCCGGCGGCAAAGAAGATGCGGTGGAACTCGGTGAAGAACTGCTGCCAGCCGAGCGCGGCCAGCGTGCCCAGGCCGACGATGAGCACCAGCGTCACGAGGGAACCGGCGAACAGCCCGCGGCGGACTCCCCCGGGCGTGCGGCGCCGCAGGTAAATGATCGCGATGATGCTGATCAGGATCAGCAGTGCCCCGGCTCCGAAGGCTGACAGGAAGACGAGCTTGACGTCGGCCATGTGGCTGACCTCGCCGTCCTTGAACAGCTTTTCTCCGCTGCGGTTGACCAGTTCTCCGAGGTAGCGGGGACCGGACCAGTTGCTCAGGTAGTCCACGGCGTAGGAGCCGTAGGTCATGCGGTCGTCCGCGTTGAAGCCGTAGCCGTCCCCGGGGAAGCCGGGCCGGTGGTACTCCACCCAGAGGAAGAGCGGGCTGGTCACGGCACGTACGGCCAGGACCATGAGGATGACAGGGTAGAAGATGGCCAGCAGGACCTGGAGGAACCGCGGCAGCACCGGCTTGGCCCGGGCGGCCTGCTCGCGCTCCGCGTTGCGGCGCTCCACTTCCTCCTCCGGCGGACGTACATGCAGGGCGGAGGTGGGAAGCGGCTCGCTGTAGTGCGTGCCCGTCGCGGAGGAATGGCCCGGCTGGCGGGTGTCCGCGATGCGGCCGGGCACAGCGTCGGTGCCGGCTTCGGCGTTC
Source organism: Arthrobacter sp. NPDC057013 (assembly GCF_042674585.1). Lineage (NCBI taxonomy): Bacteria > Bacillati > Actinomycetota > Actinomycetes > Micrococcales > Micrococcaceae > Arthrobacter > Arthrobacter sp. NPDC057013. Next base: position 207,237 of record NZ_JBHUSE010000002.1, read on the forward strand.
GGTCCCGTTTCGGTGTTCGGACCAGTTTCGGTGTTCCCGGCGGCTGCTGCCTCCGCCGCCTTGCGGACGGCACGGCTTTCCGGCTGGGCCGCTGCGGAACCGGCCACCGGATTTGCGGCAGCACCGGCGGCCGGACGTGCAGCAGTACCGGCTGCCGGACTTGCTGCAGAGGCGGCTGCCGGACGTGCTGCAGAGGCGGCGGCACCGGCGGCGCCGTCCCTCTCGGCGGCGCGCGCTGCAGGCGCGGGCTTCATCCATTCAAACACCCGCTCGTCGGTGTCCTCCGCGGGATCCAGGGCGGGGCTCGCCGCCGGATCCAGCCGCGGATCAAGGCGTCCGGACGGTGTCGGAGTATTGTCTTTCACTGCAGCTTCACTTCCGTAGGCGTCCACGCTCCAGGGTCACCGGGAATGCCGGGCCACGCAGCGCTTTGTATCTCTCCAAGAGCCTACAGTCAGCCGCTCCGGCACCGCGATGTGCCACCCCGCCAGCGGCGTGAATAATCGGTCGGCAGTCATAATCAGGCCGCAAGTTCTGTAGAGCCGGTGTCCTGGCTGCCCAGGTCGCCGCGGGCGCCGGAGCGGTAGGCCCGTCCGCCGCACACCAGCACATATAACCAGTATGCCGCCAACACGGCCGCGCCGATACTGATTTTCGCCCACACCGGCAACGCGCTGGGGGTCACGAATCCCTCCACGAGACCGGAGACAAACAGCACCAGGACCAGGCCAAGCGCCACCGTGATCATGGACCGGCCCTCCGCCGCGACGGCGCGGGACCGGGTCCGGTTGCCCGGCGACACCATGGCCCAAAAGATTCTCAGTCCGGCCGCGCAGGCCGCGAACACCGCCGTCAGCTCCATCAGTCCATGCGGCAGGATGTAACTGAAGAACACGTCCGTCTTTCCCACCGCGGCAAACATCCCGGCGGCCACCCCCACTCCCTGTGCGTTGGCGAACAGGATCATGGGCACCCAGAAACCGGTGATGCCCAGGGCCACGGCCTGGGCACTGATCCAGGCGTTGTTGGTCCAGACTGCGCCGGCGAACGACGCCGCAGGGTTCTCCGAGTAGTAGTCGATGAAGTCCTGCTCGACGTACCGCTGGACCTCCGCTTCCGAGGCAACGGCCCGCAGTGCATCTGGCGAGGTGCCAATCCACAGGGCAAAGGCGCAGCCCACAAGGCAGAACGCGGCGCCGCAGGCCACGGTCAGCCAGCGGATCCGGTACAGGGCGGCCGGGAGCGAGAGCACGAAGAACTGCGCCAGGTCCGCCATGAAGTTCGACCGCGCACCTGTGAAGCGGGTGCGGGCCTGGGCCAGCGTGGCAGACAGGGACGCGGACAGGCCGCTTTCCGGCCCGGTGGAACGCAGCAGGGAAAGGTGCGCGGAAGTGACCTGGTATAGGCGCAGGAGTTCGTCGGCGTCGGCACCGCTCAGGCGCCGCTTGTTCGCCAGGTGATGCAGCCGCGACCATGTGTCCGAGTTGACGGCGGAGAAGGCGTCCATGTCCACGCTCCTACCCTAGCCTGTGGAGAACTAGACTTAGGGCCGGTGGCCGGAACGACGTACGGGGCAGGAATTGAGCCAACTCATCACAGGCGAGGCAGTCGTCCTTGAACTCCGTCCGGCGTCCTTCGCTGCCCGTTCCCTGGGCCTGTTGCTCGACGTGGTGGTCCATGCCGCGCTGCTGATAGCAATCCTGATGGCCATGGGCGCCGCCCGGGATGAGCTGGACGAAGCCGCCGCCACGGCGCTCACCCTGGTCAGCGTGGTGCTGTGCTTCGTCATTGTCCCGGTAACCGTGGAGACGCTGACCCGGGGCCTCTCGCTCGGGAAGCTGGCGGCCGGTCTGAGGATAGTCCGTGACGACGGCGGAGCCATCCGTTTCCGGCACGCTGTCATCAGGGCGCTGATCGGCTTCCTTGAGATCTACCTGACGTTCGGCGGCGTTGCGATCGCCGTCGCCCTCTTCGACGGCAGGTCCCGCCGGCTGGGTGACATCGTGGCGGGCACCTACTCACTGCGGCGCCGGGTCCCGGTGGAGCCCACGATCGTGCCCGTCATGCCGCGGCATCTGGCCGGCTGGGCACACGCCGCGGACATCGGCCGGATTCCGGACGCCCTCGGACGCCGTGCGGCCCAGTTCATGCGCCAGGCGCCGCGGATGTCGCCGTTGTCGCGCAGCGGCTTGGCCGGGGCCCTCGCCACCGAGATGTCCGGTTATGTGGCACCGTCACCGCCGCCCGGAACCACGCCCGACGACTATCTGGCCGCGGTGCTGGCCGAACGGCGCGGCCGCGAACTCCGCCGGCTGGGTGCGGCACGCACGGAAAGCAATCGGATCGGGGAACGGCTTCACCGGCTGCCGTTCACGGCGTCCGGGGACAGCTAGTATTGCTCCAGCGTTTGTCCGTGCCGTTGGGCGCGGCGCCTCAGCGCTTCGCGTACTGGGCCCAGGGGATGTTCCAGTCGCCGTAGCCCTCGAGCGGCTCGATTGGGGCGGCACCCGTGTTCAGGACCTGCACCACGTCGCCGGACTTCATGTTGTTGAAGAACCAGGCAGCGTCCACGGGAAGCAGCCCCACGCAGCCGTGGGAGATGTTGGCGACGCCCACATAGCTCCATGCTGACTCAAGCGCCTGATGGACATAGACGCCCGAGGACGTGAGCCGGTTGGCGTACTCCACGGTCAGCGGCGGATAGTAGCCCTTGTCGCCGGGCTTCAGGCCGATGCTTCCCGCGTTGAACTTGGAGTGCCGTTCCTGCTCCATGATTACGGCGTAGCCGGACGGGGAAAGCCAGTCCGTGCCGCCCAGGGTGACGGGCGCGGTCCTGACCAGCTTGCCGTCGAAGTACACCTTCATGGTCTTGGTGTTGTCGTCGACCACCGCCAGGCGCTGCTGGCCCACCTTAAACTGCACCTTGGCGTTGAAGTTGCCGATCATGCCCTTGCCGAAGTCCACCCCGAACAGCTTCATATCCACGGTCACCTGGTTGTTGGAGGCCCAGAACTTCTCGGGGCGGATGCGGACCTTCTGGTCCGAGTACCAGTGCCAGGCCACGGGCTGCTTGGAGGAGACGGTGATCTTGACGGCCTTTTCGACCGCCGCCTTGTTGGTGACGGGTTCGCTGAAGACGATGTCGATGGGCTGTCCGGCGCCGACCGTGGAGCCGTTCTCCGGGTATACGGCGGCGTCCGCCTCGTTGGCGGGTTCCACCGTGGTGAAGGTCTGGACCTTCTTGGTTTCCCGGCCCGCCTCATCCACGATGGTGTAGCTGTAGTTGTACGGCGTGTTGAAGGCCAGCGGGTCCATGGCCGTCCACGTGCTGCCGTCGGCGCTGACAGTGCCCTTGACGGCCTCTCCTCCGGCGGCCGGCGCCAGCACAACGTCCTGGACGTGGCCGTTGACTGCCTTGACGGAGGGCGCCACGGCGGGGTTGACGCCCTTGGCGCCGTCGAGCGGTGTCACACCGAGCTCCACCGCCTTGACCACGGGAGTGGCCAGGCCGGGCTCGTTGCGGACAGGGCTGGAGGCCTCGGATTGGGGCGCGGGGTTGGCCCAGCCGGGAGCGGTGGCGACGCCGATACCGCCGGCCGCAACCGCAGCGCAAATGGCAACGACGGCGATGATCTTGCCGGTTTTCCGGTTGTTCTTTTCCGTCATGACTGGTTTCTCCGTGTCCCACCGGGCTGCCGATCGGCATCCGTCCGTGTGCCCAGCGGTAACGCTGACCAGTCAATTTTATCGCATGGCAGGGCTGACCCCGGGCGCCGTGGAGTGTCACGGCGCGCCGGGGTGATGCGTAAGACGCCGCTGTTAGTAGCGGTAGTGCTCCGGCTTGAACGGGCCGGCCACGTCCACGTCCAGGTAATCGGCCTGGTCCTTGGACAGTTCGGTCAGCTCCACACCCAGGGCATCGAGGTGCAGCCGCGCCACTTTCTCGTCCAGGATCTTGGGCAGCACGTAGACCTGGTTTTCGTATTCCCGCTCGCCTTCGGGCTGGTCCTTCTTGGTGAACAGCTCGATCTGGGCGATGGTCTGGTTGGCGAAGGAGTTGCTCATGACGAACGACGGGTGGCCCGTGGCGTTGCCCAGGTTCAGCAGGCGCCCTTCGGACAGGACGATGATGGAACGGGTGCTGTCCGCCGAGTCGCTGCCGAAGACCCATTCGTGCACCTGGGGCTTGATCTCGACCTTCCGGATGCCGGGGATCCGGGCGAGGCCGGCCATGTCGATCTCGTTGTCAAAATGCCCGATGTTGCCCACGATGGCCTTGTTCTTCATGCCGGCCATGTGCTCGGCCATGATGACGTCCTTGTTGCCCGTGGTGGTGATGAAGATGTCGCCCTGGTCCAGCACGCTCTCCAGCTTGGCCACCTGGTAGCCGTCCATGGCGGCCTGCAGTGCGCAGATGGGATCGATTTCCGTGACGATCACGCGGGCACCCTGGCCGCGGAGCGCCTCGGCGGCTCCCTTGCCGACGTCGCCGTAACCGCAGACGACGGCGACCTTGCCGCCAATGAGGACGTCGGTGGCCCGGTTGAGGCCGTCCGGCAGGGAGTGCCGGATGCCGTACTTGTTGTCGAACTTGCTCTTCGTCACGGAGTCGTTGACGTTGATGGCCGGGAACAGCAGCTTGCCCTGTTCGGCGAGCTGGTACAGGCGGTGCACGCCCGTGGTGGTTTCCTCGCTGACGCCGTGGATGCCGGCGGCGAGCCGGGTCCACTTCTTCGGGTCCTCGGCCAGCGTCCGGCGCAGGACGTCCAGCACGATCCCGTATTCCTCGGGGTCGTTGGCTGCGGCGGCAGGAACGGCGCCGGCCGCCTCAAACTCCACGCCGCGGTGCAGCAGCAGCGTGGCGTCGCCGCCGTCGTCGAGAATCATGTTCGGGCCCAGCTCAGGGTTCGCGTCAGCACCGGGCCAGGTGAGGATCTGCTCGGCGGTCCACCAGTATTCCTCCAGTGTTTCGCCTTTCCAGGCGAACACGGGAACGCCCTGCGGGTCTTCCACGGTGCCGGTACCGACGACGACGGCGGCGGCGGCCTCATCCTGGGTGGAGAAGATGTTGCAGGAGGCCCAGCGGACCTCGGCGCCGAGGGCCGTGAGCGTCTCGATGAGCACCGCGGTCTGCACCGTCATGTGCAGCGACCCGGCGATCCGGGCGCCCTTGAGGGGCTGGCTGGCGCCGAATTCCTGGCGCAGCGACATGAGACCCGGCATCTCGTGCTCGGCGAGGCGGATCTGGTGGCGCCCGGCCTCGGCCAGGGAGATGTCGGCAACCTTGTAATCGAACGTCATGGGGATCCTTTGCTGTATCCGGCGTCTAGCCTTCTGCGGTGCTGGCTGGGTGTTAGGCGGTGGGGGCGGCCGCTGCGGGGCCGGCGTCGTGCTGGTCCGACCGGGCGGCCGTGGCTGCGGCGCGCAGTTCCGGGGGAAGCAGCAGCGGAATGCCGTCTTCGATCGCGTACCGCACCCGTTCTCCGCCCTCCGCCACCGACGTGGAGACGAGTTCCTCGCCCTCCTGGGTCAGAGCCGAGCCGGTGACCGGGCACCGCAGAATGGACAGCAGTTCAGGACTGATCTTTGGCATGGTGGAGGCTCCCTGCTGGGCACAAGCGCTGTGGCTGACGGATTTCAGCTTCCAGCCTACCGCCAGTTCGGCGCCGGGACGGTTCGCGTCCCCGTCAGGACGGTTCACGCAGGATGCGCAGGTGGCCGCGGCGGGTGCCTTCGGTGGCGGCAGGCGCTTCCAGGGCCGAGTGGGCCGCGCGCTGGCCCGCAGCCGGGGCCGCCGGGCGGGACGCAGCCTCACGGACAGCGTCGGCCAGGGCGAGAAGGTCGTCGGGACCGGGCTGCGGCGGCTGCGCCGGCATGGCCAGGCGGAGCACTTCCCAGCCGCGCGGGACGGTCAGCGAACCGGCGTGCTGCTCGCAGAGGTCGTAGCAGTGCGGTTCCGCGTAGGTTGCCAGCGGGCCGAGGACGGCGGTGGAGTCCGCGTAAACGTACGTCAAAGTTGCCACCGCAGACTGGCGGCAGGCTGACCTGGAACACTGACGTATTGCACCCACGAAAACACAGAATACTCCGCCTCAGGCAATTTTCCCGACATTGATGGACGCCCCGCGCCACGGTGGCCGCGCGCCGGTCCGGTTATGTCGCGCAAATCATTCGGCGGGTCTAAAGTCTGTATATGCAGTCATCGCACCATGCTTCGGGTTTCACGGTCCGGTTGGCTGACCCGGAAACCCCCCGTGACGCTGCCGGGACCCCCGCCGGCCGGAGCTTCACACAGCGCCGGCGCAACCGGCACGGCCGCGGCCTCCGGGGCGAACTGCTGCTGCCCACGCTTCCCGGCTACAGAAGCCGCTCGGACCGGTTTGATGAACTCGTCATGGACTCCGCCCAGCGGCTCCATGACATCTGGGGCAAGCCGCTCGACGGCGTCCGGTTCGCCGTGGATGAAATCCCGCCGAACCTGGAACAGTTGCTGGCCGAGGGTTCGCCCGCTCCCCTGGGCTCCTACACCCCTGCCACCGAGGACGAGGGCCCCATCATCACGCTGTACCGCCGCGTGGTTGAACAGGCCTGCCCCGTCAAGGAGGAACTCCAGGACCTGGTGCACGACGTGGTGGTGGAGCACACCGCCGAGATGCTGGGCGTGGCCCCGGAAACCCTGGACCCGGTCTACCGCCGGCGTTACTGAGCAGGACCTTCTCCGCCGGCACCATCGGCTTTTATCGGCCGCGCCCCGGTGTCTAGTAGCCCAGCGTCACCGGTACTTTTTCCTGTCCCTCCGCGCCCGGGGCAATGGCCACGGTGGACACATCGTTCCGGCCGTCCCGTTCCAGCAGAACAGCGCCGTACGCCGCTCCGCCGGAGGCGGACACGAGATAGCCGACGACGGCCGAGTTGCCGATCTCGTCGGCTGCCTTGAGGGTCGTCGTGGTGCCGGCGGCGATGTCTGCGGTCGCCGCGGTGCGGAGTTTCCCGTCGGCCGTGATCGGGGTGTAGGAAATGGTGGCCCTGTCATCCAGGGCGCCGAAGACCAGCTGCCGCTCCCCGCCCTGGGGAAGCGGGACCACGTGCTGGCTGCCCAGCTGGGCGCTGGCCGGTGACCATGCGAAGTCCAGGCTCTGGCTGGCCTTCAGGCCCCGGCTCACCCGGGCGGCGGCCACGATGCTGACGTCCGATGTGGCGGAAACGGTGTACTTGCCTGCGGGCACGCCCGCCAGGGGAACCTCGGTGACGGCGCCGGGCTTCGACGTTACAACGCCTCCTCCGGGAATGGGCTGCTGCCCCGCGCGGCCGAACAGCTTCACCTCCACGACGGCGTCCGACGGCCCGGGAACGGTGATCTGCAGTGACGGGCCGGCGTCGTCAAAACCGGATTCGCCGGTGAGTGACTTCACGTCCCCGGCGTCCTGGATGTCGATGCCCGTCATCACCTGGGACGGCGCCGCCGATATTCCGGGCGCGATGAAATCCACACCGCCGGAGGTCAGCCCGCGGAGCACGCTCTGCTGGATGAAGGCACTGACAGGCCCGCCGGAGCTCCTAACGTGGACGCTGAGCCGTTCTTCACCGGGAGCAAGCCCGGCCAGGACGATGGCACGCGTCGATTTCGGGGCCACCAGCAGGCCTCGGCTGCCCGATGCCTTGATCTGGCCGGTCTTTCCATAAAGCTCAAGATTCACCGTTGCGGGGGTGGTGGAGGCGTTGGTGAGGTGGATGACGCTGCTGCGGCCCACCGCGGTGTTGGCGCCGCCTAGCCAGAGGTCGTTCGAGGGTGTTTGGCACGCGGCTGCCGCCGATCCCTGCAGGTCGCCGTCGGTTGCCGTGTAGGCCATGACAGCCGCGGCGGCAGGCTGCCGGTTGGCCAGGGCGTCGGCGGACAGCACGCTGACGCCGTCCACGGCCTGCCCTTCGACCACCCCGGCGAGCACTCCGGAGGAGCCTGCCGGAGCCGTCGCCGAGGCGGGCGCCTTGGCGATCCGCTGCAGCTCAGACCCCTTCAGCGTAGAGAGAGCGCTGCCGGGAAGACTGCCGCCCGCTGAACTTACCACCGCCGCGGACACGGCACTCTTGGCCGTGGCGGACTCGGGGCTGAACTGCGGGTCGGTGCCTACCGGTGTTCCTTCGAGGAGCCGCGCGGGAGCAGGGCAGACGTCCTGGGCGCTTCCGGCGGGCACAGCCGCTGCCGGCGCCTCGAGGGGCCTGGCAGCAGACGGCTGGGGCGCCAGCATGGTTGCCGCCACAACGCCTCCGCCGGCGGCGAGGATGACCACACCGGAAAGCACCCCGGCCACGACCCCGCGGCGGCCGGCAATACGGGTGGCGCCACCGGACCGGCTTCCGGACCGGGACCCGGTTGCGGTGGTTCCGGATGCCCTGCTTCCAGCGGCGTTGCTGCCTGAAGCGCTGTCTCCGGCGGCGTTGCCTCCGGTAGCCCGGGCTGCCCGTCCGCTGCCGGGCTTAGCCCGAGTCCCGCCGTCGTTCTCTTCCTCATGCATTCTGGTATTCCTTACGCAGGGAGCCTTCGTCCCTGGACAGGCCGGTATTGGGGCGCCGCGCCGGCATCGGCAGCGCAAGCAGGATGGTCAGGCCAATGACGGCGGCCTGCAGGATGCCGGACCAGAGTGCCCACGGGCTTTCATACCGGACTGTCACCTGGCCTGCCTGCGGTGGCAGCGTGAAGGCCTGGGACCAGCCGGAGGTGGTGGAGGTCAGTTTGCGCCCGTCGAGCCAGGCGGTCCAGCCGGGATCGGCCCGCTCGGCCAGCACCAGCAGCCGGCCCTCGGGCCCCTTGGGCACCGAGGCCTGTGCGCCGGCCAGGTCCGAGGGAACCAGCCCTATGGTGGCGCCCTTGCTGTCCACAATGCGGACCCGGTGGGCGACGTCGGCGGGCTGCAGGACGGCGTCGTTCAGCGGCGTCACCCGCCAGAGCCAGCCCGAGTTGGTGGGCCCGACGGCGGTCAGCCCGGGGACCGCGTCCATCCGGCTGGCGGTCAGCTGGGCTGCGGTGTCCGCGGCGCGCAGGACGATGAACCCGACGCCGAGGCGCTCCAGTTCGGGCCGCGGGTCAACGCCGCGGGCAGCCACCAGGGTGGCCACGCTGGTGCGCAGCGCCGAAGTGACCTCGTCGTCCTCGCGCACCGATTCCTGCCCGGGGTTGCCCAGGATATTCCGGGCGGCCGCGATGGTTGAGAGGCTGTCCAGCGTGGTGCCGCCGCCGCGCATCAGGGTGGCGCTGTACGTTCCGTCTTCACCGGTGGTGATCAGCAGCGTCCGGGTCTGCTCCGGCCCCTCGCCGCGGTCCACGGCGGTGGCGGGCAGCATTCGCGGGTCCGTGGGGCCGACGAGGCGGGGCGTCCCGAGGTCTGCCGTGTCAGCGTGCACGGCTGCGTCGGCTGGCTGCACCACATTCTGCACCGTCCAGGCCGCCAGTCCGGCCAGCGGTCCGGCGAGCAGGAGCACCAGCGCCAGCGCTGCGGCAACGCGCGCCACGGCGCTACGGGGCACGGCACTGGGCCGCGCTCCCCCGCCGCGAGTCACACTCTCCGGCCCGGCACCGGCGAGCGTCAGCAGGCCATCGCCGCCGATGATGGCCGCTCCAAGCAGCGCGAACACGGCAGCGGAAACGGCCGGACCGGTGAACGGCGTCACAAGCGATTGGGTGCCGGCGCCCGTGGCCACGTGCGCCGCCAGCCATCCGCCGGCCAGGACCACCAGGGCCACCACCCAAAGGGCCCTGGCAATGCGGCCGCGGCGGTCGGCGTGGATCCGGAGCGGAACGAAGAGCGCGGCAACGGCCAGCGCCAGCAGCGGGGCTCCGACCAGGACGGCCAGCAGCAGCGCCCACGGAACGGAGCCGCCGGCAAAGAGCGTCAGCCCGGCAAGACCGCCGGCGGGGTCGAAGCTGAGCGGCTGGCCCAGGATCTGCTGCCACACGGGAGCGCCGTCGAAGGGAAGCGGCAGGCCGGGGTCGGCCAGCAGTGCCCTGGGCCGGTCGAGGGTGGACAGCGCAAACGGCACAAACAGCGCAGCGCTCGGCAGCAGTGCCCACCAGAGCGTGCGGCCGCGCTTCCCCAGCAGCAGGCTCAGGAGAATAATCACCACGGCGGCCGGCAGCAGGATCGACGGGGCCGCGGCGCTGATGGCCGCCAGCGCCAGCCCGGCAGCTGCGGCTGCCGTCCACGACGGCGTGCCGTTGACGCCGGGCTTGGCCGGCGGCTGGTCCGCGAGGCTGCCGGCCGGAACGGGGGCGAAGCGGCCGCGGCCGAAGGCGGAGCCGGTGGCCCGGAGCAGCGCCAGGACCAGCAGCGGCATCAAAAGGTGCGCCAGCAGGGCTCCGATGCGGCCCTGGTTGACGGCCACCTGCAGGGCGGGCGCCGCGGCCCAGACCAGGGCAGCCGCCAGCCGGAAGCGGCGGTAGGAGGTCAGGGCACCGGAAGCGAACCAGGCAGTCAGGCCGGAGAGCGGCATGGCCAGCAGGAGCAGCCAGATGACGGCGCCGTTGGCACTGCCTCCGCCCAGCAGCCCGAGGATCCAGAGGACGTAGCCGAACGGGTCGCCGTGCCCCGGCAGTCCGGCGCCCAGTCCGATCCACCAGCTGGAGGCGTGGTGCCAGATGTCCTCCAGCCGGGCCGAGACCGGCAGGAGCGCCCCGCCGGCGGCGGCGTCGGCCTGGAACAGGGCTGCAAGGCCGGCGAAGGACGCCGCAGTGGCAAGGATGACGGCGGCGACGGCCCCGTTGCCCACCCAGCCCCGCTCGTTCGTGGACAGGGCCGCGAAGTCATCCGTCGAGTCGCCGCTGGGCTGTTCCTCCAGCGGATCATTGCTGTCCTCGGAGGCCCGCGCGTCGTCCGCGCCCAAGGCTTCCATCAGGGAGCGGCGGTGGGCCCACACTTCGCGCCGGTCGGTCTGCAGGGATTTCACCACGGAACGGCGGACCCGGCGGGTGCGGGCGGCGTTGCGCCGCCCGCGGGCGAGGGCGGCTGGCCGGGCGAGGGCAGCCATGGTGGCCAGAAGCTGCGAAAAGCCGTAGCCGGGATCCTTCACGGCGATGCTGAAGACCAGGCGCAGCAGGCTTCCCAGGAGGGCGCCGACGGCGTGCAGCGGCAGCGTCCACAGCGGGGCGTGCTTAAGCCGCAGGTGCACCTGTGCCCGGCGCGCGGCCGAGGCTGTGCCGAGGGCGTGCGGCCGGTGGGAGACGTGGAACATCCTCGCGCTGGGGACCACCACCACGCGGTGTCCGGCCAGCCGGTTCCGCCAGCAGAAGTCGACGTCGTCGCCCGTGCCGGGAAGGGCCGGGTCAAAGCCTTTGAGGTGTTCCCAGATGTCCCGCCGGACCAGCATGCCGGCGGAGTTGACGGCGAAGGTGTCGGAACGTCCGTCGTACTGCCCCTGGTCGAGTTCATCCGCCTCGATCAGGGTGAGCCGCTCGGCCCAGCGGCTGGTGGAAAGCCCGACGTCGATCAGGCGCCGTCTGGCGTTCCAGTCCAGTTGCTTGCAGCCCGCGACCGTAACGGAGGGGGCACGCTCGACGGCGTGCAGCAGTTCGGCCAGCGCTTCGGGGGCGGGTGCCGCATCGTCGTGCAACAGCCAGATCCATTCGGACCGGTCATGGGTTCCCGAGGGCTTCCACGGGGCCAGGGCGGCGAGGCCGGCGCGAACCGCGGCGCCCAACCCCGTCCTGCCGCCGTTGACGGTGATGACGTTGGCGTCGCCAAGGGCGCGCTTCAGAAGGGCAGCCGAAGTGTCCTGTGAGCCGGTATCCACCCCGATCACCGTGTCCGCCGCCCGGGTCTGTCCGGCCAGCGCTGAAAGTGTCCTGGGCAAATAGTCACTGCCGTTGTGGGCTACCACAACGGCAGTGACATGTACTTCCTGAAGAATTAGACCGCTCGCTTCCTCAGCCGTCGGCGCTCACGCTCGGAGAGGCCACCCCAAATCCCGAACCGTTCGTCATTCGCCAGTGCGTATTCCAGGCACTGCGACCGCACGCTGCACGCCCCGCAGACTTTCTTGGCGTCCCTCGTGGAACCGCCTTTTTCCGGGAAGAAGGCCTCCGGATCTGTCTGCGCGCACAGGGCATCGGTCTGCCACCCAAGCTCGCCCTCGTCGTCGAAATCCTGCCCCAGCGGCAACCCGATCCACACCGGCTGGGCCAGGGTGGAGGCTGCGGGGTTCCGGATCTCCATGGGGGGATCAAGATCGTCCTCGTCCTGCTCCGGCTGCCCGGCCAGCAGGGATTCATTCTGGAGGGCGTCGTGCTGCGCCAGGAAGGCCGTGGCCTGGTCCTGCAAGGAGGCAGACGTGTCCTGGTTGTACCGCTCTGCGGCGTCCGGATCAGCCGGATCTACGTACCAGTCGCTGGGTACCCCCCGAGACCTGTACTTTGCTGTGGCCTGGCCGGCCATAACAGCATCATCATGAATGCGCTCCGCTTGCCCCATGGCGTCCCCTCCTGAGTAGTGCGGCCCCCGGCCCGACGTTCAGGACACTACTTGGAGTTCCTGAGAGTTCGCCGCGGCTTTTCGATATCTAATTACACGCGTGTAAGTAGGGGTAGTCAAGCCGCGACGGAATAATAATCAATGCCCGGTCCGATCCGCAGGCGCGCCACGCCCGGGAATTATTTTTCAGCGCGGCGCGGCGGCGGCCCGGAATTGGAAAGCAAGCTTAGTATCCCGCCGGGCGCGGGCGCAATTCCGGCAATTCTTCCGGGTGCGGAGCGCTTAAGGCAAACGACGTTACAAATTATTGTGCCGGAGATCACTCTCTAAGCCGTGGCAAGATGAAGCCATGAATATCCCGGCCACTGACCTCATGACGGCCCTGCGCTCGGGCCACTCCACCTCGCCGCGCCTGACCTGGTACGGCCCGGACGCGGAGCGGGTGGAGCTCTCCGGGCGGGTGCTGGACAACTGGGTCGCCAAGACCAGCAACCTGCTCCAGGACGAACTCGACGCCGAACCCGGAATGCGGCTCCGGCTGGACCTTCCCGCGCATTGGAAATCCATCATCTGGGCCCTTGCCGCCTGGCAGTTGGGCATGGAGGTGGTGCTCGGCCAGGGCGACGCGGACCTGCTCGCCACGTCCGAACCGGCCGCGGCAGAGGACGGGTTCGACGCCGTCGTAGCGGTTCCGCTGCCGGCGCTGGCCATGCGGTGGCCCGGCGACCTGCCTGCCGGGGTTCTTGACTACGCCGCGGAGGTCCGCTCACACGGCGACGTGTTCATGGCCCACAACGACCCCGATCCGGGAGCTTCGGCGGTCCGCAATTCGGGGGGCACGGCTGTCCGCCACGAAGCCCTGCTGGCGGAGTTTGCTGCCGGACACGAGCCGGGCGCAAGGCTGCTGGTGCGCGCGGACGACGGCCTTGAATCGGCGTTGGCCAACTCCCTGGGTGCGTGGAAGAGCGACGGCTCGGTGGTCCTGGTCCACGGCGACGTGGAGCTGACGGAGAAGCTTCTCGCCGCGGAGCGCATCCACGGCGAGTGAGCCGCTAGCTTGGCCTGACGGGCCGCTCGGGGTCGTCCACGTCCGGCTCCAGGACGCGCTGCGCCGGCTGGGCGGAATGGTGGTGGACCTCGATGATCTCGTGGTCGTGCGAGAACTCCGGCTCCTGGTCCAGTTCCTGGTTGAAGACGAGGAACCGGTAGGCAAAGAAGCGGACCACCGTGGCGACGAGAATGCCCACGACACCGGCAGCGAAGAGCATGTTTTTGTCCGTGACGCCCAGCGAATACTTCGCCAGGGCCGTAAATCCGGTGGAGATGCCGATGCCGATGCCGTTGATAAGGATGAACATCAGAAATTCGCGGACCACGTTGGCCTGGCGGCGGTGCCGGAACGTCCAGAGCCGGTTGGCGATCCAGGAAAACACGGTGGCGACGGTGGCGCCCACAAAGCGGGCCTTGGCCTCGCTGTCCGTCATGGGTCCGTGCATCAGGTAGTAAGTCAGCCCGTTGTCAATGACAAACGCCACACCGCCCACGGCACCGAACTTCGCGACCTCGCGCCAGAATAGCGAGGCGAGTCCCCGGATGCGCTCTGCAAGTGTGTTAATCATGACCCTCCGTGGCCGTCTGAATACTGGGGGCCGTTGGGCCAAGCTCCCATTTTAGCCCCGTTTCCCGGGAGTATCCTCAGAGGAGCCTGCGCCGGACCGCCCCATCGGCTGCCGGGCCGCCAAATTCGCGCGACTTGGGGAGCTTCACAGCCATGAAAGACGGCAACCGCGCTCCTTTTCTGTAGGCTGGAAGATGTGACTTTTCCAGTAATCGGCGTGGTTGGCGGCGGCCAGCTTGCGCGCATGATGGCCCCTGCCGCCACCGCCCTGGGCTTTGAACTCCGTGTTTTGGCCGAAGGCGAAGACGTATCCGCGGTCTCCGCAGTCCCCAACGCCCCCGTGGGCGACTACAAGGACCTCGATGCCCTGATGGAATTTTCCAAGGGCCTGGACGTGATGACCTTTGACCACGAACACGTCCCCGGCGACCACCTCTATGCCCTGATCGAAGCCGGGGTCAACGTCCAGCCCGGCCCGGACGCACTGGTGAACGCCCAGGACAAGCTGGTCATGCGCGCCGCCATCGACCGGCTCGAACTGCCCAACCCCGAATGGGCCGCGGTGGACGACGTCGCAGGCCTGGTCAGCTTCGGAGACCGGATCGGCTGGCCCGTGGTGCTCAAAACCCCGCGCGGCGGCTACGACGGAAAGGGTGTGCGCATCGTCGGCTCGCCCGAGGAAGCCGCAGGGACCGCCGATTGGTTCGAGGCCATGAGCCCGCTCCTCGCCGAGGCCAAGGTCGAGTTCAGCCGCGAGCTCTCGGCGCTCGTTGCCCGCACCCCGGACGGGGCGTCGCGCGCCTGGCCCGTGGTCCACACGATCCAGGTGGACGGCGTCTGTGACGAAGTGATCGCGCCGGCACAGAACATCTCCCTCGAGGTGGCTGCGGCCGCCGAGGAGGCCGCCCTCCGGATCGCGAACGAGCTCGGCGTCACCGGCGTCATGGCCGTGGAAATGTTCGAGACCCCCGGCGCGGGCGCCGGCTTCCTGATCAACGAATTGGCGATGCGGCCCCACAACACGGGACACTGGACGCAGGACGGCTCCGTCACCAGCCAGTTCGAACAGCACCTGCGGGCGGTCCTGAACCTGCCCCTCGGTGCCACGGACGTGCTGGGCCAGGTCGCCGTGATGAAGAACTTCCTGGGCGGCGACAACCAGGACCTCTTCTCCGCTTTCCCGGCAGCACTGGCGGCAGAACCGGCCGCCAAGGTCCACTGCTACGGCAAGTCCGTGCGGCCCGGCCGGAAAATCGGCCACGTCAACCTGGTGGGCGCGTCCGCTGGGGACGTCGACTCGCTCCGCCGGCGCGCCACCACCGTGGCAAACATCATCCGCGACGGCCGGCTGCCGGCCGCGGCAACAGGCACCACCGAGGAGAACCCATGAGCCCCGAATCCGCAGCAGCCCCGGAAAGCGGCGCCCCCTCCCCTCTCGTAGGCCTCGTCATGGGCTCGGATTCGGACTGGCCCGTTATGGAGGCGGCGGCTGACGCCCTTGCCGAGTTCGGCATTCCGTTCGAAGCGGATGTTGTCTCCGCCCACCGGATGCCCACCGAGATGATCCGCTACGGACAGACGGCGCACGAGCGCGGTCTCCGCGTGATCATTGCCGGCGCCGGCGGTGCCGCACACCTTCCGGGCATGCTGGCGTCTGTCACTCCCCTGCCCGTAATCGGTGTGCCGGTTCCGCTCAAGACCCTGGACGGCATGGATTCCCTGCTCTCCATCGTGCAGATGCCCGCCGGGGTTCCGGTGGCCACCGTCTCCATTGCCGGGGCCCGGAACGCAGGCCTGCTCGCCGTCCGCATGCTGGCCTCCGGAACCGACGAGCTCGCCGACCGCCTCCGCACCGAGCTCCTGGATTTCGCCCAGGAACTCAACGACGTGGCCAGCCGGAAGGGCGCCAACCTCCGCCAGAAAGTCAACGAGGTCTTCTCCGACTCAAACGTGGCTCTCCGGAGCAGCCGATAGGGATCTGCCATGTCCAACACCGAACTGCCGTCCATGGGCCCCCTGACGGATCCCGTCCGCAACCCGTCGAGCGCAGCTGAACCCGTCCGGACCAAGCGCGCGTTCCTGCTGATCCTGCTCACGCTGCTGGTACCCGGAAGCGCCCAGATCGTGGCCGGGGACCGCAAGCTTGGCCGGATCGCACTGCGCGTTACCCTCAGCGCCTGGCTGCTCGCGGCCCTGGCCCTGGTACTGCTGTTCACCAACCGGCCCTTGCTGATCAACATCATCACCAACACGGTTGCCTCGCTGCTCATCGTCCTGGTCCTCGCCGCGCTGGCGGTGGGCTGGCTGGTGCTGTTCGTCAACACGCTGCGGCTCATCCGGCCGGTGTTGCTGCCCACCAGGATGCGGCCCGCCGTCGTCATTGCCCTTGTCCTCGCCATGGTGGTGAGCAGCGGATCGCTGGGCTACGCCGCGTACCTGCTCAACGTCAGCCGCAACGCAATCGGCAGCATCTTCAATGCCAACGGCCCGGCCATTGACCCGGTGGACGGCCGCTACAACTTCCTCATGATGGGCGGCGACGCCGGGGCCGACCGCACCGGGCGGCGCCCGGACAGCCTGTCCGTGCTCAGCATTGACGCCAAGTCCGGCCAGACCGCCATCATCTCGGTGCCCCGCAACCTGCAGAACGCCCGGTTCAGCGAGGGTTCGCCGATGCGGAAGATCTATCCGGACGGCTACAACTGCGGCAACGAATGCCTCATCAACGCCATCAACACCGAGGTCACCAACGAGCACAAGGACCTCTACCCCGGCGTCGCAGATCCCGGAGCGCAGGCCACGCTGGAGGCCGTTTCGGGCACACTTGGCATCACGGTGCAGGCGTATGTGCTGGTGGACATGGACGGCTTCGCGAAGCTGATTGACGCGATGGGCGGCATCCGGATCAAGGCCGGCGGCTGGGTGCCCATCAGCGGCGACATGGTTGACGAGGCCAACGGCATCCACGGCATGCCCCTGGGCTGGATTCCGGCTGGCGAGCAGAAGCTGGACGGCTACCACGCCCTCTGGTACGGCCGGTCCCGGGAGTTCGTGGACGACTACGCCCGGATCCAGCGGCAGCAGTGCGTCCAGCAGGCCATGCTGAAACAGCTTGACCCGGCAACGCTGCTCGCGAAGTTCGAGGACATCGCCAACGCCGGCACCAAGGTGGTGGAGTCCAACATCTCCTCCAGCCAGCTGGGCAGCTTCGTGGACCTCGCCATGAAGGCCAAGGGCCAGGACGTCAAGCGGCTCACCATCGGCCCGCCGGACTTCGACGCGTCCTTCTCCACGGTGCCCGACTTTGACCAGATCCATGATCGGGTCAAGAAGCTGCTCGCGTCCGCCAGCTCCGGATCGCCGGCCGCTGCGCCCGCCGCCGCACCGGACACTGTGCTGCAGCCGGGATCCGCTCCCGGCAGCAGGCTCTCCGCCGCAGGCGCCGCCGGTCCCCTGGCGGGACTTCCGGCCACCACCCCCTCACCGGCACCGTCGTCGTCGTCGGACTTCACCCCGGTGACCACCACCCCTGAGGGGAAACCGATCACTGAAGCAATGCTGAACCAGTTCAAGCGCGAGGGCAACGAACAGGCCATCCGCGATCTGGTGGCCACCAACGGCCAGTGCGCACCGCTTTGAGCATTTACACCAAACGAGGGGGACACGAGGCGTGTACCAGATAGATAACGTCCTGCGGCGGTATGCGTGGGGATCGACGACGGCGATCGCCCGCCTGCTCGGCCGGCCGGAGTCCGGCGGCCCGGAAGCCGAGCTGTGGATCGGCGCCCATCCTGACTCGCCGTCGGTGGCCATCCGGCCAGACGGCACGACGACGCCGCTGGACGCACTGATCGGTGAGGACCCGGAACATTTCCTGGGAGCGGAATCAGTGGCCAAGTTCGGTCCCCGCCTGCCGTTCCTGGCTAAGATCCTCGCCGCGGCGAAGCCGCTGTCGCTGCAGGTGCACCCGAGCCTCGAGCAGGCCAGGGCCGGCTATGCCCGCGAAAACGGCGCCGGGATTCCGGCCGACGCGGCGAACCGCAATTACCACGACGACAACCACAAGCCGGAAATGATTTTCGCGCTGACCCCGTTCGAGTCACTGTGCGGGTTCCGTGCACCGGAGAAGTCCCGCGACATTTTCCTCCACCTGGCAGGTTGCCTTGAGCTCCCCGGGAACGGCGTCCCGCAGGTTCTGAAGGACGTCATCGACGACCTTTCGCAGCCCGAGGAGGAGAAGGCGCTGCGGTCTGCCTTCGAACGGCTGATCGCCGGCGGCGAGGCAGTCAGCGAAGCGACGTCCCGGGTGGTCGACGTGCTGGCCGCCGGGGCCCCCATGGCTCCCTACCAGCTGGAATTGTCTACGGTACTGAGCCTGAACGGCGAATACCCCGGCGATCCCGGCGTGCTGATCTCCCTACTGCTCAACCGGCTGTCCCTGCAGCCCGGCGACGCCGTGTACCTTCCGGCAGGCAAGGTCCACGCCTATTTGCACGGCCTGGGCGTCGAGGTGATGGCGTCCTCGGACAATGTTCTCCGCGGCGGGCTGACGCCCAAGTTCATCGACATTCCCGAGCTGCTGAACACCATTGTCTTCGAATCGGTGGGCCTGCCCATGCTCCGGCCGGAGACCTCCGAACTCGGACAGGAACTGTACTTCCCGCCCTTCCGCGAGTTCCAGCTGCAGCGGATCGAACTCCAGCCGGACGGTGAGCCGGTGCCGCTGGCGCAGTCGGGCGCCGCGGTGGTGATTGTCGTTGCGGGTTCCGTGATCCTTGACTCGCCTAAGGGCGACCTTCAGCTAGGCCACGGCGCAAGCGCCTTCCTGCCGGCTGCCGAAGCCCCCGTCAACGTCCATCCCGTGTCCGGGGCCACGGAGGACGCCGTGGCCTTTGCCGTGACCACCTCGACAAAGGCCTGACCGGCTGTGGAATACTTTCTGCAAACAAAGGCCTGGGAGGATTTCCAGAAGTCCC
Source organism: Arthrobacter sp. NPDC057013 (assembly GCF_042674585.1). Lineage (NCBI taxonomy): Bacteria > Bacillati > Actinomycetota > Actinomycetes > Micrococcales > Micrococcaceae > Arthrobacter > Arthrobacter sp. NPDC057013. The sequence continues at coordinate 226,289 of NZ_JBHUSE010000002.1, forward strand.
TGGGTCGTCGCGTGCACCGGCAGTCCGGTCCCGGCTGGAGCTTCCTGGCCATCGAGGAGAAGAACCCTGCGGGCAAGGTCTTGTACGCGCCCTACGGTCCGGTGGCCGGGTCGGTTGAGGCGTTCGACGCCGCCCTGGCCGCCCTCCGTGCGCTGGCCAAGTCCTGCGGAGCCGTGTTTGTCCGGATTGAGCCGGTGGGTCTCGATCCTGAGAGTGCTCCCGGGACGCTGCGGAGCCGCGGCCTGCAGCCCGCCCCGGTGAACCAGCAACCCGAGCTCAGCTGGATCGTGGACCTGGACCGGGATTTCAAGGAAGTCCTGGCGGATATGAAGCCGGTCAACCGCAACCTGTACCGGAACATCCACAAGAAGGGCGTCACGTTCCGCGCCACACAGGATCCCGAGGACATCCGGGTGCTCCTGAACTTCCTGCACATGACGGCGCGGCGGAACGGCTTCAAGCCACAGAGCGACGAGTACCTGACGCAGGTGGCTCAGTCCCTCATGCCCGCGGGCGCTGCCACGCTGTTCATCGCCGACCTCCACGGCGGTCCCGTGGCGGCGGCCCTGGCCTATGATTCCGCTGACACCCGGACCTACGCCCACGCGGCCATGGATGACACCCACCGCAAGCTCAGCGCAGGCATTCCCCTCCTGGTGACGCTCATGGCCGACGCCCAGGAGAAGGGCCTGAAGCACGTGGACCTGTGGGGTGTGGCGCCCGCCGACCAGCCCGACCACAAGTGGGCGGGGTTCACCGCATTCAAGAAGTCCTTCGGCGGGCGTGAAGTCGCCTACCCCGGCACGTGGGACCTGCCCATCAACCGGCCCCGCTACGCGGCCTACCAGATGGCCCGCAAGCTCCGCGACGGCGTCAAGTCCCTTCTCAAGCGCCCCGCCTCCTGAGCGCGAACTGGCAGGTAATGACCCCAAATGCGCAATTTGCGGGCATTAGCTGCCGGTTCGTTCGTCGATCGAGGCCGCGTACGGGCCCCGCAGAACGGCCCTGACCTTGTCCACAACGAACGGGCGGTCCCCCTCGAGGTCGCTGCTTTGCACCCGAAGCTCACGCCAGCCGAGGCTTTCAGTGAGGCTTTGGCGTTTAATGTCCCGGCGGTACTGCTCGTGGCTTCCGTGGTGCGCGCCGTCATATTGCAAGGCGATCCTTTGCTGGGGGTAGGCCGCGTCCGGCCAGACCACAGGCTGCCCCATCCGGTTGCGCAGGACAACGTTGAGGGCGGGTTCGGGGAGCCCTGCCCGCACCAGCGCCAATCTCATCATTGTTTCGGGCGCAGAATCCGCTCCCACTCGGATCATATCCAGGGCGAGCCTCGCCTTCCGGACCCCGCGCATGCCGGGATGCCGGCCAACGATGGCCTTCAGATCGCCAGTGGTTGCCAGCGGTTGGCGCGGTACGGGGAAGCCCTCACCGTGCTCGACGACGATCGAGTCACCGGCGGCCACCAGCTCATCGATGCTCAACAGCGCGGCTAGATCGAGCCAGGTGCGTGCCGGCGACGTGAGGCGAACGCCGTCGAACATCACCACTTCACCGGGCTTGAACGACAACTGGTGCCCCACCACATTGCGGCGGCGGGGCTTGCAGCCGTCCGCGGGTCGGGCTATGTGGATGCGCCAGTCCTGGTCCAGCCAGCCCGGGAGGCAGATGCAGCGGATCCTGGCGCTGGTCGAGTGTGTGAGCACGCAGGTTGGATCAAGCCGCGAATAAGCGCGCACGTTGTCCGCCACGCTTCCTGTGCTGTGCAGCGGAAGCCTGACGCTGCGGGACGGCGTAAAAATCCCGTCACGGCTCAGCTGCTTAACGCTCAGGCCCAGGCGGTCTGCGTCGTCCACAAGAAATGATCCGTGCGGTAACTGGGGAGGCATCGGGATGCGGGACATGCTTCATTGTGGTCCTTGCCCAACCCCCTGAAGCCGTTATCCACAGCCCAGCTCACCCTTTAAACGCGAATTGGCAGCTAACGCCCGCAAAATCGAGTTTTGGGGTCATTAGCTGCCAGTTCGCGTTTAGCGAGGGGCTAGCTCTTGCGGGCGTAGCCTTCCCACTTGCTGGCCTGGTGCTCGCCGTCCACGAAGCGGATGGTGCCAGACTTGGAGCGCATGACGATCGACTGCGTCAGGACCTTCTCCTTGTTGTAACGGACGCCGCGGAGCAGGTCGCCGTCGGTGATTCCGGTGGCAGCGAAGTAGCAGTTGTCGCTGGTGACGAGGTCGTTGGTGGACAGGACGCGCTCAAGGTCGTGTCCGGCGTCGATCGCTTTCTGCTTCTCGTCGTCGCTGGTCGGCCACAGCCGGCCCTGGATCACGCCGCCGAGGGACTTGATCGCACAGGCGGCAACGATGCCTTCCGGCGTGCCGCCGATGCCCATCAGTGCGTCCACGCCGGTGCCGGAGCGGGCAGCCGCGATGGCGCCTGCGACGTCGCCGTCCATGATGAACTTGGTGCGCGCGCCGGCTTCGCGGATCTCCTCGACCAGCGGGCGGTGGCGGTCACGGTCCAGGATCATGACGTTGAGCTGGTTGACCTTGACGCCCTTGGCCTTGGCGATCAGGTGCAGGTTCTGCTTGACCGGCAGACGCAAGTCGACCATGTCGGCGGCTTCAGGACCGGTGACCAGCTTTTCCATGTAGAACACGGCGGAGGGGTCGAACATGGAGCCGCGCTCGGCGACGGCCAGGACGGCCAGGGCGTTGTTGATGCCCAGTGCGGTCAGGCGGGTTCCGTCGATGGGGTCAACGGCGACGTCGCACTCGGGGCCGGTGCCGTCACCAACCTGTTCGCCGTTGAACAGCATCGGTGCTTCGTCTTTTTCGCCTTCACCGATGACCACGACGCCGTTGAAGTGGACGGTGTGAAGGAAGGAACGCATCGCGTCGACGGCGGCGCCGTCCGCTTTGTTCTTGTCGCCGAAGCCCACCCAGTGGCCGCCGGCGATTGCCGCGGCTTCGGTGACGCGAACAAGTTCAAGGGCGAGGTTGCGGTCCGGCTCGTCGGTTCCGACGGCGAGCGACGGGGAAAGCGTTGAGTACTTCTGGGTGATGGACGCTGGTGACACGTGAACCTCTTCTTCGAGTGGCGATCATTGAACCCGCGGGGCCCGAGTCGACCGTCGCGGTGATTCCTCTGTAACTGATCATAGTCGTCACCGCGGGGCCACGGGCGGCGCATGACCCCACCTTGTAACGGACTCGCGGCCTCACCGCTGCCTACTTCGAATGTGAGTTCGGACCCCGCATGCGCGACTATAGAAGGGTGAGTGATACGCAGGACCAGTCCGCCCCCTCGAGCCGCCTCCAGGCGCCCGCCCCCTCCCCGGCAACAGGAGGCCAGCCCGTTAAGCCCGTAATCCCCGCGGCTGCCGCGAAACGGGCCAATGCCTCGGTGATCGGAATGATCATTGCCCTGCTGGTGAGCGTCGCCGCGTTCCTGCCGATCGTCCTGATGAACCCCTCCCCGAAGTCGGAGGGCTTCCGGCCCAACATCGACGTCAGCGCGGTGGCCGGGAACGCCTCGGGTGTGGCGGGATTCACACCGGTGGCCCCCGCGCCGGGTGACGCATTCCACCCGAACTACGCCCGCTGGACGGCCGCCACCGGCACCGGCGTCGCGGCCTGGGAAGTCGGGTACGTGACCCCGAAGGAAAAATTCATTGGCCTGACGCAGACCAGCAAGGCCAACCCCACCTGGCTCCTGCAGCAGACCAAGAACGCCCCTGTCACCGGCACGCGCAACGCCGGCGGCAAGGACTGGGAACTCCATGACACGGGCAAGGGCGAGAAGAGCATGGTCCTCACCTACCGCGGCACCACCGTTGTCCTGGCGGGCGACGCCAACCTGGAGGAGTTCGCGGTCCTGGCGGGCGCCGTCGTCAAATCCCTGGAAAGTAACCCTGCTGTCATTGTTTCCCGCTCGGCGAGCCCCACACCGTAAGGTGGGGCCGTGACGACAAATCTGACTCCTGCCCTGGCCTGGCGCCGACTGCGCGAAGGCAACCAACGCTTCGTAACCGGCGAATCCTCGCACCCGAACCAGGATGCCTCGCGGCGGTCCTCGCTCGTGGAGAACCAGCACCCGTTCGCGGTGATCTTCGGTTGCTCGGACTCGCGGCTCGCCGCTGAAATCATTTTCGACGTCGGGCTCGGTGACGTTTTCGTCGTCCGGACCGCCGGCCAGGTCATCGACGACGCCGTCCTCGGCTCACTCGAGTACAGCATCGGCGTATTGGGTGTGCCGCTGATCGTGATCCTCGGCCACGACAGCTGCGGAGCGGTCAGTGCCACGAAGTCCGCCGTCGAAACCGGCCAGATGCCGACGGGTTTCATCCGCGACCTCGTGGAGCGCATCACGCCGTCGGTCCTCACCTCCCTGCGGAACGAGCAGACGGAGGTCAACGACATGGTGGTGGAGCACGTCAAGCAGACCTCCCAGCGCCTGGTTGACAGCTCGCGTGTGATTTCGGACGCAATCGAGTCCGGCAAGGCGGCGGTTATCGGCCTCTCGTACAGCCTCGGCGAAGGCCACGCGGAGCTTGTTTCCGGAATCGGCGACCTCTAAAAGCAGCCGGAAAGCGCCCGGGCTGGCCGCCTGTCGCAAGCCGTTCACGGTTTTCGATGCGGCGCCCGGGCGTCCTAAGCTAGCCCCATGACTTCCACTGAAGAGTTCCGCATTGAACATGACACGATGGGCGAAGTCCGCGTCCCCGTGAACGCCCTGTACCGCGCGCAGACGCAGCGTGCAGTCGAGAACTTCCCGATCTCCGGAAAAACCCTGGAACGTGCGCACATTGAGGCGCTGGCCCGGGTCAAGAAGGCCGCTGCCCAGGCCAACGCTGAACTGGGTGTGCTCGACGGCGAGCTGGCCAAGGCGATCGCAGACGCTGCCGACGAGGTGGCTACGGGCAAGTACGACGGTGACTTCCCCATCGATGTCTTCCAGACCGGCTCGGGCACGTCCTCGAACATGAACACCAACGAGGTCCTCGCCGAGCTGGCATCGCGCGCCCTCAAGGCTGCCGGCAGCGACAAGGTGGTCCACCCCAACGACCACGTCAACGCCTCGCAGTCCTCCAACGACGTGTTCCCCACCTCCGTCCACGTTGCCGCCACCTCGGCCCTGATCAACGACCTCATCCCGGCCCTCGGCTACCTCGCCGAGTCGCTGGAGCGGAAGGCCGTTGAGTTCAAGGACGTCGTCAAGTCCGGCCGCACGCACCTCATGGACGCCACCCCGGTCACCCTCGGCCAGGAATTCGGCGGCTACGCCGCGCAGGTCCGCTACGGCATCGAGCGCATCAACGCCGCACTCCCCCGCGTTGCCGAAGTTCCCCTGGGCGGCACCGCCGTGGGCACCGGCATCAACACCCCTGCAGGCTTCCCGGAGCGTGTCATCGAGCTGCTCGCCACCGACACCGGCCTGCCGCTGACCGAGGCCCGCGACCACTTCGAGGCCCAGGCCAACCGCGACGGCCTCATCGAAGCCTCCAGCCAGCTGCGCAACATTGCGATCTCCTTCATGAAGATCAACAATGACCTGCGCTGGATGGGCTCCGGCCCCAACACCGGCCTTGGCGAGATCGCCATTCCGGACCTGCAGCCGGGCTCGTCCATCATGCCGGGCAAGGTCAACCCCGTCATCTGCGAAGCGTCCATCATGGTCTGCGCGCAGGTTATCGGCAACGACACCGCGATCGCCTGGTCCGGCACCAACGGCGCCTTCGAGCTGAACGTCGGCATCCCAGTGATGGCCGCCAACCTGCTCGAGTCCGTACGCCTGCTGGCCAACACCAGCCGCGTCATGGCCGACAAGATGATCGACGGCATCACCGCCAACGTCGAGCGCGCCCGCTTCCTTGCCGAGGCCTCGCCGTCCATCGTCACCCCGCTGAACAAGTTCATCGGCTACGAAAACGCCGCCAAGATCGCCAAGACCGCTGTTGCCGAAGGCCTCACCGTCCGCCAGGCCACCGTGAAGCTCGGCTTCGTCGGCGAGGGCGAGGGCAAGGTTTCCGAGGCCGACCTGGACAAGGCACTGGACGTCACCACCATGACGGCTCCGGCCCACAAGGCCTAGGTCCCCCACCGCCTAAGTTCGACGGCGGCCGCCCACCTTCCCAGCGAGGGCGGGCGGCCGCCGTCGTTCGCTTTTTAACTTTCCCCTCCCCCACCGTGGAGTTTTTGTCCAGATATCGCGAGTTGGAGGGCCTCCAAGTCGCGATACGTGGACAAAAACTCCAAGCTTCTCCGACCGCCGGATCTGGGTCATGTGCGTCCAGCTGTTCCTGTTCGACTCGGGCCTCGCGCTTTTTGAGCGGCGGTCAGGCGGGCAGCAGGACCATCGCCGCGGCCGCCCCGGCCAGCATGAACGGCCCGAAAGGAATGGCCGACTTGAGCGTCCCGCGCCGCAGCGCCAGCAGGCCGATGCTCCAGAGCCCGCCGAGCAGGAAGGCGGCGAACGTGCCCGCGAAAACGTGCGGCCAGCCAAGGTAGCCCAGGTACAGGCCCAGGACGCCGGCGAGTTTCACGTCACCGAACCCCATGCCCGGCGGGTACACGAGCCGCAGCACGAAGTAGAAGAGCCACAGCACCGCTCCCCCTGCCGCAATCCTCAGCGCAGGAACGCCGAAAAGGCGGGCGGCGCCGTCGGGCACTCCTGACGGATCCCCGACGGCCAGAATGAGCACCGCCCCCAGCAGCAACACCCCGGCCACGCCATAGGAGGGGAAGACGATCCGGTTGGGCAGCAGGTGGTGCCGGACGTCGATGACCGTGAGCCGCACCGCCATCACGGCGAAGTAGGCGCACGCAGCCAGCAGCAGCCAGAACGCCGGCGGTGCCGCTTCCCACAGTTCCCCCAGTCGTTGGATCACACTCGGATGCTACTGGATTGCCCGGCCTGCCGCTGGGGGCCGCGCGTAAACTGTGGATATGGGGACCTGGGATGCCAAACACCGGCAGGAACACGGCGGCGGTGCGACGCCCACGTCGGCCGCCTCCTTTCGCAACCTTTGCCGCTCGTCCCCGTGGAAATGGCAGTCCCTGCGCTTCGAATACACCGAAACTCCCGGGGGTGACATGGTCCGTGCCTGGCTGCGCCGTCCCGGCGCGCTCCGACTCGAGTCCGGCGACGGCACCCTGCTCGGCAGCACCACCGGCATCAACGATTCCCGCGACGGCCTGTACACCAGCGCCAAGCGGAAGTCGTGGCTCCTTCCGGCGCACCTGGTGACCCCGGTTTACGACGACGGCGGGCTGGTGCGGCGCCGCCCCGAGGCCGCGTACGGGGAACCGTCGTTCGGCAACGGCCGCTTCGCCGCTGCACTGGACCCCGTGGAGCTGGCAGGCAATGCCCCGGTGCCGCTGGAGTTCCCCAACGCCAACGCCGTGGAGCTGCTGGAGCCCGTTCAGGAACTGATGCATGAAGGCCGTCCGGCGCTGGAAACCGTGGTCACCCCGAACCCCGGATACCGTCCGCTGGAGCCGGCGTCGCCACTCTGCGGCCCCGGCCGGACCAGGATCCGCATCGACGCCGGGACCGGCATCTGCGTCTCCGCAGAACCGCTCGACGGCGAGGGCCGGCTGCCCGGGCACCGCATCCGGATCCTGGCCGTGGACGAGTACATGCTGGACGACCTTTTCGTGGCCGAGCCGATGAACCTCACCGACGTGCGCGAGCACATCCAGTGGCCGCTGCGGCCCAACCCCGCCTGACGGGCCACCCGGAATGCGGGGGTGCGCGCAGGTTTTTTCCAACCTGACGGCTTCACACTCGTGCCATGTCAACCATGGCCCCAGACGTATCGACACCAGCTGACACGGCCGGCAGGACCGGTACCCGGCGGCGAAGGAGACTGCTGCTGATCCCGATCAGCCTGCTCTGCGCCCTGGGACTCGTGCTGGGATATCTCTTCCTCACGGCCAAGCCGGAGGCGAGCACCCCGCTGGGCGCGAGTGCGGTGATCCCCGGCGGAACGGCGCGGGTCAACGGCATCATTCCGCTGGAAAAGGACGGCTGGCTTCCGCCGGAACGGGTCCAGGTCCTGGACGAGGGGCCGTCAGCGGGCACCCACCGGGTCCGGATCCTGGTGCAGTTCACCGCCCTGGAGGGTGACGGTGTTGCACTGGACACATCGCAGTTCTCGGTGACGGGCCTGGGTGCCAACAGCATTCATCCGCTGTGGACATCGCCAGGGAAGCAGCAGCTCAAGCCGGGCGATACCGCGGACGCCACCATGGTCTTCGAACTGCCCAATCAGGCGATCGCCCTGGTGCTGGAAGGGCCTGGCAACACCCGGCTGTCCCTCGGTTTGTCGCACCACACCAGCTGACGCCCGCGCTGCCGGACCAGGCGGTTCCGGTGCAGGTGCTCCCGGTGCAGGCGGCCCGCGTCCCCGCGCCCGGCTACGAACTGAACGGCGTCACCCGCATGTCCTGGGGCGGTAAGCAGGAAACAGTCCACCGGGTCCGCCTCACACGCGCATCGCGTTCAACCGGCCAGACTGGCACCTGAAGGTAGAAGACCAAACCGACGGCACAGTTCCTCCTGGGTGTCGCCACCGCTTGAGCTTGGCCCGCCCCTCGCCCGCGCGTTACCAAAAATGGCCGCTTGGGCTCCGTTCTATCCGGCCACATTTGGCAAAAGGGGTGCCGGTTGCGCGGACCCACCCCCCCGCCACCGCCCCCCCCCCCCAACAAACCCCCCAACAGGAGGTGCCGGACGAGCCCCCCAAAGGGGGCGGGTTGGGGGCGGGGGTGGGGGTTTTTG
>NZ_JBHUSE010000002.1:235079-357268 GCF_042674585.1 Arthrobacter sp. NPDC057013
GCGTTTAAACAATTTTGGGGGGTTGGGGTCTTTCATCCCGCCCATTTTTGGCCTTGGGGGTGGGTGGGGCCGGCACGGCCCCCCGCGCCCGCGCCACCCGACCCAGTCCTACGCCCCTTCGAGGAGGTCCGTGACGAGCGCCGCAATGGGCGAGCGTTCGGACCGGGTGAGGGTGATGTGGCCGAAGAGCGGGTGGCCCTTCAGGGTTTCGACCACGGCTGCGATGCCGTCGTGCCGTCCGACCCGGAGGTTGTCGCGCTGGGCAACGTCGTGGGTGAGGACGATCTTCGAGTTCTGCCCGATCCGGCTCATGACCGTGAGCAGGACGTTCTTTTCGAGCGACTGGGCCTCGTCCACGATCACGAAGGCGTCGTGCAGGGAGCGTCCGCGGATGTGGGTCAGCGGCATGACCTCCAGCATGCCGCGGTCCATGACTTCCTCCACGACTTCCTGGCTCACCAGGGCACCGAGGGTGTCGAAGACCGCCTGCGCCCAGGGGTTCATCTTTTCCTGCTCCGAGCCCGGCAGGTAGCCGAGCTCCTGGCCGCCGACGGCGAACAGCGGGCGGAACACGATCACTTTGCGGTGCTCGCGGCGTTCCAATACCGCTTCCAGGCCGGCGCACAGGGCAAGGGCCGATTTGCCGGTGCCCGCGCGGCCGCCCATGGAGACGATGCCCACCGACGGGTCCATCAGCAGGTCGATGGCGAGCCGCTGCTCCGCGGAGCGCCCATGGAGACCGAAAACGTCGCGGTCGCCCTTGACCAGCCGGACCTGCTTGTCGGCACCGACGCGGCCGAGGGCCGAACCGCGGCTGCTGAGCACCACCAGGCCGGTGTTGACCGGCATCTCGGCAGCCGCCGGGATGTAGACCGGTTCGTGGCCGTACAGCGTGGAGATCTCCTCGTCGCTGGCATCGATCTCGGCGACGCCGGTCCACCCGGAATCCTTGACGAGCTCGTTGCGGTATTCGTCGGCCAGCAGGCCCATGGCCGAGGCCTTGACCCGCATCGGGAGGTCCTTGGACACCACGGTGACGTTGCGCCCCTCATTGGAGAGGTTCTTTGCGACGGCCAGGATGCGGCTGTCATTGTCCCCGGCGCGGAATCCGGCCGGCAGGACTTCGGCCGAGATGTGGTTCAGCTCGATCATGAGCGTACCGCCCGTGTCACCCAGCGGAACGGGCCGGTTCAGCCCGCCGTGCTGGATGCGGAGGTCATCAAGGAGCCGGAGCGCCTTCCGTGCGAAGTAGCCTAGTTCGGGGTCGTGCCGCTTCCCTTCAAGTTCGGTGATCACCACGATCGGCACAATGACCTCGTGCTCCGCGAAGCGCAGCAGCGCGCGGGGGTCGGACAGCAGCACGGAGGTATCGATGACGAAAGTGGAGACTGACGGCTGGATTTCAGTCATTGGGCCGGAAACAGCAAGACCGGCTGCGGCGTCTTTCGTGTCCGCACCGGTCTTTGAAATGGCTCGCTTGGCGCGAGAGGTAGCCTTCTCACCCTTGTCCGTGATGACTTCGGGCAGTCGTTCAGAAATAGCCACATCGACTCCAGCCCCGGGGCACATGCCCGGAATTGTTATTGGTGAGGCGGCTCGGCCACGAGGCCGGATCCGGCCTCCCATACAACCGGTGCGAAGAATCGCTCCATGTACTGGCCTCCCCGATCAGCCGGCGGTTTGCCTGCTGATGGGTTTAACGTAAATCGCCCCGAACTAATTTCCAACGTCTTCTTCCGGCGATTCCTGTTGCCGTCATGTGAATTCGGAGTGAACGGCGGCGGCCCAAAAGGCTGCCAACAGGCGCCGAAATGGCTAGGAACCGAAGCGCCGCTGCCTGCCGGCGTAATCACGCAGGGCGCGAAGGAAATCCACCTTCCGGAAGGCCGGCCAGAGGGCCTCGCAGAAGTAGAACTCGCTGTAGGCGCTCTGCCACATCAGAAAGCCCGAGAGCCGCTGCTCGCCGGAGGTCCGGATCACCAGGTCCGGATCGGGCTGGCCGCGGGTGTAAAGGAAGCGGGAGATGTCCTCCACGCTCAGGGAGTCGGCCAGCTCGCTGATGTCCGCCTTGTGCGCCACGGCGTCGTGCAGCAGCTCGCGCACCGCGTCCACAATCTCGCGCCGGCCGCCGTAGCCGACGGCCACGTTCACGTGGAGTTTCTCGCGGACCGGCGTCCGGGCCGTAAGCTTGGTCAGCCGCTCCGCCAGGTAGTCGGGCAGCAGCTCCGGGGCGCCCATGGCGTGGACCGAAATGTCGGCGTCCTCGTCGAGCCGGTCCAGCGTGTTGGCGATGATGCCCATGAGCAGGTCGAGCTCCTCGCCGGAGCGGCTCATGTTGTCCGTGGAAAGCATGTAGAGCGTGACCACGCGGACGCCCAGCTCCTGGCACCAGCCGAGGAACTCATGGATCTTGTCCGCGCCGGCCTGATGGCCCTGGCTGGTAGGGGCATTGAACTGCCGTGCCCAGCGCCGGTTGCCGTCCACCATGACGCCGATGTGCCGGGGGATCCGTTCCGGCTCCAGGGAGCGCAGGAGCTTGCGCTCATAGAAGCCGTAGAGGAACCCGGGCCATTCCATCCGGAGACTCACCTGACTTCCTCTGTACGACTTTTGTGCAAGTTCTAGGCTACCGCCCGGAGGCCGCGGCCGGGTGCACGGGGCCGCCGGCGGCCCCGCTCGCGGAGCTACCAGCATCAACCGCGGCGCCCCTACCGGCGAGTAACTTACTGACCCGTAGGTTATTCTGGATGACATGAAAAGCAACGCCCCGGACGGAGCTTCCGGCGGACCGGAGCCGTCGAAGGCTGAACCCGGCGCGGTGGACGACGCCGCGACGCGCATCGCGGAACTGCTGACCATCAAGCCCAAATGGCGGGGTTGGATCCACACGGTCACCGCGCCGTTCGCCCTGGCTGCCGGGATCGTTCTCGTTGCGGTGGCTCCCACCGCGGACCGCAAGATCACGTCCGCCATCTACGCGCTCACCGGCGTGCTGCTGTTCGGCGTCAGCGCGGTGTACCACCGCGGGAACTGGTCCCCCGGCGTCAAGCGCGTCCTCAAGCGGCTGGACCACACCAACATCATGCTGGTGATCGCCGGCAGTTACACTCCCCTTGCGTGGAGCCTGCTGGAGAGGCCGACGGCGGAGTTCCTCCTCTGGCTGATCTGGTCCGCCGCGATCCTGGGTGTCCTCTTCCGGCTGCTCTGGACCGACGCGCCACGCTGGCTGTACGTGCCCATCTATATCGGCCTCGGCTGCGGCTCCCTCTTCTACCTGCCCGCCTTCTTCGCGGCGAGCGTCCCGGCGGCCCTGCTCATCTGCATCGGTGGCGCCCTGTACATCGCCGGGGCCGTGTTCTACGCCCTCAAGAAACCCAACTTCAGCTACGAGCATTTCGGCTTCCACGAACTGTTCCACGCCTTCACCGTGCTGGCCTTTGCCGCGCACTTCGCGGCCATCCTCATCGCTGTGCTGAGCTGACGCGTTCCAGCACCTCCGCCACGGTCGCCACGGGCCGGTCGCAGACCATACCGCGGCACACGTACACGAGCGGCGCACCGCCCCGTCCTGCCGGCCTCTGCCGCAGCAGCGGCACCTCGGCCGGCTCCCCGCCGTCGTCCGCCTCTGCCGCACCCACCGCAATTGCCAGCCCCGGACTTGGGGACTGCAGCAGCGCGCGGTGCAGGGCGTCCCGCTCGGGACCGGGGGATCCGACGACGGCGGCCTCCAGCGGCCCCGCCAGCGCGGCCTGCGCTGTGGCCAGCAGCCATCCCGCCACGCGCGGTGCCCGCGTTGCGAGCGGCGGCACCAGGGCCAGGATGTTACCGGCCATGATCCGGTGGTCCGTGGAGCCTGACAGGGTGGCGTAGCCCAGCAGGACGCCGGCAAAAGCGGCCGCGCCGCTGGGCGTGGCGTTGTCGAAGGGGTCCAGGCCCGGCCTTCCGCCCTGGGCGCTGACCACCTGCTCCGACTCGCCGGCGGAGTCGGCGAGCCGTCCGCCGTCCACGAACCGCGTGCACGCCGCCTGGATCAGCGCCTCGGCAAGGGTGTACCAGCGGGGATCGCCGGTGGCCGAGTACAGCGCCAGGAAGCCGTCCGCACAGAACGCATAATCCTCCAGCAGGCCGCCGATTCCGCGCGCCGCGCCGCCATGCGAAACCCGGACCAGTTCGCCCGTCGCCGGTTCACCCGGTGCCGCCGCCCCCAGCACTGGCCGCCAGTGGACCCGTTCCAAATAGCCGGCGATCCGGCCAGCTGCCGCCACCAGATCAGGCCGGTCCAGGACTGCCCCGGCCTCAGCGAGCGCCGCAATGGCCAGCCCGTTCCAGCCCGCCACCACCTTCTCGTCCCGCTCGGGCTGCGGCCTGCGTGCCCTGGCTTCCTGAAGGCGGGGCCTCACCTCCTGCCAGAGCCGCGCCTCGTCGCCATCCAGCGCCCGGCCCGGGTGCAGCGGCGACCCCAACTCCGAGACGGTTCCGCGGGCGCCGACGTTCATCATCGAGGCGACGGCGGCGGCGTCCTCCGCCCCGAGCACCTGCGTCAGATCGTCGGGGGTCCAGAGGTAGCTGGCCCCTTCGTGGTGCTCCCCGTCCACCACGGAGTCGGCATCCAACGATGATGCCAGTCCACCATCCGGGAGCCCCAGCGCGGCGAGCATCCAGTCAGCGGTCCGGGCCGCGATGTCCGCCGCCTCGGCTGCCGGGAACCCCGGCGTCCCGCCCAGCCGGATCCAGTGCACGTAGACGCGCAGCAGCTGGGCGTTGTCGTAGAGCATCTTCTCGAAGTGCGGAACCGACCAGTCGCGCGTCACCGAATACCGGGCGAAGCCGCCGTCGAGCTGGTCAAAAAGAGCCGAGCGGGCCATCGCCGCGAGCGTTCGTCGGGCCATGTCCCTGGCCGCGTCGGCGGTGTCCGACGGCACGGCCGCGTGCCGAACCAGGAACTCCAGGACGGCCGACGGCGGGAACTTGGGGGCGGTGCCGAACCCGCCGTCGTCGGGGTCTTCCGACCCGGCCAGGGAGCGGACGGCGGCGGGCAACAGCCCGGCGTCGAGCACGTCTGGCGGACGCGACACGTCCACGGCAGCGGCGAGCTGGACCTGGCCCATGTTCTGCGCCAGGGAACGGGCATTCTCCTCCACAGCATCGCGCCGTTCAGTCCACGCCTCGTGCACGGCCTCGAGGACCTGGCGGAAGGAAGGACGGCCCGGCAGGGGCCGGGGCGGGAAGTAGGTCCCGGCGTGGAAGGCCAGGCCCTCGGGGGTCAGGAAGACGGACATGGGCCAGCCGCCCTCGCCGCTGATGGCCTGCGTGGCGGCCATGTAGACGGAATCGACGTCGGGACGTTCCTCGCGGTCCACCTTGACCGCCACGAAATGGCTGTTCAGGTAGTCAGCGGTGGCCTGGTCCTCGAAGGATTCGCGGGCCATGACGTGGCACCAGTGGCAGGCGGCGTAGCCGATGGACAGGAACACGGGGACGTCCCTGGACGCGGCCCCCGCAAAGGCTGCGTCCCCGAACGGCTGCCAGTGCACCGGATTGCCGGCGTGCTGGCGCAGGTAGGCAGAGTGTTCCGCGGCGAGGGTGTTGCGCTCCCCCGGCTTCGGCTGCCCGGCTGGGGGCTCCCCCGTCCCGGGATCAGGTGTCGGTGCGGCCTGCATTGCCGTTGGCGGCATCGTCACGGGCAATATCGGCCGCCTCGGCCGCAGCCTGGCGTTCCTCCTCCACCTGGGCGCGGTACCGCACCCGGCGGATGCGGCGCACCATGTCCACGATGAGCAGCGCGGTCAGCACCACGATGAAGGCGGTCAGCAGGAAGCCCAGCAGGCCCGGGGTGACCTGGTCCTGGGACAGGCCGGGGCGCAGCGACGGGGAGGGTGCCGGGGACGTCGCCAGGGCGATGAGCAAATGGTGCACTGTTCAAACCTTCTCAAGGCTGGGGCCGCCGTCCGCCGCGTGGGCTGACGTCCGGTCCGTTGGTCCGCGCGGCCGCCGCCGTTTCGGCCGCCGGCCTACTGCGCGGGTTTTCTGCAGGGCATTTTCTACACGGGATAGAAAATGTCTCTTGTCTCTATCTTAGCCCCGCGAACAGGTCCTTTTCCGGCAGCTCGGAGGACACCCTGGACCGGATCAGCGTGTAGTCCTCCCAGGGCCAGACGCGCGCCTGCATCTCCGCCGATACGGCGAAGAAGAAGCCGAGCGGGTCCACCTGCGTCCTGTGGGCGCGGAGGGCGTTGTCGCGGGTTTCGAAGAAGGCACCGCAGTCCACCTGGGTGGTGGTTTCGTGCGTGGGCGGCGGCGGGGTGTGCCCTTCGGCGTCGGCCTCCAGCCAGGCCGCGAGGCGCTGGGCGTAAGGCGACTGGAGCCCTGCCTCCTCCAGCGCAAAATGCAGTGCGCGGAAGCGTTCCGGGCTGAAGGCACGGTCGTAGTAGAGCTTGCTCGGCTCCCAGGCCTCCCCGGTGCCCGGATACCGCGCAGGGTCGCCGGCGGCGTCGAAGGCTTCCGCCGCTACCCGGTGGGCCATGATGTGGTCAGGGTGCGGGTAGCCACCGTTTTCGTCATAGCTGACCATGACGTGCGGCTTGAAGTCCCGGACCAGCCGGACCAGGGGGGCCGCTGCCCGTTCCAGCGGCTGCAGGGCGAAGCACCCGGCCGGCAGCGGCGGGAGCGGATCGCCCTCGGGCAGGCCAGAGTCCACGAAGCCCAGCCAGCGCTGCCGGATGCCCAGCAGCCGGGCGGCCTCGTTCATCTCGAGCCGGCGGGCGCCGGCCATGTCGCGCTTCGGATGGGGTGCGGACTCCATGGCCGGGTTCTGGATGTCGCCGCGGGAGCCGTCCGTGCAGGTCGCGACCATAACGTCCACACCGGCCGCGGCATACATGGCCATGGTGGCTGCGCCCTTGCTGGATTCGTCATCCGGGTGGGCGTGGACTGCCAGCAGGCGAAGCGGGGACGACTGGCTGGGGGACGCTGTCATCTGGGACTGCTCCTCTTTCTCCTGGGAATGGCTGCAGTGCTGGCGCCGGATAATTCCCCGGGCAATCGCCACTAAACTGGAATGGTGACTACCGAGGACAAGTCGGGCACTTCCCAGCCTGCAGACATTAGCCTAGCCAATCGCTATGGCCGTCCAAAGCGCAGGCTGTCCGGAAAGGCCCGGCGCTGGGCGGTCATCGTGGCCCTCGCAATCGGAATGGGCTTCCTGGCCTGGGTTTCCACATCGAATTCCATGGCGTCGGTGTCGTACAAGGACATCGGCTACCGGACCACGGATGCCACCCAGGCCGAGGTGGACTTCCAAGTGACGAGGGAACCCGGCACGGTGGTCCAGTGCGCCATCAAGGCGCTGGATTCCAAGTTCGCCGTGGTCGGCTGGAAAGTCGTCAACATTCCGCCGGTGGAGCAGGAGGACCAGGGCCAGAGCGCCGACGGCGGGCGCACCCTCGCCCAGCGGGTGGTCCTGCGCACCGAATCCCAGGCCGTCTCGGGCGTCGTGGACAACTGCTGGATCCCGAAGCCCGCGGCCTCCTAGGACCCGCCCAACGCCCGCAGCAAAACGGGCGGCAGAAAGAACGCGTGTGACCCACGCCGCTTGGTTATTGGGTTTACTCCACAGGATTGACTACAATGGATCAATACCTTTACCCCGCTGAGATGGTTACTGAGTTCCACAGGTGGCCACCGTGGCGGGGTCTTTGTTTGTATGACCGCTTGTACACCCACTAGAGGAGAAGTCCGTGTCTACCACTAACAGCGCGCCTGCAGCTTGGCTTACCCAGGAAGCTTTTGACCGCCTGAAGGCAGAGCTGGACCACCTTTCCGGCCCCGGCCGTGCGGAAATCGTCCAGAAGATCGACGCTGCCCGTCAGGAGGGAGACCTCAAGGAGAACGGCGGTTACCACGCTGCGAAGGAAGAGCAGGGCAAGATCGAGGCCCGCATCCGGCAGCTGACCGTCCTGCTCCGCGACGCCCACGTCGGCGAGGCACCGGCCGACGACGGAATCGTTGAGCCCGGCATGATCGTCGTGGCCCGCATCGCCGGTGACGAGGAGACCTTCCTGCTCGGCTCCCGCGAAATCGCCGGCGACTCCGACCTGGACGTCTTCAGCGAGAAGTCCCCGCTCGGTGCCGCGATCATGGGCCACAAGGAGGGCGACAAGCTCAGCTACACCGCCCCCAACGGCAAGGACATCTCAGTGGAGATCATCTCCGCCAAGCCCTACTCGGGCTAACACCGCTTCCGTCCGCGGTCCCAGCAAACGCACGACGCCGGCCTCCCCACTTCCGGGGACGGCCGGCGTCGTGCTTTAACCAGCTGAGGTTATCCTTCACGGCCAAGCGCCGCTGAGCGGCGGGAGGCCCGTGCCCGCAGCACGACGGCGGCCAGAACGCCGCCTGCCGCGCCGCCGAGGTGGGCCTGCCAGGACACGTATCCCGCCACGTTCGGAATGATGCCAAACAGGATGCTGCCGTAGGCCAGGAACAGCACCACCGAGAGCAGGATCTGCCACCAGCTGCGGTTGAAGAACCCGCGCACCAGGAGGAACGCGAACAGGCCGAAGACCAGGCCGGACGAGCCCACGGTGACCCCGCCGGCGCCAAACAGCCAGACGGCCAGCCCGGAGCCCAGCCAGCTGCAGGCCACGGCCGTGAGGAACACTCGGATGCCGGACAGGAACACCAGGAACCCGAAGATGATCAGGGGCAGCGCATTGGACAGCACGTGGTTGAGGTTGGCGTGCAGCAGCGGGAAGGTGAATACGTCCAGGATGCCGTCGGCGCTTCTGGGCCTGAGCCCGAAGACGCCGTTCAGCGAGTGCAGCAGCACCGTGTTGACCAGCTCAATGGCGAACAGCAGCAGCACGAAGGATCCCACCACCAGCAGTCCGGCCTTGGCGCGGGCGGCGGCCGTTTCCCTGGTGGCGGGCGCCTCCCCCGGGCTGTCCAGCATCTCGGCTCCTAGTGCACCACGATCGGCTGAAAGCCCTCCGCGCGCAGGGCGCCGAGGACCTGTTCGCCGTGCTCGTGGCCCTTGGTTTCAAGGTTCACCGTGATCGAGACGTCGCCCATGCTGATGGAGCCGCCGACGCGGGTGTGGTCGAGGCCGGTCACGTTGGCGTCATTCTCGGCGATGATGCGCGCGATGGTGGCCAGCGAGCCAGGGCGGTCGTCGAGCATCATCCGCACGGTCATGTACCGGCCGGCGGCAGAGAGGCCGCGCTGGATCACCTTGAGCATCAGCATGGGGTCGATGTTGCCGCCGGAGAGGACGACGGCGGTGGTCCCCGGGTTCTCGATCTTGCCGTCCATGAGGGCAGCAACGCCCACCGCCCCGGCGGGCTCCACCACCATCTTGGCCCGTTCCAGCAGGAAGATCAGTGCCCGAGCCAGGGAGTCCTCGCTGACGGTGACCACATCGTCCACCAGTTCGCGGATGATGCTGAAGGGCAGTTGCCCCGGCCGGCCCACGGCGATGCCGTCGGCCATGGTGGACACCTTCTTGAGCGGCACCAGGGCGTCAGCTGCCAGCGACGGCGGGTAGGCGGCTGCGTTTTCGGCCTGCACGCCGATGATGCGGATTTCGCGGCCAAGTTCCTTGGCGCGGGCCTTGACGGCCACAGCGACGCCGGCCAGGAGGCCGCCGCCGCCGACTCCCATCAGGATGGTGTCAACGTTGGGCACCTGTTCCAGGATCTCCAGGCCCAGGGTGCCCTGGCCGGCCACGACGTCCACGTTGTCGAAGGGGTGGACGAAGACGGCGCCCGTGTCGTCGGCGTAACGCTGGGCCTCGGCGAGGGCCTCATCCACGTTGTGCCCGTGCAGGACCACCTCGGCGCCGTGGCTGCGGGTGGCGGCGAGTTTGGGCAGCGCGACGCCGAGCGGCATGTAGATCCGGGCGTTGATGCCCAGGCTCTTGGCGGCGACGGCCACGCCTTGCGCATGGTTGCCGGCGGAGGCGGCCACCACGCCGCGTTTCTTGTCCGATTCGGAGAGTCGGGCCATCCGAACGTAGGCGCCGCGCACTTTGAAGGAGCCGGCGCGCTGCAGGTTCTCGCACTTGAAGAAGACCTCGCCGCCCACCATGCCGCCCAGGGCCCGGGATGATTCGACCGGGGTCCGCGCAATAATCCCGTCCAGCAGCTTCTGCGCCTCAAGGACATCGTCCAGCGTGACGGGAAGGCTTTCGGGGGTGTTCACGAACTATTCTCCTTTGGGTGATTCGACGTCGGCACCGGGGGCGGCGTTGCCGCCCGGGGCGCCGTGTGCAGTGCCGGCAGGGTTGCCGTGGCTGGAATGCGAGCCCGGCAGCCGGACTTCCCTGAAGGTGTTGTCCTCATCGGCAGAGGCCAGGTCTGCGGTACCCGCGGCAGCCGGCACAAGTTCATGTTCCCACGTTCTGGCAGCAATATACCGAATCGCCGAGTTTGCTACGGCCAGGATGGGCACCGAGAACAGCGCGCCGGGGATGCCGGCGAGGTAGGAACCGGCGGCAACGGACAGGATCACGGCCACCGGGTGCAGGGCGACGGCCTTGCCCATGACCAGCGGCTGCAGGATGTGGCTTTCCAACTGCTGTACCAGTAGGACGATGCCCAGCATGATCAACGCGTTGACCGGACCGTTGGCCACCAGGGCGAGCAGCACCGCGATGACGCCCGTCACGAGGGCACCCACCACGGGGATGAAGGAACCGATGAACACCAGCACGCCCAGCGGCAGTGCCAGCGGGACGCCGATGATCGCGGCGCCGGCGCCGATGCCGACGGCATCCACGAAGGCCACGAACAGCTGGATCCGCGCATAGCTGACCATGGACGTCCAGCCGCGCCGGCCGGCGCCGTCGGCGGGAATCCGCGCCTGCCGCGGCAGGAGCCGGACCAGGAAGGACCAGATGCGGTTGCCTTCCAGGAGGAAGAAGATCAGGATGAACAGTGCCAGGACCAGCCCGGCCGCGAAGTGGCCGGCGGTGCTCCCGAAGGACAGGGCGCCGCTAAGGATGCTGCTGCTGTTGTTCTGCAGCGCGGCCGTGGCCTCCTGGATGTACTGGTCGATCTGGGCCGCGGTCAGGTGCAGCGGGCCCTCGGCCAGCCAGTCCTGGACCTGCTGGACGCCGGTCAGAGCCTCGCTCCACAGCTCCTGGAAACCGAGCGCCAGCTGCCGGCCCACAAGGGCCAGGGATCCGGCGATGAGTCCGATGAAGCCCAGGACCGTGATGGCGACGGCGGCCCCGTTGGGGATGCGCGACCTACGCAGCCAGCGCACCACCGGGCTCAGCAGGCCGGCCAGCAGCGCCGCCACCATGACGGGAATGATGAGGAAACTGACTTTGGCCAGCAGCCAGACCAGGGCGCCGGTGATCAGCAGGATCAGCCCCAGCCGCCACGCCCAGGCCGCCGCAATGCGCACGCCGTACGGAATGTCCTGTTCCAGGTCGCGGTCGGTCCGGGGGCGCCGCGGCTCCAGCCGGCCGAAGGGCCGGGGAGGGCTTGTGGTGCTCGCCCTGCCTGTGGCGCTGGCACTCGCCGTGGCTGCGCGGGCGCTGCCCGTCGCACTGGCACTGGTGTTGGCGGCGTCCTCTGGTGTGGCGTCCTTTTCTGGCGTCATAGCCCAATACTTCCCTAGCCGCCGGGCTATGGGAAACAGGGCTCGCCCGTCCTAGCCCAGGTCGGCGCGGATGCCCCACGTGATGGTGAATGAGTCCCCGGGCGCCAGCCAGCGGAGGCTGTCCCCGGAGTTGAAGGCATTCGCCGGCCCCGTCATGGGTTCCAGCGCCACAGCCGCGGGCCGGCCCGGGTAGATGCGGCTGACAAACACGTGGACGAACGGGCAGGTCTCGTCCTGCCACAGGCTGACACTGCGGCCATCCGGGGCGGTCAGCGTGTGGCGGGCGATCCCGCCGTCGAACGCCAGATCCGTCAGGGCGGCGTCGAGATCCAGCTCCCCCACCGTCCTTCCCTGCCGCAGGTCGCTGTCCGCGGACACGGGTTCGGCGCTGCGCGGGATGAGTCGTTCGTCGGCCACCAGCCGCGTCGCGGCGTCCACCGTCAGCGTGAGCTCCTCGGAGGGGACGTCGCCGATCCGGAGGTATGGGTGCGCGCCCAGCACGAATGGCGCCTCGGCCCCGGAGTCGTTGACCAGCGTTTGCCGCACCTCCAGGCCGAGGTCCTCGGCCAGGGAGTACTCCACGCGGTGCCGCACCAGGAACGGGTAGCCGTGCTGGGGGAACACCGGCGCCTCGAGGGTCACGGCGAACTCGGACTCGGCGACCAGGGAGTACGACGCATTGCGCAGGAGCCCGTGGCTTGCGTTGTTCTTGGAAACCTCGGTGATGTCCAGCTGCTGCTTCTTCCCGTTCAGGTGCCAGACGCCATCCTCCACCCTGTTCGCCCAGGGCGCCAGGGTGATGCCCGTGGCGCCGGGCGGAATGTCGGAGTCCCCGTAGGACTCCGTCAGCTGGACATCCCCGCGGCTGTACCACCGCAGCCCCGCGGCCAACTCGGTGACCACGGCGAGCGCGTCGCCCCGCCGGAGCTCGTACTGCCTGCCCGTGGCGTAGCGCCGCTGGGTGGGAGGGGAATCGCTGGTTTCGGAGGCCGCACCGGAAGTCATGGACCTACCGTACAACGCACGCGGCACCTGCACGCGTGGCCTGCACGCGCGACCTGCCAGAGGCAGCGCTTGTTGCGTTTTGTTAGAAACTATTTGTTTTTGATCGTTTTGTGCCACAATGGGAACAGGTACAAATCGTGACCAGCCCCACACGGGCACCTGAGCCGGCAGGCAGCCGGTCCCCTCGAGGCCGAGACCTTGGCGGCAGAGCCAACAGGAAAGGAGGAGCACGTGCTCGCAACACAGCGGCAGCACCTCATCCTCCAGGAGCTCGACGCCGAAGGCACCGTCCGGGTGGCCGAACTCGCGGACCTGCTCCGCGTGTCCGAAATGACAGTCCGGCGCGACATCGATGCGCTCGATGCCGAAGGCCTGCTGCTGCGGGTCCACGGCGGCGCCACCCGCCCCGCCGCCTTCGGCGCCGTCGAACCGGGGTTCGGCGCGAAGTCCGCCCGCGAAGCCGATGCCAAGCGGGCCATCGCCGAAGAAGCGCTGACGCTGCTCCGCCCCGGCATGACCCTGCTGGTTTCGGGCGGCACCACCACCCACGAGCTCGCGCGGGTGCTCCCCCGGGATCTTGGGCTCACGGTGGCCACCAACTCCCTCATGGTGGCCAGCGTGCTGGCGCCGGATGGTGAGGGCGGCACCGGCACGGACGGCGGCATCCGCACCGTGGTCCTCGGCGGTCAGCGCACGCCGTCCGAGGCTCTGGTGGGTCCGGTGACGGTGCACGCCCTGGACAGACTGCACGCCGACCTGTGCTTCATGGGCGTGCACGGCTTCGACCCGAAGGCCGGCATCACCTCGCCGAACCTCCTCGAGTCCGAGGTCAACGCCGCCATGATCGCGGCGTCGGACAGGCTC
Organism: Arthrobacter sp. NPDC057013; assembly: GCF_042674585.1. Taxonomy (NCBI): domain Bacteria; kingdom Bacillati; phylum Actinomycetota; class Actinomycetes; order Micrococcales; family Micrococcaceae; genus Arthrobacter; species Arthrobacter sp. NPDC057013. The sequence continues at coordinate 248,553 of NZ_JBHUSE010000002.1, forward strand.
GCTGTGCTCGCCGACGCCACCAAGTACCGAACCGTCGCGCTTGCCGGGATTGCCCCGCTGTCCGCCGTCGGCGTCCTCATCACCGACGACAGGATCGGTACAGGCCCGGCCGGCCCCCTCGCCGAGGAGCTGCTCCGGCAGTGCGTCGGCGAGCTGCGGCTGGCACGCATGAAGCAAGACCCCGCAACACCGCATATCTCAACACCAGCCCGGTTAACTCCCCACCCTCCCAGCCTCCCGGACGGCCAGCCGCCGTCGGCCACAGCATTCAAAGGACACGACGCATGACCCGTATCACCAGCACCCAGCTCGCCGACGGCCGCGAATTGCTCTACTTCGACGACGCCGGCTCAACCCGTGCGCGGTCCGTCGAAGAGGCCCAGGACCGCAGGGACCTTCCGCCCCGCGGCGAGCCCGGCGAAGTCCGGTACGACGCGCTGACCGGCGAGTGGGTGGCCGTGGCCGCGCACCGCCAGACCCGCACCCACCTGCCGCCCGCGGACCAGTGCCCCATCTGCCCCACCACCGACGCCAACCCGTCCGAGATTCCCGCGCCGGACTACGACGTCGTGGTGTTCGAAAACCGCTTCCCCTCCCTCGGCCCGGCCCTGGGCCCGGTCCCCGCCAACCCCGGCTGGGGCACCACGGGACCGGCTTTCGGACGGTGCGAGGTTGTCACCTTCACCCCGGAGCACACGGGATCCTTCAGCGGCCTGAGCGAGACCCGCGCCCGCACCGTGGTGGAGGCGTGGGCACACCGGACGGCGGCCCTCAGCGCGCTGCCCGGCATCAAGCAGGTTTTTCCGTTCGAGAACCGCGGCGCGGACATCGGCGTCACCCTGCACCACCCGCACGGCCAGATCTACGCCTACCCTTACGTCACGCCGCGCGCCGCCGTCATGGGAGCCGCCGCGCGCAGGTTTTATGACGACGCCGGGGGGCAGCAGACGCTGACGGGCTCACTCCTCCGTTCCGAACGGGAGGACGGCAGCCGGATGGTGCTGGAAAGCGACAGCTTCAGCGCGTACGTTCCGTTCGCTGCCCGGTGGCCGCTGGAGATCCACCTCGTTCCGCACCGCCAGGTCCCCGACCTGGCCGGGCTCACCGGGGAGGAGAAGGACGAGCTGGCCCACGTCTACCTCGACCTGCTCAAGCGCCTCGACGCCCTCTACCCCACTCCCACGCCCTACATTTCGGCCTGGCACCAGGCCCCGGTGGATGACCTGCTGCGCCCCGCCAGCTACCTGCACCTGCAGCTGACCTCCCCGCGCCGCGCTGCGGACAAGCTCAAGTTCCTGGCCGGTTCCGAGGCGGCCATGGGCGCCTTCATCAACGACACCACGCCGGAACAGGTGGCGGAGCGGATCCGCTCGGTCACCGTCCCGGCATCCCCCGCCGAGGCGCTCGCTCCGGCTGCGCCCGGCCTGATCGAACACGGCCTCACAGAAGGAGCCCGCGCATGACCGCCCCCGCCACCGCCGACCTTGTGGCCCGGTTCACCGCTGCGTTCGGCCGCCGGCCTGACGGCGTATGGCAGGCTCCCGGCCGGGTCAACCTGATCGGCGAACACACGGACTACAACGAGGGGTTCGTGTTGCCGTTCGCGATCGACAGGACCGCCCGCGTGGCTGTGGGGGTCCGGCCGGACTCCACCATCCGGATGCTTTCGACCTACGGGGACCAGGGAGTCACAACGGCGGACACCGCGGCGCTGGAGGGCGGGAAGGCCAAAGGCTGGACCAAGTACCCGCTGGGTGTCGTCTGGTCGCTGCAGCAGCGCGGCATCGACGTCCCGGGCCTGGACCTGCTGCTGGACTCGGACGTGCCGCTCGGCGCCGGCCTGTCTTCCTCGCACGCCATTGAATGCGCCGTGATCTCCGCACTCAACGACCTCACGGGGGCAGGCCTGGGCCCGGAGGACATGGTGCTGGCCACCCAGCGCGCGGAGAATGATTTCGTCGGCGCCCCCACGGGCATCATGGACCAGTCCGCCTCGCTGCGCGGTTCGAAGGGCCATGCCGTGTTCCTGGACTGCCGCGACCAGAGCGTGGAGCTGGTCCCCTTCGAGGCCGAGGCAGCAGGCCTGGTCCTGCTGGTCATCGACACCAAGGTGTCCCATTCCCACGCCGACGGCGGCTACGCCTCCCGCCGGGCCTCCTGCGAGCTCGGCGCCGAGGTCCTGGGCGTCAAAGCGCTTCGGGACGTGACGCCGGGCGATCTGGACGAGGCGAGCGGGCTGCTGGACGAGGTCACGTTCCGCCGCGTCAGGCACATCGTGACCGAGAACGACCGGGTGCTGCAGACCGTCGAAGTCCTGGGGCAGCAGGGCCCCTCGGCCATCGGCGCCCTGCTCGACGCCAGCCATGCGTCCATGCGCGACGACTTTGAGATCTCCTGCGCCGAACTGGACCTCGCCGTCGACACCTCCCGGGCCAGCGGCGCCATCGGCGCCCGGATGACCGGCGGAGGTTTTGGCGGGGCCGCCATCGCCCTGACTCCGGTGAGCGAAGAGCAGCAGGTGCGTACCGCCGTCGTACGTGCCTTCGCGGAGGCGGGGTACACGGCACCGGACATCTTCACCGTCACCCCGGCGGCCGGGGCAATGCGGCTGGCGTAGCTGTTAACACACCAGCTACGGGCGTAGGCTGGTCGCATGTCTGAAGCAGTCATTGTTTCAACCGCCCGGAGCCCGATCGGCCGCGCCTTCAAGGGGTCACTGAAGGACGAGCGGCCGGACGATCTGGCGGCGGCAATGGTCCGGGCGGCGCTGGCCAAACTGCCGGCGTTCGACCCCACCGGAGACGCTGGACCGGGCCTGGACGACCTGTACCTCGGCTGCGCCGAACCGTGCGGCGAGGCGGGCTCCAACATGGCCCGCGTGGTCACCATCCTCACCGGACTGGACACCGTGCCCGCCGCCACCGTCAACAGGTTCTGCGCCTCCAGCCTGCAGACCCTGCGGATGGCGTTCCACGCCATCCGCGCCGGTGAAGGGCAGGCCTTCGTGGCGGCCGGCGTCGAAGCGGTGTCGCGCTACCAGGACTGGGTCGGCGCGGGCGAGACTGGGGCCCGGAACCACAACCCGCTGTTCGAGCCGGCCCGCCAGCGCACGGCTTCGCGTGCCGAGTCGAACACACCGTGGACGGATCCGCGGCTGGGTGACCGGATGCCGGACATCTACATCGCCATGGGCCAGACGGCCGAGAATGTGGCGACGTCCTATGGGATCAGCCGCGCGGACCAGGACGAGTGGGCCGTGCTGAGCCAGAACCGGGCCGAAGCCGCAATCGCCTCCGGTTTCTACGCGCGTGAAATCACGCCCTACGAGCGCCGCGACGGCACGGTGGTGGACCGGGACGATTCGCCGCGGCCGGGCGTGACCCTGGACGCCGTCAGCGCCCTGCAGCCGGTTTTCCGCCGGGAGGGCACCGTTACGGCAGGCAATGCGTGCCCGCTCAACGACGGCGCGGCCGCCCTGGTGGTCATGAGCTACGACCTCGCCCGGGACCTGGGGCTGGAACCGCTGGCCAAGATCGTCTCCACCGCGGCCACCGCCCTGTCCCCCGAACTGATGGGGATGGGCCCTGTGGAAGCCTCCCGGCAGGCCCTGGCCCGTGCCCGCCTGGACATGAACGACATCGACCTCGTGGAGCTCAACGAGGCCTTTGCCGTCCAGGTGGTAGCCAGCGCCCGCGAACTGAAGATCGACCCCGCGAAACTCAACATGCACGGAGGAGCCATCGCGCTGGGCCATCCGTTCGGCATGACCGGCGCCCGGATGACCACCACGCTGCTCAACGGCCTGCGCGAGACGGACGGAACGCTGGGCCTGGCCACCCTGTGCGTCGGCGGCGGGCAGGGCATGGCCGTGGTGCTGGAGCGCCTAACCTAGCCTCGTCCATTGGAGTTTTTGTCCACTTGTCGCGACTTTAGGGCCCCCGAAGTCACGATATGTGGACAAAAACTCCAGTCTTTAAAGCGCGGGTGGGCCCCGCCGGTTGGCGGGGCCCACCCTTGCTCACTTTTTAAATTACGACGGCGGTGCGTTGCCTTGGGGCGGTGCGTCTAGTCGTCGCCGCGGAGGATGGCCAGCAGACGGATGATTTCCACGTACAGCCACACGAGGGTGACGGTGAGACCGAAGGCGGCGGTCCAGGAGAAGCGCTCCGGCGCCCCGGCGCGGACGCCTGCCTCGATGCTGGTGAAGTCCATGATCAGCGAGAAGGCGGCGAGGCCGATCGCGAGCAGGCCGATGAAGACGCCCAGCGGGATGCCGGCAATGTGCACGCTGCTGCGCAGGCCGAAGGGGGAATCCACGGCGCCGGTCCACATCATGACCATGTTGATCAGGGCGAAGACCGCGTAGCCGATGGTGGCGATCATGAAGAAGCGCATCGCCTTGGGGGTGGCGCGGACCTTGCCGCTCTTGAAGAGCACCAGAGTGACGGCGAAGACCGACAGCGTGCCGATGACCGCCTGCAGGCCGACGCCCGGGTACAGCCCGTCAAGGATGCGGGTCAGGCCGCCGAGGAAGAATCCCTCGAGGGCCGCGTAGGCAAGGATAAGGGCCGGCGAGGGCTGCTTCTTGAACGTGTTGACGAGGGCCAGCACAAAGCCGCCCAACGCGCCGACGATCATGAGCATGCTGGCGAGCGACAGGCTCACAGTCAGCGTGACGGCAGCGCCAACCACCACCGCCGCGAGGCAGATGCCGGTCTTGACGATGACGTCGTCGAAGGTCATCCGCCCGGTCTCGGACGGTCCGGCCGCAGGCCGGTTGTACATCTGCTGCAACTGGTCGTTGGTCATGTTCTGCTGCTGTGACATCCAGCCAGACTGGCCGTCCATGACCTGACCGGGGGTGCGGCCCTGGCCGTAACCGGGCTGCCCATAACCCGTCTGGCCGAACTGGTTCTGACCGTAGTTATTGTGGCCGTACGCCTGCGGGACAGGCGGTGCCTGGGTGGCTCCACGGAAATTCTTTCCGTTGAAGATCGGGTTTCCGCCAAGTGCCATTGCGGGTGTCCTCCATGTGTGGGGTTGAGTGATGAATCTACGGGTCACGCTATCAATTTCCACGGACCAGCGGCGCGGAAAGTTCCTGCTGGTGACGGGGCATTTGAGTTGTTACCGGATCGCTATCTGATGGTCAGCTTCGCCCACACGCTTTGTACTGCTCGCGCTGTACGATAAGCGGGTCAGGGTGACGAATATCACAGCAAGTCAATACCCGCTTCACCAGCCCCGATATTCGCCATCCTTCCGTTCGCAGCGGCTGCAATGACGCGGCCGCAACCACCCCCACGTGGAGGTTTTAATTTTGAGACGCACACCGAGAGGCCTGCCCATCCGGCGGCCGGCCGGGCTGCTGAAGGTATGGGGGGCCGTTGCCTCCGCCGTTGTGGCGCTTTTGCTTGTCGCAGCGCCGGCATCGCAGGCCGCTACTCCAGCTCCGACACCACCCCCGTCGAACCAGCAGTTCCAGGACACCATCAGCGGCTTCCTCCGCGACGATTCACGGCGCCCGCTCGAAGGCGTCAAGATCACCGCCAAGAGCGGAACCTTCACCGGCGAGGCCAAGTCAGGCGCCAACGGGGCATGGAGCATTGGTGTTCCCCAGCAAGGCACCTACGAGATCAAGCTGGACGAGTCCACGCTGCCGCAAGGAATCAAGCTCGCCGAAGGCCAGTCGAACCCCCGGACAGTCACCTTCAGCCAGACATCAAACCTCTCGGTCATCTTCGCCTTCGGCAAGGGCATCGTGGTCCAGCAGCAGGACTTCGGCCAGAACCTGCTGAACAGGCTCGTGGCCGGGCTGAGCTTCGGCCTGCTGCTGGCGCTGGCCTCAGTGGGGCTGTCCCTGATCTTCGGCACCACCGGGCTCACCAACTTCGCGCACGGCGAGATGGTGACCCTCGGGGCCGTGCTGGTCTTCGGTTTCAGTGCCATGAACCTGCCCTTCTGGCTGGCCATCATCCTGGCCCTGCTTGGCGGCGGACTGTTCGGCTACGCGCAGGACGCCGGGCTTTGGCGGCCGCTGCGCCGCCGCGGCACCGGCCTGGTCCCCATGATGATCGTCAGCATCGGCCTTGCCCTGGCCATCCGCTACATCATCCAGTTCTACTTCGGCGGCGCCACGCAGCAGCTGCCGTTTGCGCAGAGCAACGAAATCCAGATCGGTCCGGTCTCCATCTCCCCCAACAACCTGTGGTCCCTGGTCATCAGCGCGGTCGTGATCGCCCTCATCGGCGTCGTGCTGCTGAAGACCAGGCTCGGCAAGGCCACCCGCGCGGTGGCGGACAACCCCGCGCTGGCCGCCGCCTCCGGAATCGACGTCGACGGCGTCATCCGCCTGGTCTGGATCGTGGGCGGGGTGCTGGCTTCGCTGGGAGGCATCCTCTGGGCCTACTACCGCCCCGGCGTCACCTTCGACATGGGCTCGCAGATCCTGCTGCTCATCTTCGCCGGCGTCACCCTCGGCGGCCTGGGCACAGTATTCGGCGCCCTGGTCGGATCAATCATTGTCGGCATCTTCGTCGAACTGACCACCGTGTTCGGCCTCGCGGCCGACCTCAAATACGTGGGAGCACTCTTCATCATGATCGTTGTCCTCTTGTTCCGGCCCCAGGGCATCCTGGGCCGTCGCGAGCGCGTGGGTTAGGAGACAGGCATGGACTTCGGATTTATCCTTGCCAGCGCGGCTGGCGAACTTTTCAGCCCGACGACGGCGGCCTACGCCCTCGCGGCGCTCGGCCTCGCCGTTCACTTCGGCTATTCAGGCCTGCTGAACTTCGGCCAGGCGGGCTTCATGGCGGTGGGTGCCTACGGCTTCGCCATCTCGACGCTCACCTTCCGGGTGCCGTTCTTCGTGGGACTGCTTATCGCCGTCGTCTGTTCTGTGCTCTTTGCACTGGTGCTGGGCATTCCCACGCTCCGCCTCCGGGCGGACTACCTGGCTATCGTCACCATCGCGGCGGCGGAAATCGTCCGCTACGTCGTCACCACCAACCAGCTCACCTCCGTGACCGGTTCTGCCAACGGGCTCGCCGCCTTCGAGGGCGGTTTCTATTCGATGAACCCGTTCCCCGAGGGCTCCTACTTCGGCATGAACAACCGCGACTTCTTCATCAGGGTGGTGGGCTGGGGCCTCGTGGCCGTCGGCTGCGTCCTCGTCTGGCTCCTGATGCGGAGCCCCTGGGGCCGGGTGCTAAAGGGCATCCGCGAGGACGAGAACGCGGTGCGCTCGCTCGGCAAGAACGTCTATGCCCACAAGATGCAGTCGCTGGTGATCGGCGGCATCTTCGGTGCGCTGGCCGGGATGATCTTCACCCTCCCCCGCGGCGCCGTGCAGCCCGCCAACTACGGGACCGAGCTGACGTTCTTCCTCTGGACCTGCCTGCTGCTGGGCGGCATGGCCACCGTCCTCGGGCCCGTCATCGGCGCCATGATCTTCTGGGTGGTCCTGTCCCTCACGCAAGGTGTCCTGTACGGACTCATCGAATCGGGCGCGGTGACCTGGCTGACCACGGTCCAAGCCGGCCAGCTGCGCTACATCCTGGTGGGCATTGCCCTGATGCTGCTGATGATCTTCAGGCCGCAGGGTGTCTTTGGCAACAAGAAGGAGCTGGCGTTCGCATGAGCAAGCACAGCGAAGAAGCAATGGAAGAGGGCGTCGACTACATGACGGATGCCCGGCCGATCGCCGTCGGGGACAACACCCCCGGCTGCAAGAAGCGGGACCCGATCGTCGTCGCCGAAAACGTCACCCGCAGCTTCGGCGGCATCAACGCCGTCGACGTCGACTACCTGGAAATCCCGCGGCACAAAATCACCGCCCTGATCGGCCCCAACGGGGCCGGCAAGACCACCCTCTTCAACCTGCTCACCGGCTTTGACACGCCGAACTCAGGCAAGTGGCAGTTCGAGGGCCAGAGCATCGCCGGGGTGTCCTCCTACAAGGTGGCGCGGATGGGCATGGTTCGCACGTTCCAGCTGACCAAGGTCATGGGCAAGCTGACGGTCATGGAAAACATGCGGCTCGGCGCATCCAACCAGCCCGGCGAGAGGCTGTCCAAGGCCCTGTTCAAGAACATCTGGGGCGGCCGCGAGAAGGAAATCACCGAGCACGCCAACGTGCTGCTGGAAAAGTTCAAGCTGGACACCAAGAAGGACGACTACGCGGCATCCCTGTCCGGCGGCCAGCGCAAGCTGCTGGAAATGGCTCGCTCCCTGATGGTCCGGCCCAAGCTGGTGATGCTGGACGAACCCATGGCAGGGGTGAACCCGGCGCTGACGCAGTCGCTGCTGGACCACATCAAGAACCTCAAGTCCGAGGGCATGACGGTCCTCTTCGTGGAACACGACATGCACATGGTCCGGCACATTGCGGACTGGGTGGTGGTCATGGCCGAAGGAAAGATCGTGGCCGAGGGACCCCCGGGCGAAGTCATGAAGGACCCCGCCGTCATCGACGCCTACCTGGGCGCCCACCACGACGTCGACCTCGGCGACACCGAGGGCATCAGGGAACTGGAGCAGGAACTCGCGGCGGATGAGGAATCGATCGTCGGCACTGAGGACGCAGGCATAATCGCGCTGGACGCCACGGTACCCACGATCACCGAAGCCGGCCCCGACGCCTCGCGCACCGACGCCTCGCGCATGGACGCCGGACGCACAGACAGCGGCCGCACAGACAAGGACAACGCATGAGTGCCACGAGCGCGGCCCCGGCCGCAAGCAGCGCAGCCGAGGACGGCGTCGTCGTCAAAGTCACCGACCTGGTGGCCGGCTACCTCCCCGGTGTGAACATCCTCAACGGATGCAGCATCGAGGCCCGGAAGGGCGAACTGATCGGCATCATCGGACCGAACGGGGCCGGCAAATCCACCCTGCTGAAGGCCATGTTCGGGCTGGTGAAGGTGCACTCCGGATCCGTGATGGTCCGGGGCAAGGACCTGACCGGGCTCAAGGCCAACAAGCTGGTGACCCAGGGCGTCGGTTTCGTGCCGCAGACCAACAACGTCTTCGCCACGCTCACCATCGAGGAGAACATGCAGATGGGCATGTTCCAGCGGCCCAAGAACTTCGCCGAGCGCTTCGAGTTCGTCACCAGCCTGTTCCCGGAACTCGGGAAACGCAGGGCGCAGCGTGCCGGTTCCCTGTCCGGCGGCGAGCGGCAGATGGTGGCGATGGGGCGGGCCCTGATGATGGAACCGGCAGTGCTGCTGCTGGACGAACCCTCGGCCGGTCTCTCCCCCGTCAAGCAGGACGAGACCTTCCTGCGGGTGCACGAGATCAACCGTGCCGGCGTGTCCGTCATCATGGTGGAACAGAACGCCCGCCGCTGCCTGCAGATCTGCGACCGCGGCTACGTCCTGGACCAGGGCAGGGATGCGTACACCGGCACCGGCCGTGAGCTCATGAAGGACCCCAAGGTCATCCAGCTGTACCTCGGCACGCTGGCCGACGAGAACTAGGCCGAACAACAGAAAACCCCCGTCCTGCCGGACGGGGGTTTTCTGTGTGTGTTGCGGGAGGCGGCTTACAGCTTGCCGGTTTCTTCGTGGGACGGCTTGTAGGTGTTGTCGTCCTGGTACTCGTAGATGCCGATGGAGGCCTCAGTCGGGTCGCCGGCGTCGGAGAAGGTCACCGGACCGGACTCGCCGTCGTAGTCGATGTCCTTGCCGTTGCGGAGCAGCGTGACGCAGGACGGGAAGTCGGTGCACTTCTCGCCGCCTTCGGAGACTGCCTTGAGCTGCTTGGCGATCTCCGTGCCCTTGGTGCTCTTGGCGGCCTCGGCTGCCAGCGAGATCAGGTTGACGGCATCGTAGGATTCGCCGGCGTAGCTGTAGTCCTTCAGGGCCGGGTCGATGGCGAGGAGCTTCTTCTTGAAGTCATCCTTGGCGAAGGTACCGGGGATGGTTCCCTGCGCACCCTTCAGCGTGCCTGGCTTGAAGTCCTTGCTGTAGTCGGACGTGTTGCCGTCCACCATGAACAGCTGCGTGGCCTTGATGCCCTTGCCGGTGATCAGCGGAACGATGCTCTTGGCCTGGTCGAAGGTGATCAGGGCAATGGCGTCCGGCTTGGCCGCGATGACCTTGTCCACCTGACTGCTGAACTGCGAGTCGCCCTCGTTGAAGAGTTCCTCGGCCACGACCTGGCCGCCGGCTGCCTCAAAGGCGGCCTTCACGTTCTTCGCCAGGCCCGTGCCGTAGGCATCGTTGAGGACGATCATGCCCACCGTCTGGGCGCCACAGGTGGCCATATAGTTGCCCAGCACCTTGCCCTGCAGCACGTCGGACGGAGCCGTCCGCCAGTACAGGCCCTTGTCATCCCAGGTGGTGAAGTCCGGGGACGTGTTCGCGGGCGAGAACTGGATGACGCCGGCGCCGGTGATCTGGTTGATCACGGTCTTGGACACACCCGAGGACGCGGCACCGATGATGGCGCTGACGCCCTGGCCGAGGAGTGCCGTGGTGGACTGCGTGGCGATGTCCGTCTTGGTGTCACCGGAGTCGCGGTGGACCACCTGGACCGGCTTGCCGAGCACGCCGCCGGCGGCATTGACTTCCTTGATGCCGAGGTTAACTCCGGCGATTTCGGGCGGGCCGAGGAACGCCAGCGACCCCGTCGTCGGCAGCAGCGATCCAATTTTCAGGGGCGTGGGCGTGGTGGATGTAGCTGCGGGCACGTTGCCGGTCTCGGTGGCGGTGCTGGTTGCCCCGGCCGTGGCACTGGGCGCGGGGCAGGATATGCCGCCTGACGCCCCTGCGGAGGATTCGGTCGCGCTTGGGGTGGAACCGCCACCACAAGCCGTGGCCAGAAGGGCGACGCCGATGCTAAGCACAGTGAGCTTAGCGACCCTTGGCGCCGTCTGGGGGAGTGAAATCATTTAGAGTCTCCTCGATCGAAAGGTGCGAACGGCCTTTGATGCGATTTTGGTCAGGGGTTCCTGAGCTAAGTTCAAGCTAATCCAATTCGAGCGTGAACATAAGTGACTAAGGTCACATCCTCATAACACTCGTTGCATATTGGAACACCGGCGACGCGGAGGAGAAAAGTAGTACCCCAGGTGGGACTCGAACCCACAACACGCGGATTTTAAGTCCGCTGCCTCTGCCAATTGGGCTACTGGGGCGCCCGGTCAATCGTATCGCCTCAGACGGCGGCCAGGGGCCCGGCATACCGGAACGTTCCATGGACCCCGCCCGGCCACAGGGCGAGGGGCAGCAGCTGGAAGTGGTCGCCCCATTTTTTGTCCGGCGCCTCGACGCCGAGTGATGACGCCGGGACGAAGCCGAACCGCGGGTAGTACTCGGTGCTTCCGAGCAGCGCGATGCCCTTCTCCCCCGCGGCGTTGGCACGGACCACGGTTTCGCGCATCAGTGCAGTGCCGATGCCGTGGCGCTGGAGGCGGGGCGTGACGCCGATGGGCCCGAGGCCCAGCAGCTCGAGGTCCTCCACCCAGGCCCGGGTGCTGATCACGTGGCCGACGATTTCGCCGTCGAGTTCCGCAACGATGCTGAACTCCGGCAGGTACTCCTCGGCGTCGAACAGCTCGCGGAGCACCTTGACCTCAACAGCTTCCCCCTCCACCGGCAGGCCGGTGACCGGGGAAACGGCGAACGCTTCGGCCGTCAGGGCAAGTAAGGCGTCGCGGTCCCCGGGCTGCTCGCTGCGCAGCACCACTTCCCGGACCGGCTCCGGTTCGGGGGCGTTGGCGGCGGAGAGCTCGGCGAGGACTTCGAGCGCCCGCGCCGAGTCGGCCACAGGTATCAGCAGGTGGTCGTGGTGGAACCCGGCCAGAACGTTGCAGCTGATCCGGGCCTGGGTCAGCGCCCTGCTGACTGCCGCCGTCAGCCCCACGGCCTCCAGGGCCGAGTGAACCTCCAGGGTGATCCAGGCCGCCACGAAATCGTAGGGCAGGTCCAGCGCGTCCGCTTCGGTCCGTGGCAGGACCACCGTGAGCCCCTCGGCTTCCCGGACTGCGGCTTCAACGTGCCCCGCCAGCGGCCTGCCGTGCGGCCAGAGAACGTAGACGTACTCCCCTTCCCGGAGCACCGGACGCATCGAGGCAAGGAGAGTCTGGAGGTTCTTTTCACCCGTCATGCAGCCAGTCTATGTGTGCACCCCGCCGCTCCCGGGAGGGTGCACAGCGAAACTGCACCGCACCCGCGGGACGGCGTACCCGGGGAAACGCGAAAGCGGCCGTTCCCCCGAAAGGGAACGGCCGCCGTCGTTATTAGAGGTGCCACGCCGCCGAGGGTTCCCGGCTGAGCGAAGCGAAGTTAGGGAGGCGGTGGGGATCTACTTGGCCTCAGCCGTCACAGCATCCTTGGCCCCGGCCTGGGCAGGGGCATCGGCCTTCTCGGCCGGAGTGGCCGGTGCCGGAGCGGCGGGCTTGGGCGCCGGGGTGGCGGCGGCCACGAAGGCGCCGCGCGGGTTGTCCAGATCCAGCAGCTGGGTGGTGTCACGGCCCGCGAAGAAGCTCAGGATCCAGTTGAAGACAACGCGGAACTTGCGCTCGAACGTCGGCATGGCCATGCCGTGGTAGCCGCGGTGTGCCAGCCACGCGAGGGGGCCCTTGAGCCCGATGCGGCCGAGCAGGTTGATGTTGGCAACACCCTTCCACTCACCGAAGCCGGCCACGGCACCGAGGTTCTTGTGCTTGTAGTCCACCAGCGGCTTGTTCCAGCGGGAGGCCCACAGGTTCTTGGCGAGGCGCTTGGCCTGGCGCAGCGCGTGCTGGGCGTTGGGAACGCAGGTGCCGTCCGGCAGGCCTCCGCCCGACAGGTCGGGAACCGCGGCGATGTCACCGGCGGCCCAGGCGTTGTCGATGATGCCTTCGTCGCCCGCGATGCGCAGGTCCGGCAGCACGCGGACGCGGCCGCGGGGTTCCAGCGGGAAGTCGGTGGAGCGGACCATGGGGTTGGCCTGGACACCGGCGGTCCACACGAGGGTGTCGGACTCGAACTCCTGGGCCAGGGTCTTGTCCGGCAGGTTGATGAGCTTCAGGGCGCCTTCGGCGTTGTCCAGCGAGGTGTTCAGCAGGACCTCGATGCCGCGGCTGCGGAGGTGCTCCACGACCCATTCGGCCTGCTGCGCGGTGACCTCGGGCATGATGCGGCCCATGGCCTCGACGAGGACGAAGCGGACTTCCTCCTGCTTGACGCGCGGGTTATTGCGGACGGCAGCGCGGGCGAGGTCTTCCATCTCGGTGATGCACTCGATGCCGGCGAAGCCGCCACCCACCACCACGAAGGTCAGTGCGCGGGCGCGCTTCGCGGGGTCGGTCATGGTGGAACCGCGCTCGATGCGGTCGAGCACCTTGTTGCGCAGTGCAACGGCTTCCTCGATGGTCTTCAGGCCGATGCCCTTGTCCGCCAGACCCTTGATGGGGAAGGTGCGGGTGATGGCGCCGGCGGAAAGCACGACGTCGAAGTAGGGAATCTCGAAGTTGTCTCCGCCGTCAGCCGGGGCAACCACGGCCGTGCGGTTGGCGTGGTCGATGGAGACGACGCGGCCTTGGATGAGCTCGCTCTGCTTGAGGTGCTGGCGGTGCGAGACCACTGCGTGGCGGGCCTCGATGTTTCCACCGGCAACTTCCGGCAGGAAGGGCTGGTAGGTCATGTAGGGCAGCGGATCAACGACGGTGACGATGCCGCCTGCGTTCGCGATCTTCTTCTGCAGTTTGAGTGCTACGTAGAGGCCGACGTACCCGCCGCCGACGACGAGCACACGCGGACGATCCTGGAGCTGTGGGGTGGTTGCCATAACTCCAGAGTACAGTACTTTGTGAAAATCTTCACTAACTTGGCCGGTCCGCCGGATCCACCCTCGTCACGGCACCGGTTTCCGGCTCCTCCACTCCCCCGCCGGAGGCCCCTCCGGACGCCCGGTACGCCCGCCGGAGCTGCACTGCCCCGGCCGCAATGATGGCCAGGAAGAGTGCACCGAACCCGATGACCACAGCCGCCGGCAGCGCGCTGTCCAGCTGCGACGGCGGCACCGCGACCGGCACGGTCGCCTTCGGCAACGTGGCCTGCGCGGTGGGCGCCTCCGTTGTCGGCTCCGGGGCGGGTGTTGCGAGGTTCCCGCGCCGGTGGACGCGGATCCAGTCCGCGATGGACCCCAGCGGGTTGGTCTTCGTTTCGGCCACGTCGTCCTTGAGCGCCGCCTCGGCGTTGAGGACGCCGAACCCGTACAGCGGGTCCTTGCCCGGGGCGCCCTCGTCCTTGGCGGTGGAGACGATCCTGTTGATGACCTGCTTGGCGCTCATCTCGGGCCACTTGGAGCGGATCAGCGCCGCAACACCGGAAACGATGGGGGTGGCTCCAGATGTGCCGGCCCACTCTGCATAACTGCCGCCGGGCAGTCCACCGGCGAGCTTCTCCGCCGGCGCCGCCACGCCGATGCTGATGCCCTGCGAGGAGGAATCGGTGCTCGCCCGCCCGCTGCGGTCCAGGCCCGCGACTGTGAGCACGCCGGGGATGGTGGCCGGTGCCCCCACCTGGACGTTGCCGCCCACCCGGTTACCGGCCGCGGCCACGATGACCACGTCCTTCTGCTCGGCGTAGAGGAAGGCGGCGTCCCAGCTTTGCGGCCACTCCGGCGAGGTGCTGCCCAGCGAAATGTTGATGACCTTGGCGCCGTTGTCCACGGCCCAGCGCACGGCTTCGGGGATCTGGTCCTGGTCGCTCTTGCCGCCGGGGTTGTCCGATCCCAGCCAGGTGGAAACGGAGAGGACCTGCGCCTCGGGTGCCACGCCCATGATGCCGTCCGGCCTGGCGCTGGACGGCGTTGCGGTGGCCCTGGGGGAAGCCTTGGCACTGGCCGCGGGTTTCTTTGGCGGCTGGTGCCCGCGGCCCGCAAGCATGGTGGCCACCAGCGTGCCGTGCTCGGGCTTGGCGCCGATGCTCTTCTCGCCGTCGGGGTCGCCGGCGCCGGAAACGTCATGGCCGCCGGCCACCACGCCCTTAAGGTCGGGATGGCTTCCGTCCACGCCGCTGTCGATCACAGCGACCTTCACGTTGGCGCCCTTGGAGACCTCCCAGGCCTTGGTGATGCCGGCTTCCTTGAGCCAGTACTCCTTGTCCCGCCAGGAGTCTGCCTGTGCGGCGGGTGCGGTGGCGACGGCGGACGCGGCGATGCCGCCTGCAAGCACCGCGGACAGAAGGGCCGAGACCGTCCGGCCAAGCCGGGCTGTTGCGCTGGTCATTCAGGATCCAATACTCGGTTACTTCGGTGCCTCGGCACTCAGGGCAATTCCGTCCAGAATATCGTGCTCGCTGGCGGTGGCCGTAATTATGCGGCCGCCGCTGAGCTCGCCCATGCGGGTGAGGATGCGCCGCCACACCAGTGCGCCGGCGCCGATGACGTCCACGCGGCCGGGGTGCATGTAGGGCAGTTCGGCCCGCTGCGTCCGCGGCATCTGCAGCAGTTCGGTGGCCGCCGCCTGCACGGCGGAGATGGACAGTTCGGCGCCGTGGATGGCTGCCGGGAGGTATTCGGGGAGCTTGAGCGCGTGCGCCGTGATGGTGGTGATTGAGCCGGCAACCCCGACGACGGCGGTGCTGCGTTCCAGCGGAACGTCCAGTTTCGCTTCGGCGATGGCGGCGTCGACGTCGGCCTCTGCGGCGGCGATCTGTTCGGCCGTGGGCGGATCCGACGTGAGGTGGCGCTCGGTCAGCCGGACACAGCCGATGTCCACGGACTTCGCGGCGATCACCCCGTTGGCGTCGCCGAGCACGAACTCGGTGCTGCCGCCGCCCAGGTCCACCACCAGGACTTTGTCCTCTGCCGAGATGGGCAGCACGCTGCTGGCCCCGGCGAAGGACAGCGAGGCTTCCTCATGGCCGCTGATCACCTCGGGCTCCACGCCAAGGAGGTTCCGGATGCCGTCAACGAAAACCTGGCGGTTACGAGCGTCCCGGCTGGCCGAGGTGGCCACGAAGCGCACTTTCTGCGCCTGGTACTCCCGGATCAACGCGGCGTAGTCCGCGGTGGCCGCGAAGGTGCGCTCGAGCGCCTCGCGCGCCAGCTCGCCGGTGGCGTCCACGCCCTGGCCCAGCCGCACCACGCGCATTTCCCGCACGACGTCGGTGAGCTTCGTGGCGCCGTTGCTGCGGTCAATGTCGGCGATGAGCAGGCGGATGGAGTTGGTTCCGCAGTCGATGGCGGCCACCCGGGTCATGCGCCTGCCTCCGTGGTGGTTGCGTCTGTTGCAGCAGCGGTCGTGGATTTACGAACCGGCGCCGGTCGGCCCACAATCTCCGGCAGGCCCTGCGGGCCGTGGCGGCTGAGGTCCCGGGACGGCGCTTCACCGGCCGTGTCCCAGGCACCCTCGCAGTAGCAGCGGTCGGCAGTCCACCATTCGCTGATGGCTGCGATGGCTTCGTCGCCCAGCGGGTTCACACCCGGGCCCGCGGCCAGCGAGTGTCCCACCAGGACGTGCAGGCACTTGACGCGGGTGGGCATGCCGCCGGCAGAGACGCCGTCGATCTCCGGAACGCCGTCTATCCCCGAGCGGGCCCCGATGTCTGCGCGGGCAGCGAGGTAGGCCTCGTGCGCGGCCCGGTAGGAGGCAGCCAGCGACTCATCGGCAACAAGCCGGTCGTTCATGTCGTTCATGAGGCCGGCCGCCTCAAGGCGGGAGACCGCAGAGGTGATGACGGGGTGGGTCAGGTAGAACGTGGTGGGAAAGGGAGTCCCGTTGCTGAGACGCGGTGATGTTGCCGCCACGAGCGGGTTGCCGCAGACGCAGCGCGCCGGAATTTCCACAACGTCGCGCACCGGCCTCCCCAGCTGGCGGCTGAGCACATCGAGGTCATGCGCTGATGGCTGCCTGGATTCGGGAGCGGTTGCCGTGTTGTCGTCCACTGGCGTGGCCGTCCTTCCTGCCCGGATCTGGCTGCCCCGAAAATCCGGTTCAGTCCCGCGGCGGGCGCCGCTCCTAGTCTGTTGCCGACCGCCTGATGGACTTCCAGAGGGAATCCACCCAGGGCACGTCGGCGGGGTCTTGTGTTTCTGCTGCACTGGGCTGGCTGCCTGCTGCGCCGGCCGGCACGTCGCTGCCGAATACCCAGTATCCGGTCTCTCCCGGCATAACCATGTTAATGCGGTCCCGGGCCTGCTGCTTGACGTAGTTGGGATCCTGCCAGCGCGAGACCTGCCGCTTGAGGTTGTCCTGGTCGGCCTTGCTGTCCGCGATGTCCGACTGCAGGGCCGCGATTTCGGCCCGCTTGTCGATGAAGATCTTCACCGTGGGGGCCAGCATGATGGTGATGGCAACCATCACTACGGCCAGCGCCAGCATGCGGCCGGAAAACGCCTTGGCAGGAACGGGGTCGAGGTTCCCCTCCTCGCCGGTGACGGCCGACGATCCGGCCTTCCCGCGGCCGCTGCCTGCCCTTCCGGCGCCAGTCCTGGTGCCGGCCCCGGCCTTCGTAACAGGCCCGGTTTTGGTGCCCGGTCCGGTTTTGTTCCCCGGACCGGACTGGGCCCGGGCGCCAGGCTTCGCAGCGCCGACGCTGCCTGCTGCCTTCGCGGCGCCCCCGTGTCCGTGTGCCGTGCCCGTTCCGGCGTCATGGGTTGCCGGCGCCGGACGCGGGCCGCCAAAGTCAGCCTGGATGACGTCTCCCCCGGCCGATCCGGCGGCGGACTGCTGTGCTGGTGGGGTCACCCTGGGAACTTTGGGACGGCGGGTAGCCATGACACTCCTGTAACGTGTGGCGCCAAAAACAAAACCGGTGGCTATGGTCTTTCCACCATAGCCACCGGTCAGCTGTTTGCTTGGCTACTAGGCCTTGAAACGCGGGAACGCGCTGCGGCCGGCGTAGCGTGCGGCGTCGTCGAGTTCCTCTTCGATGCGCAGCAGCTGGTTGTACTTGGCAACGCGCTCGGAGCGGGCCGGAGCACCGGTCTTGATCTGTCCGGCGTTGGTGGCAACCGCGATGTCGGCGATCGTGGTGTCTTCGGTTTCGCCGGAGCGGTGCGAGGTGATGGTGGTGTAGCCGGAGCGCTGGGCCAGGGATACGGCGTCCAGGGTTTCGGTCAGCGAGCCGATCTGGTTGACCTTGACCAGCAGGGAGTTGGCCGTGGCGGCGTCGATGCCCTGCTGCAGGCGCTCGGGGTTGGTGACGAACAGGTCGTCGCCCACCAGCTGGACCTTGTCACCGATGGTATCGGTGAGGATCTTCCAGCCGTCCCAGTCGTTCTCGTCCAGCGGGTCCTCGATGGAAACCAGCGGGTAGTCGGCAACGAGTTCGGCGTAGTAGGCGCTCATCTCGGCGGCGCTCAAGGACTTGCCCTCGAACTGGTAGGCACCGTCCTTGAAGAACTCGGAGGAGGCGACGTCCAGGGCCAGGGCAATGTCGGTGCCCGGGGTGTAGCCGGCGTTCTGGATGGCTTCCTGGATCAGGTCCAGGGCAGCGCGGTTGGACGGCAGGTTCGGAGCGAAGCCGCCCTCGTCGCCGAGACCGGTGGAGAGGCCCTTCTGCTGCAGCACGGACTTGAGGTTGTGGTAGACCTCAACGCCCCAGCGCAGGCCCTCGGAGAAGGTCTCGGCGCCGATCGGGGCGATCATGAATTCCTGGATGTCGACGTCGGAATCCGCGTGCGAGCCGCCGTTGAGGATGTTCATCAGCGGAACGGGCAGGACGTGGGCGTTCGGGCCGCCCAGGTACTTGTACAGCGGCAGGTCAGCGGAGGCTGCTGCGGCGTTGGCGACGGCCAGGGAGACGCCGAGGATGGCGTTGGCGCCCAGCTTGCCCTTGTTGGCGGTGCCGTCCAGGTCGATCATGGCCTGGTCGATGCTGCGCTGGTCGGTGGCGTCAAAGCCGGTCAGGGCCGGTGCGATCTGGTCGATGACGGCGTCAACGGCCTTCTGGACACCCTTGCCGAGGTAGCGGTCCTTGTCGCCGTCGCGCAGTTCAACGGCTTCGTGCTCGCCGGTGGATGCACCGGACGGAACGGCAGCGCGGCCGATCTGGCCGTCGGAGAGGAGAACTTCAACTTCGACGGTGGGGTTGCCACGGGAATCGAGGATCTCGCGGGCGTGGATGGCATCGATAAGCGCCATGGATGTGCTCCTTGTGGGCGATTTACTGGGGACTTAGGGGAAAAATCTCGACGTCCTCGTCAGGGACTAGCGTAGTCGAGAGTGGTGCACGTTACGGAAACCTATCCAGAACCCGGACGTCATGGTCCGGGCGCGGAAGTTTCACCTGTGGCGGTTCTGGTAGCGCCGGACGGCCCCGCGGAGGGCGCGCTCGGCGTCGAACCCCCTGTTCCTGGCAGAACGGACGACGGCGAGCAGCAGCTCACCGAGTTCGGCTTCGGTTTCCATCGTGTCGGCGAGTTCAACCGCCGGGGTCTGGACGGGCTCAGCCACAGGCAGCCCGGCCCGCCCGGCCCGGTCCAGGGTTTTCTGGGCCTGGGCCAGCGCGGGCAGAGCCACGGGGATGCCCTCGAAGGGCGTGCTGCGCTCCGGGCTTTCGGCCTTCTTCACGGCATCCCACTTGAGCACGATCTCCTCCACCGTGGCCGGAAAGGAGTCCTGGAGGGAACCGTCAGGCCGGAAAACGTGGGGGTTGCGGCGGATCATCTTCCCGGTGAGGCCGCGCGCGACGTCGCCGAAGGTAAACACGCCGCGTTCCTCGGCGAGCCGGGCGTGCAGCACCACCTGAAGCAGCACATCGCCCAGCTCGCCTTTCAGTTCGGCCTCATCCGCACCCGTCTCGATGGTTTCGGCCACTTCGTAGGCCTCCTCCAGCAGGTACTCCACCAGCGACTCGTGGGTGAGCGCTCCCATCCACGGGCAGTGCTCTTGGAGCGCCGCTATCACCCCCAGCAGCTCCCCCACCTCAGGTGTGGGGTCAGGCGGGCGGACGGTTTCAGCCAAGGTCGCCGTATGCGTCGTTGATGTACTCCACCAGGGCTTCCTTCTCTTCCAGCGGCAGGAAGGACGCCTCGGCGGCGTTGAGCGTGAGCTCCAGCAGGTCGTCGAGGTCGTAGTCGAAGGTTTCCACCAGCAGCTCGAACTCGTCGGTGAGGGTCACGCCGCTCATGAGGCGGTTGTCTGTGTTGATGGTGACGTTGAAACCCAGCTGGTAGAGCATGTCCAGCGGGTGGCTTTCGATGCCCTCGCCGAAGCCGGCAATGGCGCCGGTCTGCAGGTTCGAGGACGGGCAGATTTCCAGGGCGATGCCGCGGTCACGGATCCAGCTGGAGAGGTTGCCCAGGGTGACCAGGCCGATGTTGTCGCTGTCCTCGTCGTCGGCGTCGTCCTCGTCGAATTCCACCATGATGTCCTCGGCGATCCGGACGCCGTGGCCCAGCCGCAGCGCGCGGCCGTCAACGAGGGCGGACTGGATGCTGTCCAGTCCCGCGGCTTCGCCGGCGTGCACGGTGGCGGGGAAGTTGTTTTCGGCCAGGTAGGTGAAGGCGTCCCGGAAGCGCGAGGGCAGGAAGCCGTCTTCGGCGCCGGCGATGTCGAACCCCACGGCGCCCTTGTCGCGGTGCCGGACGGCGAGTTCGGCGATTTCCTGGCCGCGGTCGGCGTGGCGCATGGCCGTGATCAGCTGGCCCACCTGGATTTCGCGGCCGGTCTCGGCCACAGCCTCCACGCCGGCTTCGAGGCCTTCCTGGACTGCCTCGACAACCTCGTCCAGCGTCAGCCCCTTCTGGAGGTGCTGCTCAGGTGCCCAGCGCACTTCGCCGTACACCACGCCGTCGTCCGCCAGGTCCTCCACGAACTCCTTGGCGACGCGGAACAGCCCTTCCTTGGTTTGCATGACCGCGACCGTGTGGTCGAACGTCTCAAGGTAGCGGACCAGCGAGCCGGAGTCGGCGGATTCGCGGAACCATTCGCCCAGTGCGGTCGGGTCGGTCGACGGGAGGGTGTGTCCCACGGCCTCCGCCAGCTCGATGATGGTGGCCGGGCGCAGGCCGCCGTCCAGGTGGTCGTGAAGGGATACCTTGGGCAGGCTCTTCAGGTCGAAGTCAAGGGCAGGGGCGGCGTCAACGATTGGCTCAGTCACGTACCAACTCTAGGGTTGGACCGGCGGCAATGCCAACGAGCGCGCTGCGTGGCGACGGGCGGTCGGGAAGGCCGCCCAGTGCCCGTGGCGGGCCGCAGCGCTAAGCTACCCGACTACGCTGTTCCGGAACGTCGCCGGTTTCCGGCGCCGGGCTGCTGTCCGGCGCGCTGGCCGCCGGCGCGGCATCGTTGCGGCCGAGCCGCTTATGCCACCAGCGGAGGGCGTGGTCGATGATGATGCCCAGGATGATGGCGAACACGACCGCGATGCCGGCGCCCAGCAGCGGATTGTGGTGCAGCCACGGGAAGGAGCTCGCCACGAGGCCGATGCCGAGCGAATAACCGACCCATGTGAAGCAGGCGAAGGCATCCAGCAGGAAGAACCTGCGGTGCGGGTATCCGGTGGTGCCGGCGACGTAGTTCACCGCCACGCGCCCCCACGGGATGTAGCGCGCCGTGAAGATCAGCACCGCCCCGCGCTTCTCCAGTTCGTACCGCGCCCAGCCGAAGACCTTCTGCACCCTGGGCCGGCGCATCCACTTCCAGCGCTCCAGGCCAATCTTCCGGCCCAGCATGTAGGCCATGTTGTCGCCGGCCATGGCGCCGGTGAGGGCAGTCAGGCCCAGGATCCAGAGGTTGGGCTCGCCGCTGTGCCGGGAGAAGGCCGCGAGCGCAACGATGAGCGTCTCGCTGGGGACCACCATGGCGAACCCGTCAACGAAGAAGAACATGAGCAGAACGGGATAAATCCACCACTGACCCGCTGCATGGAGCACGGCCTCATTAATAAACTCCACGCGGGGGTTGCTCCTAGGGACTATAACAAGACGGGAAGTGACGCAAATCGCTCTTTAGTGTCGCATGGCGGGAGGATAGTCCGCTACGCCTTGAATGGAAAGTCAACGTTCCTCCAACGGATCCTGAAGGCGGCCCCGGAGCCTGTTGATGCCGAGGTCCACCAGTATGCCCAGCACAATGGCGCAAACAATGGCAATCACGGCCCCCAGCAGGTGGTTCTGCTCGAACCACTGGCCGAAGAACAGCCCGATGGCTACGGAATAAGAGGCCCAGAGGGTGGCGGAAAGCACAGTCAGCCCGATGAAGCGCGCGTGCGAATAATGCGTGGCTCCCGCGGTCAGGTTGACTGCCACCCTGCCGATGGGGACGAACCGCGCCACGAGGATCAGCGACGCCGGCCGCTTGCGCAGCTCGCGTCCCGCCCATCGGAAGGCCCGCTGCATCCGCGGCCCGCGCATCCACCCCCAGCGCTGCGTGCCCACACCGCGCCCGATGAGATAGGCGGCATTGTCGCCGGTGAAGGCGCCCAGGCCGGCCACTGCCGCGAGCAGCCACGGGTTGGGAACGTCCGCCGTCGCGGCGACGGCGGCCAGGCCCACCACCACCGATTCGCTGGGGATGGGCGGGAAGAAGCCATCGATGACGCAGCAGGCGAGGACTATGAACAGGACCCACGGCTGGCCGGCGGCAGCCAGGATAAAGTCATTGATGGCCTGCACGGTCAGGCGATGCGGTCGATGATGAGCTGCTGCGCGGGCCTGGAACCCTCCGGCGCGATGGTGACGGCGTGCTCCAGCGCCTCCTTGGCCCGGGCAAACTTCTCCGGGCTGTCCGTCAGCAGGGTCATTAGCGGCTCGCCGGCACGCACGGTGGCTCCCGGCTTGGCGTGCAGTCGGACGCCCGCACCTGCCTGCACCGGATCTTCCTTCCGGGCCCGGCCGGCGCCGAGGCGCCAGGCCGCGACGCCCACGGCGAACGCGTCGAGCTCCACGAGGACCCCATCGGCGGGCACGTAGATGGTTTCCGATTCCTTAGCCGCTGGCAGCTTGGCGCGGGGGTCGCCGCCCTGCGCCGCGATCATCCGGTTCCAGACGTCCATCGCCCGGCCGTCCTTGAGCGCGGCGGCGGGGTCGGCGTCGGAAACACCGGCGCAGTGCAGCATCTCCTCGGCCAGCCGCA
Organism: Arthrobacter sp. NPDC057013; assembly: GCF_042674585.1. Taxonomy (NCBI): domain Bacteria; kingdom Bacillati; phylum Actinomycetota; class Actinomycetes; order Micrococcales; family Micrococcaceae; genus Arthrobacter; species Arthrobacter sp. NPDC057013. The sequence goes on from NZ_JBHUSE010000002.1 coordinate 271,570, forward strand.
CCGTCAGCTCAACGACGTCCTCCGGGCCGCCGCCGGCGAGGACCTCAACGGATTCGGCCACCTCGATGGCGTTGCCCGCGGTGAGCCCGAGCGGGGTGCCCATGTTGGTCAGCAGGGCCACGGTTTCCACCCCGGCATCCTTGCCGAGGGCCACCATGGTCTCGGCCAGTTCGCGTGCGCCGGCCTCGTCCTTCATGAACGCCCCGCTGCCCACCTTCACGTCCAGCACGAGTGATCCGGTGCCCTCGGCGATCTTCTTGCTCATGATCGACGAGGCAATCAGCGGGATGGCCTCCACCGTGCCGGTGACATCGCGGAGCGCGTAGAGCTTCTTGTCCGCGGGGGCGAGCCCGGCACCGGCGGCGCAGATGACGGCGCCCACGTCCTGAAGCTGGGCCATCATCTCGTCGTTGCTCAACGCCGCCCGCCAGCCCGGAATGGATTCCAGTTTGTCCAGGGTGCCGCCGGTGTGGCCCAGTCCCCGGCCGGACAGCTGAGGCACCGCCACGCCGAATACGGCGACGAGCGGCGCCAGCGGCAGGGTGATCTTGTCCCCCACCCCGCCCGTGGAGTGCTTGTCGGTGGTAGTTTTCACACCGCCGTCGGGCCGCCGGAGGCCGGAGAAGTCCATCCGCTCCCCCGAGTTGATCATGGCCGCGGTCCACCGGGAAATCTCGGCGCGGTCCATGCCGTTGAGCAGGATGGCCATGTTCAGCGCGGCCATCTGCTCGTCCGCGATGACGCCGCGCGTGTACGCGTCGATGGTCCAGTCAATCTGCTGGGGGCTCAGCGTGCCCCTGTCCCGCTTGGTGCGGATGATGTCGACGGCGTCAAACGCCTCGGTCGTCTGGGTCACCGGGTTTCCTCCAGGTGTTCGGGGCCAAATGCGTCGGGCAGCACCTGGTCCATGGTCTTGATACCCTGCGTGGTCATAAGCTCCATGCCGGGCGCCCGGAACTCGTACAGCAATTGCCGGCAGCGTCCGCAGGGCATGAGCACGTTGCCGGCGCCATCCACGCAGTAAAAGGCGCGGAGCAGGCCGCCGCCTGTCATCTGCAGGTTGCCCACGAGTGCGCATTCAGCGCACAGCGTCAGGCCGTAGCTGGCGTTTTCCACGTTGCAGCCACTCACTATCCTGCCGTCAGCGGTGAGGGCTGCGGCCCCCACCGGGAACTTGGAGTAGGGCGCGTAGGCTTTCTTCATCGCGTCGACGGCGGCTGCTTCCAGGGCCTTCCAGTCGATGATGCCTGTGGCGTCGCTGTGCAACGGCGTCACCCCTTGACGTACGGGATGCCGCTGGCCGCCGGCGGCCGGGATCTGCCCACGAGCCCCGCCACTGCCAGGACGGTCACGAGGTACGGCAGCATGGCCATGAACTGGCTGGGCACAGGCGTGCCGATGATGGTCACGATGCTCTGCAGGTTGTCCGCGAAACCGAACAGCAGGGCTGCGAAGAAAGCGCCGACCGGGTTCCAGCGGCCGAAGATGAGCGCTGCCAGGGCGATGAAGCCGCGTCCGCCGGAGATCTCCTCCGTGAAGCTGTCGATGGCCACCAGGGTGAAGAACGATCCGCCGATGCCGGCGATGGCCCCGCCCAGGGTGACATTCCAGAACCGGGTGGTGTTCACCTTGATGCCCATGGTGTCGGCTGCTTGCGGGTGCTCGCCGACGGCGCGGACCCGCAGGCCCCACTTCGTCTTGAACAGGCCGACCCACACCACGATGACCGCGATGTACATCAGATATCCCACCACAGACTGCTTGAAGAGGACGGGCCCGATGATGGGGATGCTGGACAGCACCGGGATGTCGATGTTGTCCAGGCCGGGCGGCGAATTGAACTGCGCCTTGTTGGCCTGCATCACCGTGTTGAACAGGAAGCCGGTCAGCCCCGAGACCAGCACGTTCAGGACGACACCGACGATGATCTGGTTGACGAGGTACTTGATGCTGAACAGCGCCAGCACCATGGAGACCAGCGCGCCAGCGGCCGCGGCGGCCAGCAACCCGACAAAGGGGTTTCTGGTCATGGACGCGACCAGTGCCGCGGTGAAGGCGCCGCCGAGCAGCTGGCCCTCAATGGCGATGTTCACGACGCCCACGCGTTCGCACAACACACCCGACAGGGAGCCGAAGACCAGCGGCACCGCGAGCGTCACCGAGCCTGCGATAAGGCCGGCGAGGGAGATGCTGGGTGTGCGGGCACCACCCACCACCCAGATCAGGAAGGCGGCCAGGAACAGCACCGTGAAGGTCACCGGAAGCCAGCGCGGCGCGGGCCGGTCCTTCGCCTTGAGGTATACGGCATACCCTGCGAGTCCGAGCATCAGGACTGACAGGATGATGCCGCCCAGGAACGCGGGCACCTGGACGGCCGGCAGCTGGAACAGGTCCCCGCCGGAGGACAGCCCGAAGCTTGCGGTCTGGTTGGGTCCCAAAAGGCCGAAGAAGATGAACGCCACGATGCCCAGGGCGGACAACAGGACCGGGACCTTCCACGTCACGGGCTTTTCCGAGATATCAGTCCGCCGTTCCGTTCCCGGCCGCGCGGCTCGCGCCCCAGACTTGCCAGGCTGGGGTTTGCCCGGCTGGGGCGAGGTTGCTGTGATGCTCATGCTGCGCCTCCGGTGGTGGCTGCCGTCCTGGCCTTGGCGGGTGCCGCCTTGCGGCGCCGCGGGTTCAGCCCGAAGACGGCGCGTACCAGCGGCGGGGCCGCAATGAACAGCACGATCAGCGACTGAACCACGAGGACTATATCGATCGGGGTGCCGGTCTGGATCTGCATCTGCACGGCCCCGGCGCGGAAGGCGCCAAACAGCAGGCCTGCCGCGAAAGTCCCCCACGGCGTCGAGCGTCCCAGCAGCGCCACAGTGATGGCGTCGAACCCGTACGTTGCGGCTACGCCGTCGGTGAGGACTTTCTCGGTGCCGGCCACCTGGGCTACGCCTGACATGCCGGCGAGGCCGCCGGCGATGGCCATCACCAGGATCGTGGCGCGGGAAACGTTGATGCCGGCGGTTTGTGCCGCCTTGGGGTTGGCGCCCACCGCGCGGAATTCAAAGCCAACCGTGGAGCGGCTCAGCAGCCACCACACGAAGACCGTGGTGGCGATGGCCAGCAGGAACCCGAGGTGGAGGCGGTACTGGCTGCCGAAGATCTGCGGGTAGGCGGCGTTGGGGTCCAGGATGGGGGAGATCGGGTTGGTCTCCCCGGGCCGCTGGAAGGCCGGGGTGTTCAGCAGGTACTGCAGGAAGTACAGCGCGATGTAGTTGAACATGATGGTGATGATGACCTCGTGGGCGCCGGTGCGAGCCTTGAGGTACCCCACCAGGCCGCCCCAAAATGCGCCGCCGATTATGCCAGCCACGAGCACGAGGAGCAGGTGCAGGCCGACGGGGAGGTGCAGGGCGAATCCGACCCACGCGGCGAGGATGCCCGCTACGATGATCTGGCCCTGGGCGCCGATGTTGAACAGCCCCGCGCGGAACGCGATGGCCACGCCGAGGCCCGCGGTGATGAGGGGGGTGGCGATGGTCAGTGTCTCCATCAGCGGCGCGAACTGCCCGGCCAGGCCTGAACCGCGCGGATTGAAGACTGAGCCCTGGAACAGGGCCAAGTAGGAGCGGGTGGCGGCGCTCCACACCGCGGACAGGAAGTCGGTGGGGCGGGCCAGCAAGTAGGTGGCGGTGGTCGCTACCTGCTTGTCGGTGAGGGCGATCAGCAAACCGCCAAGGATGAGGGCCAGCAGCACGGCAAGAACGGACACCATGCCGCTGCCGGCAAAGATCCGTCGTGCGACGCTTTCCGGACCGCCGGGGATTTTGCCGCTCTGGGCCGAGGCTGGAACCGCAGAAGGCTCCATGACCCCGCCTGCGGTGTCCAGCGACGCGACGGCGGCGGTTTCCTCGTCTGCCGGTTTCGGGGTGTGCGGCTTGTGGACTGTGGCCTTGTGGTCGACGGTGGTTTTGCCGTCGTGGTGTTCCTGGTCAGGCATGGTCCCCTCCTGCGGCGCTGGCGGTGTCGATGTGGGCGGTGTCGGCGCGGGCGGTGGCTACGCCTGGCTGTGTGTGGCCGGCATGAGCCGCGTCCGTGGCGGCCTCATCGGGAGAGAGGCCCGCCATCATGAGGCCCAGGACGTCCCTCCCGGTGCCCGCAGGAACGATTCCCACGAGCTTGCCCTTGTAGAGCACAGCGATCCTGTCAGCGAGTTCCATCACCTCGTCCAGTTCGGTGGAGATGATCATGACTGGTGTGCCCTGGTCCCGCTCGGCAACGATGCGCCGGTGCAGGAACTCGATGGATCCGACATCCACGCCGCGGGTAGGCTGCGAGGCGATGAACAGGCGGAGCGGCCGGGAGAGTTCCCGTGCCATCACCACTTTCTGCTGGTTGCCGCCGGAGAGGGTTCCGGCAGCCGCCAAGGCCGAGGGTGTGCGGACGTCGAACTCGCCGATCCGGGAACTGGCGTTCTCCAGGATCCTGGCCGGACTCATGCTGATCCCCTTGGCGAAGGGGGCCTTGTCGTAGAGGTCGAGCACCAGGTTTTCCGCCACGGAGAACGTCCCCACCAGCCCGTCTACCTTGCGGTCCTCGGGGACAAAGCCGACGCCGGCCTGCAGCACTTCCTTGACGCTGCGGCCAAGCAGTTCCTTCCCGTCCAGCCGGATGGAGCCGCTGACCCGCTCCTGCAGCCCGAGGATGGCTTCGGTGAGCTCGGTCTGGCCGTTGCCCTGTACACCGGCGACCGCGAGAATCTCGCCGCGGGCGATGCTGAAACTGATGCCGTCAACGGTGTGGTGGCCGCTCGGGGCGATGACCGTGAGGTCCTTCACTTCGAACGTGGTCTCTTGCGGCTGCGCGGGTGCCTTGTCAAGGGTCAGGCTCACGGCCCGGCCCACCATCATCGAGGCGAGTTCGGTGGTCGAGGCGCCGGGATCGGCGCTCCCCACCACCTTGCCGCGGCGGATCACCGTGATGGTGTCCGAGACGGCCTTGACCTCCCGCAGCTTGTGCGAAATGAACACGATGGATGTGCCGCCGGCCTTCAGCTGCCGCATGATGTCCAGCAACTCATCCGTCTCCTGCGGCGTCAGCACCGCCGTCGGCTCATCCAGGATCAGCACTCTGGCGTCCCGCACCAGTGCCTTGATGATTTCCACCCGCTGCTGGACCCCCACGGGCAGGTCCTCGACGAGGGCGTCGGGATCGACGTCGAACCCGTACTTGTCCGACATCTCCTTGATCTTTCGGCGGGTGTCATCCAGATTCAGGAAGCCGCCGGCCTTGGTTGGCTCGGCCCCCAGCGCTACGTTCTCGGCCACCGTGAACACGGGCACCAGCATGAAGTGCTGGTGCACCATGCCGATCCCCGCAGCCATGGCGTCGCCGGGACCGCGGAAGCCCACAGGTTGGTCGTCGATAAGAATTTCGCCCTCGGTGGGCTCGTACAGTCCGTAAAGGACATTCATCAGGGTGGACTTGCCGGCACCGTTTTCGCCCAACAGGCAATGGATTTGTCCGGGTTCAACAACCACGTCTATGTGATCATTGGCGAGCAGGGAGCCGAAGCGCTTGGTGATCCCCTTGAGTTCAAGTTTCAAAACTCTGACCAATCTCGATGCGTCCGGCAGCGATAGCCAGACAGGATATGTGGCTGCAGGACCAGCCTAGTGCCTGCAGCCGTGGGACGAGCCGAAGCGGCCCAACGAAAAGCGCCACCTCCCGTGCAGTCAGTGACCAACCGGGTGGTGGCGCCTTGCGGAGCGGCTTACGCCTTGGGGCTCGCCGCGGACTCGACCTTCAGCTTGCCGTCGACAATGTCCTTCTTGATCTGGTCCAGCTCGGACTTCAGCTCTGCCGGGACAGCGGAATCGAAGTCATGGAACGGCGCCAGTTGGACGCCGTCGTTGGCGAGGGTGCCAACGTAGGGGTCGCTGGTGAATTTGCCGTCCTTGTCGTCCGTGACCACGGTTTCAACTGCGGCACCCATCTGTTTCATGACGGAGGAGAGCATGATGTTCTTGTAGTCCGGCGCCGTGAGGAATCCGTCCGAGTCAACCCAGATGAGCTTGACGTCCTTGCCAGCGGCCTTGGCGTCCTTCAGCGCAGCCCCGGCGCCCTTGCCGACGGGACCGGCCACGGGCATCACGATGTCCGCGCCCTGGTCGAGGAAGTTCTGCGTGAGCTGCTTGCCCTTGTCCTGCTTCTCGAAGTCGCCGGTGAAGCTGCCGTCCTGCTTGGCCTTGTCCCAGCCGAGGAGCTTGACGTTCTTGCCCTTCTTCTCGTTGTAGTACTTCACGCCGTCGGCAAAGCCGTCCATGAAGATGGTGACGGTGGGGATCTTGATGCCGCCGAAGGTGGCCACGGTGCCGGTCTTCGTGGTGCCGGCGGCGAGGTAACCGGCCATGAACGCGGCCTGCGCCGTGTCGTAGATGATCGGCTTGACGTTCGCGATCGGCTTGTCATAGCCGAAGTCAATGATGGCGAAATGCTTGTCCGGGTTCGCGGTGGCCTGGGCCTTCGTGGCATCGCCGAGGAGGAATCCGACGGTGATGGTCAGGTTGCAGCCGGCGGAAACCATGGCCCGCAGGTTCGGCTCGAAGTCGTTGTTGGTCTTGGACTCCACCTGGTTGACCTTGATGCCAAGGTCCTTTTCGGTCTTCTTCAGGCCCTCATATGAGGACTGGTTGAATGACTGGTCATCAAAGCCGCCGGAGTCGGACACGATGCAGCCCGTGTAGTCGCTGGCCGTGGCGGTGGGGCTGCCGGATTCCGGCGCCGGGCCGCAGCCTGTCAGAACCAGGGTAGCTGCCCCGACGGCAGCCACGCCGGCCAGCGAACCACGCTTAAGCGAACCGCGCTTGATGTTGGCAAGCATTGAGTTCTTCAAATTTCCTCCAGATGAAAGAGAAGGGCGCCACGAAGGAGATTCAATGAGTGTCTGTTTCAAATGCTCCACACCGAAATTCTGTTTTCACTGATGGGTTCGCAGCACTGCGCCGAAGCGCGCTTATGAGGCCACTGTAGTGTCCTGCGCCACTTCGGAATAACACAACGGCGTCGAAAACGAAGATTGTTGAGAACCTGTTACCTACGGGTAGCCTCGCCCCTCCATGCACAGCGCGAACTGGCAGCTAATCCCCTCAAATGTGCAATTTCGGGGCATTAGCTGCCAGTTCGCGCTCAGGAGTTGCCGGTACGCACTAAAGACGGACGAGCATCTTTCCGGTGTTGCCGCCGTCGAGCATGTCCATGAAGGCCTGCGGAGCGTTCTCCAGGCCGTCGACCACCGTCTCGTCGTACCGGACGGTGCCGTCGGCCAGCCAGCCGGCCATCCGCCCGGCGAACTCGGCGGCATGCTGCCGCTGGCCGCCCACCAGGAACCCGCGCAGGGTGAGCTGCTTGCCGATCGCCACGGCCAGGTTGCGCGGCGCTGCCGGCGGCTCGGTCGAGTTGTACTGGGCGATGGCGCCGCACATGGCCACGCGGCCGCCAACGTTCAGCACGGACAGCGCCGCTTCGAGGTGGTCCCCGCCGACGTTGTCGAAGTACACGTCGATGCCGTTGCTGCCCGCCGCAGCCTTCAGCTGGTCCACGACCGGCGCGTCACGGTAGTTGAACGCCGCGTCAAAGCCCAAGTCCAGCAGCCGGGCAACTTTCTCCGGCGTACCCGCGCTGCCAATCACCCTTGAGGCCCCCATCGCTTTGGCAATCTGCCCCACGAGCGAGCCCACCGCACCGGCGGCACCGGAGACGAACACCGCGTCCCCGGGCTTGAACTCCGCGACCTTCAGCAGGCCGGCGTACGCGGTGAGTCCGGTCATGCCCAAGGCACCCAGGAACGCCGACACCGGGGCCAGGCTGGTGTCTGCGGGGGTGGTCCGCTCCGCGTCCACCACCGCATGCTCCCGCCAGCCGAGCTGATGTACGACGACGTCCCCCACCTTGCGTTCATCGGACCGGGACGCGATCACCTCACCCACCGCACCGCCGTCGAGCGCTTTGTCCAGCGCAAACGGCGCTGAATAGGACTTGGCGTCATTCATGCGGCCGCGCATGTAGGGGTCCACCGAAATGAACATGTTCCGGACCAGGACCTGGCCCTCGTTGAGGGCCGGGACGGGCGTCTCAGCGAGCCGGAAATTTTCCGGGACCGGCCGCCCTTGCGGCCGGGAGGCCAGCTGGATCTCCCGGGTGGTCGCCGGCAACGTGGCTGCTGCCCCGGCGCTCACGCTGCGAACTCCACGAGCGTGAGGGCGACGTCCATGTTGCCGCGCGTCACGTTGGAGTACGGGCATATGGTGTGCGCCTTGGCCATAAGCGCCTCGGCAGTGCTGCGGTCCAGTGCGGGAAGGGCGATTTCCAGCTCGGCGGCCAGGCCGTAGCCGGCGCGGTCCTCGAGGGCGCCGAAGTGGATCTTGGCTGCGACGGCGGAGTCCGTGAGATCGGCCTTGGCCTGCCGGCCCACCACGCGGAGGGCTGAGTGGAAGCACGCCGCATAGCCGGCGGCGAACAGCTGTTCCGGGTTGGTGCCCTCGCCGTTGCCGCCCAGCTCCACCGGGCTGGCGAGGTTGACGTCGAGCTTGCCGTCCTTGGTCCGCGCGGAACCGTCGCGGCCTTCACCGGACGCGAGGGCCTCGGCGGTGTAGAGGGTCTTCAATGGATTTCCTTCCGGTTGGGAGGTCTGCGGGCTTGGGTCTGGTTGTTCGGGGGGCGCTGCTCAGAGCGAATCGTGCAGGGCAGCCGTGAGCTTGCCGAGGGTCTCGCGAAGCTGGTCAAGCTCGCCGGGACTCAGGCCCGCGGCGGCAGCGAGGTGCTGCGGCACGCCGGAGGCCTTGCGGCTGAGGGCGCTGCCGGCATCGGTCAGGTGCACGGCAACCCGGCGCTCGTCCTCGGCGGAGCGCCGCCGCTCGACGAGCCCCAGCGCCTCGAGCCGCTTCAGGAGGGGCGAGAGGGTGCCGGAGTCCAGCCCAAGCTCCTCCCCAAGTTCCCGGACGCCGCGCGGCTCGTTTTCCCAGAGCACCAGCATGACGAGGTACTGCGGGTACGTGAGGCCGAGGTCGTCCAGGAGCGGGCGGTAGACGGCGGTGGCAGCCCGCGACGCGGAGTAGAGGGCAAAGCACACCTGGCGGTCAAGACGGGGAGCATCGGGCATGAGCACAACGGTAACGCGCAATTCAATTGTGCACAACTTACCGCCCTAAAAGAAAGCGCGAACTGGCAGGTAATGCCCTCAGACCTGGAATTTGAGGGCATTAGCTGCCGGTTCGCGCTGTTGCCTAGAGGTCCCGGATGGTGCGGAGGGCTGCGGCGGTGAGGACCTGGATGCCGTAGCCGAGGGCCCGCTCGTCCAGGATGTAGTCGCCGCGGTGCAGGTCGTACTCTTCCCCGCCGGGGGTCTTGGTGCCGAGGCGCATCATGGCCCCCGGCAGCTCGGCCAGGAACCAGGCGAAGTCTTCCCCGCCCATGGACTGCGGCGTCAGCACCACCGAACTTTCGCCGATTTCGGCTCGGGCAGCAGCCTCGATCAGTGCCGTCTCGTGCTCCGAGTTAACCACGGGAGGTACGCCGCGGGTGTGCTCCAGCCGCACGTCCACGCCGTAGGGAGCGGCTACCTGGTGCACCACTTCATCCAGCAGTTCGCCGGCGCTGTGCCACGCGTCACGGTCCAGGCAGCGCATGGTTCCGGCCATGTATCCGGTGCCGGGGATCGCGTTGGGCGCCGACCCGGCGGAGATGTGCCCCCACACCACCGAGACACCGCTGCGGACATCCACCCGGCGGGACAGGACGGCCGGCACGTTCACGGCAATCTGCGCCAGCGCGAAAACAAGATCCTCGGTCAGGTGCGGGCGCGAGGTGTGCCCGCCGCGGCCGGAGAGTTCAATCCGGATGGTGTCCGACGCCGAGGTGATGGCGCCGATGCGCGTGCCGATCTTGCCCACTTCGATGCGCGGGTCGCAGTGCAGCGCCAGGATCCGGGGCACGCCCTCCAGGACGCCTTGCTCGATGCAGGAGTGGGCCCCGCCGGGCATGGTTTCCTCGGCGGGCTGGAAGATGATGCGCACTGTCCCGCCCAGCGGGGACTCCTGGTGCATCCGGTGCAGCACCAGGGCGATGCCCAGCATGGTGGTGGTGTGCACGTCGTGGCCGCAGGCGTGGGTGACGCCGTGGTTCTTCGAGGCGAACGGGAGTCCCGTTTCCTCGATGATCGGCAGGGCATCGATGTCACCGCGGAGCGCCGTCGCGATCGGCCCCTCGCCGACGTCGACAGTCAGGCCGGTGCCCTCGAGCCGGCGGGGCTTGAGGCCGGCAGCCTCGAGCCGCTCGGCCAGCTTGTCCGTCGTCCGAAATTCCCTGAAGGACAATTCGGGGTGCGCATGCAGGTCACGGCGAAAATCGATCAGTTCCGGCAGCAGGGGCTCGAGCCACGGCCCCACCAGGGCAGTGGGCTCAGCTTCAGTAGTGTAATTGCGCACACCTCAACTCTAGCGAGGCCGGAAAAATTAGCGGCATCGCCTTCTCCGCGTTACGTGTTCGCCGTCTCCGGTTTGCGCAGCGCTGGAAGAGGGGTGTCCGCTAGAGGACGTCGGTGTCGCCGCTCGCCTTCAGTGCGTCGACGGCCTGCTTCACCCGCTGCGAGTGCTGCTTGGTGGTGACCAGCAGCGCATCCGGGGTGTCCACGATGACGACGTCCTTGATCCCGATCAGCGCGATCACGCGCTTGGTGTCCGAGACCACCACGCCGCTGGCGTTTTCGGTGAAAACGCGGGCGCCCTCGCCGAGGACGGTCACCTCGTCCACTTCCTTGGCACTGTTCAGCCGCCCCACGGAGGCGAAGTCACCGACGTCGTCCCAGCGGAACGAGCCAGGTACGACGGCGACGTCCCCGGCTGCCGCTGCGGGCTCGGCGACTGCGTAATCAATGGCAATCTTGGGCAGGGTGGGCCAGACCCGGGCGGTGACTTCATCGCGCTGCGGGGTGTCCCACGCCTGGGCGATTTCCTGCAGGCCGTTGAACAGCTCAGGCTGGTTCGCCTCCAGGTGCTTGAGCATGAGGGAGACGGGCGCCACGAACATGCCGGCGTTCCAGACATAGTCGCCGCTGTCCACGTACTGCTGGGCAACGTCCTCGTCCGGCTTCTCCACGAACTCCACCACAGCCTGGGCGTTGGGGGCTCCTGGAATGCGCAGCGAGCCTCCGGAGCGGATGTAGCCAAACCCCGTGGAGGGGTGCGTCGGCTTGATGCCGATGGTCACGATCTTGCCGGCCGCGGCTGTGTGGATGGCCTCGCGGACAGTGTCCTGGAAGAGCCCGTCGGGGCTGATCACATGGTCCGCGGCGAAGGAACCCATAATGACGTCGGGATCGCGCTGGTGCAGGATGGCTGCGGCCAGGCCGATGGCGGCGCCGGAGTCCTTGGGCTCGCTCTCGAGCACAAGGTCGCCGTCCTCAACCTCGGGAAGCTGGCTGCACACGGCGTTGCGGTGCGCCACGCCGGTGACCACGAGGACGCGGTTTCCGGCCAGCGGTTCGAGGCGGTCGTAGGTGGCACGCAGAAGCGTGCTGCCAGAACCGGTCAGGTCGTGAAGGAACTTGGGAGCTGCTGCACGTGACAGAGGCCAGAGGCGGGTCCCCACACCGCCTGCAGGAATCACAGCGATAAAACGGCTGAGAGGTGAATCCTGGCTTGTCACTTTGTCGTTACTCATCAGGCCCTACTTTAGCCGACGCACCTCAGGACGGCCTTCCGCCGGCGGCCGGCATGCCGATACAGTGGCAACGGATGTGGTCTTCGTCTCAAAATAACCGAAAATCCGTACAGTAGCTGGCGGGCAAGGAACACCTGAATTGAATAAGCTGTGAGCGAAGCCTAGATTTAGGCCTGAGCTACGAGTGCTCTCGCAGCAGGCGTTTCCCCCGGCGTGGATCCCGCGCCAGCGCCGCTGTGTTCAGGGAGGTTTATTCAGTGCCGACGAAACCAGCTGGCACCTTGTACCGCGGCCGTGAAGGCATGTGGTCCTGGGTTGGACACCGCATTACGGGTGTAGTGATCTTTTTCTTCTTGTTGGTCCATGTGCTTGACACCTCGCTGGTGAGGGTGTCGCCTGAGGCCTACACCGCCGTAATCGGTGCCTACAAGAACCCGCTGATGGCCCTGGGTGAAACGGGCCTCGTCGCAGCGATCGTGTTCCACGCCTTCAACGGCCTGCGGATCATCGCCGTCGACTTCTGGAAGAAGGGCGCCAAGTACCAGCGCCAGATGCTCTGGGTGGTGCTGGGCCTGTGGGTCGTCACCATGGTTGCCTTCGCCATCCGCCACCTGTCCCTCGCGCTCGGAGGTCACTAAGCCATGTCTGCAACTGAGATCCAGCCCCCGCGCAGTGGACAGATCGCCGGCAAGCCCGAGTCCGGCAAGATCGCCGCGAAGTACCGCCGCAACGGCAGTTCGCGCGGCAACTTCGAAATGCTGGCCTGGCTGTTCATGCGCCTCTCCGGCGTGGTCCTCGTTGTGCTGATCTTCGGCCACCTCATCGTGAACCTCCTGGTGGGCGAGGGCATCCACGCCATCGACTTCGGCTTCGTTGCCGGCAAGTGGGCAGATCCATTCTGGCAGTTCTGGGACCTGGCCATGCTGTGGCTGGCCATGCTGCACGGCACCAACGGTGTGCGCACCATCATCAACGACTACGCCGAGAAGGACTCCACCCGCTTCTGGCTCAAGATGGTCCTCTACGCAGCCTCCGCCGTCATCATCATCCTCGGCACCCTGGTGATCTTCACCTTCAACCCGTGCCCTGTGGTGGACGGCGTCCAGCTGCCCGGCGGCTTCTGCCCCGCGTAGCATCCCGTGGCGGCCCGCCATCCATTGGCGGGCCGCAATTTTGTGCGGAGACGGCTTTGACCGCCCGCTGTTTTATTGCGAATTTTGAGAGAAAGAGCGTCTGGTATGCAGGTCCATAAGTACGACGTAGTCATCGTCGGTGCCGGTGGCGCCGGGATGCGCGCCGCGATCGAGTCCGGTCAGCGTGCGCGAACAGCAGTACTGACCAAGCTGTACCCCACCCGCTCCCACACGGGTGCGGCGCAGGGCGGCATGTGTGCAGCCCTGGCCAATGTCGAGGAAGACAACTGGGAATGGCACACCTTCGACACCATCAAGGGCGGCGACTACCTGGTTGACCAGGACGCCGCTGAGGTCATGGCCAAAGAGGCCATCGACGCGGTGCTGGACCTCGAGAAGATGGGCCTGCCGTTCAACCGCACGCCCGAGGGCCGCATCGACCAGCGCCGCTTCGGCGGCCACACCCGTGACCACGGCAAGGCTCCGGTGCGCCGTGCCTGCTACGCCGCCGACCGCACGGGCCACATGATCCTCCAGACCCTGTACCAAAACTGCGTCAAGCACAACGTTGAGTTCTACAACGAGTACTACGTCCTGGACCTCCTGACCGTCGAGGAAGACGCCGTGCGCGAGGACGGCACGCCGTTCAAGCAGAAGCGCGTCGCCGGCGTCGTGTCCTACGACCTCGCCTCCGGCGAGCTGCACGTCTTCCAGGCCAAGTCCGTGGTGTTCGCCTCCGGCGGCGCCGGCAAGGTCTTCAAGACCACCTCCAACGCCCACACCCTGACCGGTGACGGCATGGGCATCGCGTTCCGCCGCGGCATCCCCCTGGAGGACATGGAGTTCTTCCAGTTCCACCCGACCGGCCTCGCCGGCCTCGGCATCCTGCTGTCCGAAGCCGCACGCGGTGAAGGCGCCATCCTGCGTAACTCCGAGGGTGAACGCTTCATGGAGCGCTACGCCCCCACCATCAAGGACCTTGCCCCGCGTGACATCGTGGCCCGCTCCATGGCCAACGAGGTCCGCGAAGGCCGCGGCTGCGGACCGAACAAGGACTACGTGCTCCTTGACCTCACGCACCTCGAGCCGGCCCACATCGACGCCAAGCTGCCGGACATCACCGAATTCGCCCGCACCTACCTCGGCGTTGAGCCCTACACGGAGCCGGTCCCCGTCTTCCCGACGGCGCACTACGCCATGGGCGGCATCCCGACGAACATCACCACCGAGGTCCTGCAGGACAACGACACGGTGGTTCCGGGCCTCTACGCCGCCGGCGAGGTGGCCTGCGTTTCCGTGCACGGCTCCAACCGCCTGGGCACCAACTCCCTGCTGGACATCAACGTGTTCGGCAAGCGCGCCGGCATCGCCGCCGCCGAGTACGCCAAGACGGCTGACTTCGTGGAGCTGCCGGACAACCCGGAAGCGTTCACCATCCAGCTGCTGGATGTGGCCCGCAACGCGAACGGCACCGAGAAGGTCTCCGCTATCCGCAAGGAACTGCAGGACACCATGGACGCCAACATGCAGGTGTTCCGCACGGCAGACACGCTGAACCAGGTTCTGAAGGACATCGAGTCCTTCGAGGAGCGGTACACGCGCATCAACGTCCAGGACAAGGGCAAGCGCTTCAACCTTGACCTGCTGGAGGCCGTTGAGCTCGGATTCCTGCTGGAACTGGCCCGGGTCATGACGGTTGCTGCCCTGCACCGCGAGGAATCCCGCGGCGGCCACTTCCGCGAGGACTTCCCGGACCGTGACGACGAAAAATTCATGAAGCACTCCATGGCGTACAAAGAAGACCACGCACCGGCCGACGGTTCCGCGGAGGAGGCAATCGCCGGTGTCCGGCTTGCCACCAAGCCGGTTGTCTTTACGCGCTACGAGCCGATGGTGAGGAAGTACTAATATGTCCGCTGAACTTGCTGAACCAGCCTCCAAGATCGAACTTCCCGCCGGTGTTGGCGGCGGCGGGGAAATCCCGACGTTCGACATCACGCTGCGCGTCCGCCGCTACGACCCCGAGGTTTCCGCCGAAGCCCGCTGGGACGACTTCAAGCTGACCATGTACGGCACGGACCGCGTGCTGGACGCCCTGCACAAGATCAAGTGGGACATTGACGGCAGCGTCTCGTTCCGCCGTTCCTGTGCCCATGGCGTCTGCGGCTCAGATGCCATGCGCATCAACGGCCGCAACCGCCTGGCCTGCAAGACCCTGCTGAAGGACCTGGACACGTCCAAGCCCATCACGGTCGAGCCCATCAAGGGCCTGCCGGTGGAGAAGGACCTGATCGTGGACATGGAGCCGTTCTTCCAGTCCTTCCGCGAGGTCATGCCGTTCCTCATCAACAAGGGCCACGAGCCCACCAAGGAACGCCTGCAGTCCGCCGAGGACCGTGAGCGCTTCGACGACACCACCAAGTGCATCCTGTGCGCCGCGTGCACGTCGTCCTGCCCCGTGTTCTGGACCGACGGCCAGTATTTCGGCCCGGCAGCGATCGTGAACGCCCACCGGTTCATCTTCGACTCCCGTGATGACGCCGGCGATATGCGCCTGGAGATCCTCAACGACAAGGAAGGCGTGTGGCGCTGCCGCACCACCTTCAACTGCTCGGAGGCATGCCCCCGCGGCATCCAGGTCACGCAGGCCATCGCAGAGGTCAAGCAGGCCATCCTGGCCCGCAAGATCTGACACCGCTTAGTAACGGACGACGGCGTCGCTCACCACGTACGGGAAACGTACGGTGAGCGGCGCCGTCGTCGTATTCGACCACCGAGGTAGGAAAAGATGCACCGCTCCGAAAAAGTCTCGTTCGAAGGCACCACCGGCGAACTGCTGTCCGGGATCCTTGATGTGCCGGAAGGCCCGGTGAAGGGCTGGGGCGTCTTTTCGCATGGCTTCACCCTGGGCAAGGACAGCCCCGCGGCGTCGCGGATGTGCAAGGCGCTGGCGGACAACGGGATCGGCATGCTCCGCTTCGACAACGTGGGCCTCGGCGGCTCCGCGGGCCAGTGGTCGGCGGGGTCCTTCAGCCACAAGGTGGCGGACACGGTCCGGGCCGCGGAGTACATGAGGGCCGGGGGCCGGGCTATTTCGCTGCTGGTGGGGCATTCCTTCGGCGGCGCCGCCGTGCTCGCGGCTGCGTCCGAAATCGCTGAAGTCGACGCCGTTGCGACCGTTGGGGCACCCTTCTCCCCCAAGCACGTCGCCCATGTTTTCGATGCCGCCCTGGACAGGATCCTGAGCGAGGGCAGCGCCGAAGTGGACCTCGGCGGCAAGCGCGTGGAAATCCGCCGGCACTTCGTGGAGGACCTGGAGAACGCGGACCTCACGGACTGCATCCGGCGGCTGCACAAGCCCCTGATGGTGCTGCACTCCCCCACGGACAACACTGTGGGCATCGAGAATGCCAGCACGATCTTCCAGACCGCCCGCCATCCGCGGAGCTTCGTCTCGCTGGAGGGCAGCGACCACCTGCTGACAGGCAAGGGGCAGGCTGCGCGGGCCGCGAAGATTATCGCGGCGTGGGCCGACCAGTACCTCGATGCCGGACACTGACGCCCGGGGGGCGCGGACGCTCGGCCGGGTGGTTCCGCTCCACCGGAGTCTTTCCGGGCTGCACCTGCCGTGACCCCCAGCCGGTGGTTTTGGCCGCCGGAGCGGTCCTCAGGTCCTCCTCGCGGATGGCCGACCAGGCCGCCGAAACGAGGTAGACCTGGCTGACCAGGTTGAACCAGATCAGCAGCCCGATGATGATGGCGAAGGGCGCCAGGATGGGGTTGCGCCCGGCGCCGGCCAGCAGTTCGGTGCTGAAGACCTGCAGGACGGTAGTGCCCACGCCGGCGAGGATGGTTCCTTCCAGCAGCGCCTGCCTGGAAAGTTTGAGGCCGCCGGCCAGACGGAACATGATGAGCGCCGTGATCCAGTTCAGGACCAGCGGCACGGCGATCTTGATCAGCGCCGCCACCGGCCCTCCCACGGCCGCGTCCAGACGGAGCTGCTCCATCGCCCAGCCAGCGGCGGTGCCGAACACCAGGGACGCACCCGAGCTGATGACCAGGGCGACGCCGAGCAGCAGCAGTGTTCCGGCGTCGTGCAGTTTCATGACCACGGGGTTGAGCTTGAGCGGCCCCAGCATCATCACACCGCGGAGTCCCTCCCGGAGGCCGGCGATCCAGCCCAGGGACGTGATGACGGTGACCACGGCGGCAATCACTGCCGTCCAGCCGAGACCGTCGGGGTTCAGGAGGTCCTTCGGATCCACCAGCCCGTCGCCGCCGTCGACCTTCAGCAGGCCCGGGGCGCTTTCCGCCACGCTGGCAACGATCCGGTCCAGGAGTGCGGGCTGGCCGCGGAGCGCCAGCCCCGCGATGGAGAACCCGGTGGTCAGCAGGCCGGTGATGGAGAAGAACATGTTGAAGCCGGTGCCCGCGCTCATCAGGGGGCCGTGTTGCCGCGTGTAATGCTGCCAGGCCCGCATCGGGCGGAAGGCGTTCAGCCTGGCCTGCAGCCACTGGACCAGGGCCATGAACTGGGGAAACGCCCCCTTCCCGGACCGGCGGACCTTGCCCAACTCCACCTGCTTGCGGATGACCTCAAGCTTGAGTTGTGCCCGCTCAGTGGGGAGCGGTGGCTCCGTTGGCGTTTGGTGCTCGGAGGGCGTCCCGTTCATCGTCTGGTTCGGTACCAAAGTCAAGCTCTTCCCGTAGCTGCCAAATACCGCCGGTGTCGTGCTCGTAAAGTCCCATGCTAACCACCGGGAAGGTCGCCCTGTAGTCTTTCAGCACCGTTTCGGCCTCATCAAGGCTTTCGGGGGCGACGTCGTGGGCAATGGTCACATGCGGGTGGTAGGCAAAGGGCAGCTCACGTGCGAGCGGTCCGGTCTGGAGCTTTTCGTGCAGGTCGACGCACTCCTGGAAGCCGTCCTCCACGTTGATGAAGACCACCGGGGAGACGGGCCGGAAGGACCCCGTTCCGGAGATGGTCACCATGAACGGGGCCTGCGTCCGGGCGACCTGCCGCACGTGGTCGCGGGCCGCTTCCCAGTCCTGCGTGGGTGTGGTGGTGACGAGGGTGATGTGCGCCGGAATGACGGTGGCCATGGGGTCCCCGAAAGATGCCCGCCACCGCTGCAGTTCCTCGGCGATTTCAGGCGGGAAGCCGAGAATGACCCCGAGGCTCATTCCGTTGCTGGCTCCGCTGTTGGCGGGTTTGGGGGCCGGCATCTCGCTAGCGGGCTCCGGCATACGGCAGGAAGCCAGTCTTGGCATAGACATCCTGGAGGGTGGCGGAGGCGATCGCGCGGGCCTTGTCGGCGCCGTGGGCCAGCAGCCGGTCCAGCTCCGCGGGGTCTGCCAGCAGTTCGTTGGCGCGGTCGCGGATCGGCGTCAGCCGCTCGGTCACCACTTCGGCGAGGTCCACCTTGAGATGACCGTACATCTTGCCCTCGTAGGCTTTGACCAGCTGGTCGACCGTCTGCCCCGTGATGGCCGAGTAGATGGTGAGGAGGTTCGACACGCCGGGCTTTGTCTCCCGGTCGAACCGGATCTCCGTCTCGGCGTCGGTCACGGCGGACTTGATCCGTTTGGCGATGACCTTGGGGTCGTCGAGCAGGTTGATCAGCCCGTTGGGCGACTCCGCGGACTTGGACATCTTGGCCGTGGGAAGCTGCAGATCGTAGATCTTCGCCGATTCCTTCTGGATGAAGGGCTCGGGAACAGTGAACGTCTTGCCGAACCGGGTGTTGAACCGGGCGGCGAGGTCGCGGCTGAGCTCAACGTGCTGGCGCTGGTCCTCGCCCACCGGTACGCCGTGCGGCTGGTAGAGCAGGATGTCTGCGGCCTGCAGGATCGGGTACGTGAACAGGCCGACGCTGGCAGCGTCCGAGCCCTGCCGGAGCGACTTGTCCTTGAACTGGGTCATGCGGGAGGCCTCGCCGAAGCCAGTGATGCAGTTCAGGACCCAGGCCAGCTGGGCGTGTTCGGGCACCTGGGACTGGACGAACAGCGTGCACTTGTCCACGTCCACGCCGCCGGCGATGTACTGGGCAGCGGTGACGCGTGTCCGGCGGGCCAGCTCGGCGGGGTCCTGGGGAACGGTGATCGCGTGCAGGTCCGGGATGAAGAAGATGGCGTCGTACTCATCCTGCATGCGCACCCAGTTCACGAGGGCGCCGAGGTAGTTGCCAAGGTGCAGCGAGTCGGCGGACGGCTGCATCCCGGACAGGATGCGGTGCCGGATCCCGGCAGCCGGCTGGGTTCCGTTGGCTGCCTCAGGCTGCGCAGCTGCGGTGTCGGACACGGTGGAAGTGGAAGTCATTCGTCGGAGCCTTTGGAACTAGAGCCGGTAGTCGACTACCAGCGGGGCATGGTCAGAGAAGCGGGTGTCCCACGACGGCGCCCGGTCCACGACGGCCTGCACTGCGGCGGCCGCGAGGTCGGGGGTGGCCAGGTGGTAGTCGATGCGCCAGCCGGTGTCGTTGTCGAACGCCTGGCCGCGCTGCGACCACCAGGTGTAGGGGCCGTTGACGTTGCCCGCCAGGCCCCTGTGAACATCCTTCCAGCCGATTTCCTCGCCAAAGAAGCGGTCAAAGTAGGCACGCTCCTCCGGCAGGAAGCCGGCACGCTTGACGTTGCCCTTCCAGTTTTTGATGTCCAGCTCCGTGTGGCCGACATTCAGGTCACCGGTGACCAGGGCGTGGTCACTGTGCTTGGTGAGCTCGGGCAGGCGCGTGCTCATGAGGTCCAGGAAGCGGTACTTGTCCTCCTGCTTGGGGGTGCCCGCCTCACCGGAGTGCACGTAAGCGCTCACGACGGTCAGCTGGGACGCGTTGCCTTCGGCGTCGCGGACCCGAAAGTCCGCCTCCACCCAGCGGCCGGCCGTGGCGAAGTAGTCGTCGCCGATGTGGTCGCGGGTGACCAGGGGCTCCTCGCGGGAGGCGATGGCGACGCCGGCGCGGCCCTTGGCCTCTGCCTCGGCGTGCAGGATGTGCCAGCCTTCACCGATGAGCTGGCGGACGATCGCGTCAGGTGCACGCACTTCCTGCAGGGTCAGGATGTCCACTTCGCGGGTCGCGAGCCACTCCGACATGCCTTTTTTGTAGGCAGCGCGGAGGCCGTTGACGTTGACTGTTGCGATGCGAAGGTGGTCCTTCTTCAATGCCGAGCTCACCCGTTCCACTCTAGTCGATGATGGTTCCGGTCACGGGCTCGCCGGAGCCGCCGGACGACTTGATCATGTCACGGGCGTTGGTGGCGGTGATCTCAATGGTCTCGAGGGCACGGCGGATGGTGTCCTGGTCCGCGGCTGCACCCTTGGCCCGCTCCTGCTCCACCACGCGCACCTGTACCTGCACGATCTTGAACGAGTGATCCAGCTTCATGTCGCGGAGCTCCTCCGCCTCGCCGCGTTCGCGGACCAGCCGGGTTCCGCCATGGTCGGCGGAAACGGTGGAGGGCGCACGGCCGGTGGCGGCGTTGAACGCGTTGTGCGCCTCGTTGATCTTGGCGCCGGCCTTCTTGGCCGCCCGCTGGATGCTGAAGACCACGAAGGAGGCCAGCGCCAGCCAGAACAGCGCGATGACGGCAACAACCCAGCCGACGACGTCGTTCTGGTTGGCGGCGAAGATCACAGCCACCAGGAACGCGGTGACCAGGACCAGCAGGCCCGGGCCGCTGATGCGGAACAGAGAGAATCCACCCCGGCCCGGCGTGGATGACGACTTGGAGCTGCCCAGAGATTGCATGAAGCTATTCTCTCAAATCCCCGGAGCGCCCCAGGACGCTTCCACCGGCGGCGAACAGCAGCGCTTACTTCAGGAACAGGCTCCGCAGCCTGCCTGTGGTGAGCATGAGGCCGAGCACGATCATCACCAGGTAGTAGCCCACGTGGATGGCCGTGGCCGGAGTGAAGGACGCGGCGCTGATCTGCCGCAACAGCTCCACGCCGTGCCACAGCGGCATGGCCTGGATCAGCCACTGCATGTACTCGGGGTAGACGCTCAGCGGATAGAACGTGGCGCTGAAGAGGAACATCGGCAGCATGATGAAGTTCACCCAGTCCATCTGCTGGAAGGTCTTCATGAAGCTGGTGATGCCCATGCCGAAGCTGGCGAATCCGAACGCGATCAGCACCGAGGCCGGGATCATCAGCAGCGCCCACGGGGTGGTGATCAGGCCCATCACGCCCATGACCGCCGTGAACCCGGTGGCGTAGAGCAGTCCGCGCAGCAGAGCCAGGAAGATCTCTCCGATGGCCACGTCCAGCGGCCCGAGCGAGGTGTACAGCATCCCCTGGTAGAGCCTGGCGAAGTTCATTTTGAAGAAGACGTTCCAGGTGGAGTCGTACACCGCCCCGTTCATGGCCGAGACCGCCAGCAGAGCCGGTGCGATGTACGCCGCGTAACTGATCTCCTGGCCGCCCGGCCCGGCAACGGAGCCCACCACGGCACCCATCCCGACGCCCATGGAAATCAGGAACAGCACCGGCTCGAAGAACCCGGACAGCATGACCAGCCAGTTGCTGCTCTTGGTGGCCATCAGCCCGCGCCCGATCACCGCACGGGCGTTGCGTGAGTACAGCGGGCCGAAGCGCCGGTTCCGGGCTTCCTCCGTGACTGTGTGGCCCTGGGTCAGGACTGTCACTGCCCCATCCTCCTGGCGAATTGGCGCTTGGTGAGGACCCAGCCGAACCAGGCCAGGGCCAGCAGGAACACGACGTGGATGATGGTCAGCACCGGGGATTCCTCGTAGCCGAAGGTCATCACCCTGCCAAGCTCCGTGCCGTGCCAGATGGGCGAGATCCAGCCGACCCAGCGGACCAGCACCGGCAGCGTGTCCAGCGGGAAGAACGTGCCGGAGAACAGGAACAGGGGCATGACGATGAACCGCATCACCATGGCGAACTGGCCCTTGTCCTCCTTGATGGACGCCGCGTAGGCCATGAGCGGCAGGCCGAAGGAGAGCCCGGCCAGGGTTGCCACCAGCACGGAGCCCCAGCCCCAGCCGCTGGGCGATGCGCCGAACATGGCCACGATGACGAAGTAGATGACCGACTGCAGCAGGAACCGCAGGGTCACCGCGATGATCTGCCCTGCCGCGATCTGTTCCGGGGTCAGCGGGGATGCGTGCGGCCCATAGTAGACGCGGCGCCATTTGAAGCCGTCCATCACCGGGAACGTGAATTCGTTGGCTGCCGTCATGACCGCGGCGGAGACCAGCAGCGCCGGGGCGATGAAGGCAATGTAGCTGACCCCGCCGAACGCGGTGGCGCTGTTGGTGTCCACCAGCGTGGCCAGGCCGACCCCCATCGCGAACAGGTACGCCGCCGGCTGGCCCACGCTGTACAGGAAAATGGACCAGCCGTAGCCCTTCATGACCCGCAGGACCTGCTCGGCGTAGTAGAAGGCGCCCCAGCGCCGCGCCTTGGCGGCCGACACCTCCGGAGGGTGGGCACGCAGGGTGCGTCCCGCCGTCGGGCCTTCCGGCGAATTCCCGACGGCGGCGCGCCCGGGAGCAGCCCCGGTGGCGCGTCCGCTGGCGGGCACGGCAGGCGACGGCTCAGTCAACGAGGCTCCTGCCCGTGAGCCGGAGGAACACGTCCTCCAGCGAGGACCTGCGCACAAGGGACGTCAGCGGCCGCAGCCCGCGCGCGGAGACTTCCTCCAGCGCCGCCTCGCCGTCGTGCGTGTAAATCAGGACCCGGTCCGGGAGCGTTTCCAGCCGTTCGCCGATGCCCTCGAGCTCCGCACCGATGCTGGCATTGCGCTCCGACCCGAACCGCAGCTCCAGGACCTCGCGGGTGGAGTAGTCCCGGATGAGCGACGCCGGCGAGCCCTCTGCCATGATCCGGCCCTTGTCCACCACGATGAGCCGGTCGCACAGCTGCTCGGCCTCGTCCATGTAGTGGGTGGTGAGGATCAGCGTGACGCCCTGCTCCTTCAGCCGGAACAGCCGGTCCCAGAGGATGTGGCGCGCCTGCGGGTCCAGGCCCGTGGTGGGCTCGTCGAGCAGCAGGATGCGGGGCTCATTGATAAGCGAGCGCGCGATGGTGAGGCGGCGCTTCATGCCGCCGGACAGGGCGTCCACCTTGGACTTGGCCTTGTCGGTCAGCTGCGCGAATTCGAGCAACTCGTCCGCCTTGGGCCTGAGGTAGCTCATGGGCAATCCGAAGTAGCGGCCGTAGACCAGCAGGTTGTCGCGGACCTTGAGTTCCTCGTCCAGGTTGTCCTGCTGCGGCACCACGCCCAGGTGTGCGCGCACCTCGGGGCCGTTCCGCTCGGGGTCCAGGCCCATGATGGTCAGGGTTCCGGAGGTCCGCTGGGACACACCGCCGATCATTTTCATGGTGGTGGACTTCCCCGCGCCGTTGGGGCCAAGCAGCCCGAAGGACTCCCCCGCCGGAACGCTGAAGGAAATGCCGTCGACGGCGGTGACGTCGCCGTAGGTCTTGGTCAGGTTCTCGGCGGTGATCACGTACCGCGGCGCGGCGGGCCGTGCGTCTTCTTGGGGCACAGGTTTCTTGGACGTTCCTTCGGCGGAATGGAGTTCGGGCACCCCATTACGCTAGTACGCGGCGTTGGCCAAAGGAATAGCTAAATCTCAAAAAACCCGAACAGCAACGCGGGGTCGCTTCCGCCCAATGTTGGCGCATTATTGGGCGGTATCTGGCCTCGCGTTGCGGTTCGCGGTAGCTGTTGGCGTTACCGGCGGTTTCCCCTGGAGTCCCCCCGCAGGACCTCCAGCCGCTGCCGGTATTCGGTCTCGTCGATTTCGCCGCGTGCGTAGCGCTCACGCAGGACGCTTTCGCCGCCGCGGGCAGTGGCCCACTCGTGGTTCCGCCGCCAGGTCCGCCGGGCGAAAAAGATGAACAGTCCAATCACCAGGATCCAGAACAGCGGGAAGAACAGGAACCATGGCGAGAATCCGCCGGCCCACGGGCCGTGGGTGACGGGGTCGGCCAGCAGCTGCGCGGACTGGACCGCGAACGCGGTGGCTAGGGAAGAAGTCATGTCATGCTCCCAAAATCTCGGTCAGGGCCGTCTTTCGGCTCTGATTCGAGTCTGGCCGTCCGACGGCGGCGGGTCGTCCGACGCCGGGAGTCACCTTGGGTGCCCCTCGTACTCCGCCGGGAGTCCCGCCCCTGCTGCCTCGGCCAACGGACCCTCTCTCACTCCCTACCGGTTTCAAACGGACCCTCTCTCACTCCCTACCGGTTTCAAACGGACCCCCTCTCACTCCCTACCGGATTCAAACGGACCACCTCTCACTCCCTACCGGTTTCAAACGGACCACCTCTCACTCCCTACCGGATTCAAACGGACCCCCTCTCACTCCCTACCGGATTCAAACGGACCCCCTCTCACTCCCTACCGGATTCAAACGGACCCCCTCTCACTCCCTACCGGTTTCAAACGGACCCCCTCTCACTCCGTACCCGCCTTTGAAGCCTCCTTCCGGGCGTTCCTGGCGAGAGATCGTCCTCAGGAAGCCCACAGGAAGTGAGGGAGCGTTGTCGGGAAACGTGCAGGAGGTGATAGAGCGCCGGTGGTTGGGCTGCAGGTAGTGAGAGAGGGTGGTCGGGAAACGTGCAGGAGGTGATAGAGCGTCTGCGAAAGAGCGGCTCTGCCGCCTCGGCCGGATCTGCAGCCCTAGCCGGCCCAGCCCGGCCGGACGAGGCCCGATTCGTAGGCCAGCACCACCAGCTGGGCGCGGTCGCGGACCAGCAGCTTGGTCATGATGCGTGAGACGTGCGTCTTGGCCGTGAGTGGCGTGATGACGAGCCGCTGGGCGATCTCCGCGTTGTTCAGGCCCTCGCCCACGAGCCGCAGGACTTCACGCTCACGCTCGGTGATGTTCTCCAGCGACACCGGAGCCGCCATCGCCCGGGACTGCAGGGCGAGCTGGGCCATGATGCGCCTGGTGACCGA
This sequence comes from Arthrobacter sp. NPDC057013, assembly GCF_042674585.1. NCBI lineage: Bacteria > Bacillati > Actinomycetota > Actinomycetes > Micrococcales > Micrococcaceae > Arthrobacter > Arthrobacter sp. NPDC057013. The sequence goes on from NZ_JBHUSE010000002.1 coordinate 296,342, forward strand.
CGGCGAGAGCAGGGCGTCGCCGTCGTGGACCACCCGGACGGCGCGGAGCAACTCCTCCGGCTCGGTGTCCTTCACCAGGAACCCTGCCGCCCCGGCGCGCACCGCCTCGGCGATGTATTCATCCAGTTCGAAGGTGGTGAGGATGATGATGCGTGTGCCGGCGAGGCCCTGGTCCGCCATGATTTTCCGAGTGGCCTCCAGACCGTCCGTCCCGGGCATCCGGATGTCCATCAGCACGACGTCGGGATGCTCCCGGGCCGCGAGGCGGACAGCGTCGCGGCCGGTTCCGCACTCGGCCACCACCTCCATGTCCGGTTCGGCGCTCAGGAGGGCACGGAAGCCGGCGCGGATGAGGGTCTGGTCGTCGGCCAGCAGGATCCGGATCATGCTCCCTCCCCTTCTGTTCCGGGGAAAGGTCCGGCCGGCCGGCCGGCCACCGGTATCACTGCCCGCACCCGCCAGCCCGGACGCAGCGGAGTAAGGTGCAGCGAACCGCCCACGGCGGCCGCCCTCTCCCGCATCCCCGTCACGCCGTTGCCTTCCGGCACTCCGGCAGCCCCGGCGCCGTCGTCGTCAACGGTCACGGTGAGCTGCTTTCCGGGTTTCCCCGCCGCCGTCGTGCCCTCGAGGGCAAGGACGACGGCGGCCTTCCGGGCGCCGGAATGCCGCACCACGTTGGTCAGGGCCTCCTGGACGATCCGGTAGGCCGCTTCCTGGACGGCGTCCGCAAGCTGCTGCACAGCAGCCGCGTCCGGCTGGCTCAAACTGACCTCGAGCCCCGCGCGGCGGGCATCGTCGGCGAGCCCCGGAATCCTGTCCAGCCGCGGCGGGGGCGCGGGGCTCAGCGGGGCTTCCTCGCGGAGCACCCCAAGGAGCTGGCGGATCTCAGCCAGCGAATCCTTGCTCGCCGCCTTGATGGCCTCCAGCGCGGGCCGGAACTGGTCAGGGTCCTTGTCCCCGAGGTGCAGCGCCACGGAGGCGCGGACGTTGATGAGCGACAGGGAATGCGCAACGACGTCGTGGATGTCCCGGGCCAGTGCCAGCCGGTACTCATCGCGGGCAGCCTGTTCCCGCGCCTCGCGCTGGCGGTGCCGTTCTGCAACGCGTTCGGTGCGCAGCCGGATGCCCTCCCCCATCAGCACGAGAATGGCCAGCCACGAGGTGCCGGCGAAAGCCCGGACCAGGGCGAACTCGCCGCCGCCGGCTGCCGCACCGGCCACCAGGACGGCCGCACATGCGCTGGCCACTGCCCAGGTCTGCCAGCGCTTCCCGGCCGCGGCGGAGAGCACGAAGGCCAGCGCCAGCGCCAGGAACACCGGACCCCACGCATAGCCAAGGGCCAGGTACGCCCCCACGGACGCCGCGGCGGCCGGAAGCATCACCAGCGGGGCGCGGCGCCGCAGCGACAGGGCGGCCGGTCCTGCCAGCAAGAGAACGAATGCTAGAGCATCCAGCGGCCGGTGGTCCGGTTGCCGGGCGGAGGCGAAGACGGTGCCCACCACCTCGAAGATGGCCACGGCAACCACGATGGCTGCTGTGGGCGGTCCCCGGAATCGGCGCTGCATAGGTCCGAGCCTAGCCGGGAAGGCCGCACGCGTCGTCGGCTTAACGGGGTAGGGCGCCTACTCCCGGGGGAGTAAGCGCCCTACACGGTCCGCTGGTTACGCGATGCCCGCTTGGCGTTCCGCGGTTTCCACCACGTTGGCCAGGAGCATGGCGCGGGTCATCGGACCCACGCCGCCCGGGTTCGGGGACAGCCAGGCGGCGACGTCGGCGGCGTCGGGGTGCACGTCTCCGGTGACCACCGCCTTGCCGGTGCCGTCGTCAACACGGCTCACGCCGACGTCGAGCACAATCGCGCCCGGCTTCAGGTCCTCCGCCTTGACCAGGTGGGGCACGCCGGCCGCGGCGATCACGACGTCGGCCTGCCGGAGTTCAGCGGGCAGGTCGGCGGTGCCGGTGTGCGCCAGCACGACCGTGGCGTTGACGTCCTTGCGAGTCAGCAGCAGGCCTACGGGCCGGCCGATGGTGACACCGCGGCCGACCACCAGGACGCGCTTGCCCTTCAGGTCAATGCCATGGCGGCTGAGCAGTTCCACGCAGCCCTTGGGGGTGCAGGGTAGTGGGGACTTCATGGGGCCGCTGATGTTGGCCACGAGCCGGCCCAGGTTCATCGGGTGCAGGCCGTCGGCGTCCTTGTCCGGATCCATGGCCTCCAGGATGACGTCCTGGTCGATGTGCTTGGGCAGGGGCAGCTGGACGATGTAGCCGGTGCAGTCCGGGTTCTGGTTCAGCTCGCGGACCACGGCCAGGAGCTCGTCCTGCGTGGTTTCCTCGGGCAGGTCGCGGCGGATGGAGTTGATGCCCACCTCGGCGCAGTCCTTGTGCTTGCCGCCCACGTACCAGGTGCTGCCGGGGTCGGACCCCACCAGAATGGTGCCCAGTCCCGGAGTGACGCCCCTGGCCTTGAGTGCGGCCACGCGTTCGGTCAGCTCGGCCTTGATGGCAGCGGCGGTAGCCTTGCCGTCAAGGATCTGCGCGGTTTTTGCGGTTTCAGTCACGGATCACCACTGCTCGTGCTGCGGGTACAGCGGGAAGTCGGCTGCGAGCTTGTCCACGCGGGCCTGCAGCGCCTCGACGTCGGTGGCGGAGCCGGACTTCAGCGCGGTGGCGATGATCTCGGCCACCTCGGTGAATTCGGCGGCGCCGAAGCCGCGGGTGGCCAGGGCCGGGGTGCCAAGGCGCAGGCCGGAGGTGACCATCGGCGGGCGCGGGTCGAACGGGACGGCGTTGCGGTTGACGGTGATGCCCACGGAGTGCAGGAGGTCCTCGGCCTGCTGGCCGTCCAGCTGCGAGTTGCGCAGGTCCACCAGCACCAGGTGGACGTCGGTGCCGCCGGTGAGGACGGAGACGCCGGCCTCGGCAACATCGGACTGGTTGAGGCGGTCGGCGATGATCTTCGCGCCTTCCAGGACGCGCTCCTGGCGCTCCTTGAATTCGGCGGTGCCGGCGATCTTGAAGGCCACCGCCTTGGCGGCGATGACGTGCATGAGCGGGCCGCCCTGCTGGCCCGGGAAGACGGCGGAGTTGAGCTTCTTGGCCCACTCCTGCTTGGCCAGGATGACGCCGGAGCGGGGGCCGGACAGCGTCTTGTGCACGGTGGAAGTGACGACGTCGGAGTGCGGCACCGGGCTCGGGTGCAGTCCGGCGGCGACCAGGCCGGCGAAGTGCGCCATGTCGGTCCAGAGCAGCGCGCCAACCTCATCGGCGATGGAGCGGAACGCAGCGAAGTCGAGGTGGCGCGGGTACGCGGACCAGCCGGCGATGATGACCTGCGGCTTTTCGGCGATGGCCTGCTCGCGCAGCTTGTCCATGTCGATGCGGAAGTTGTCTTCCTCGACCTGGTAGGCGGCAACTTCATAGAGCTTGCCGGAGAAGTTCAGCTTCATGCCGTGCGTGAGGTGGCCGCCGTGGGCCAGGGAGAGGCCCAGGATCTTGTCGCCCGGGGTAATCATGGCATGCAGCGCGGCCGCGTTGGCCTGTGCGCCCGAGTGCGGCTGGACGTTGGCGTATTCGGCGTCGAAGAGGTCCTTGACCCGGTCGATCGCCAGCTGCTCGGCGACGTCCACGTACTCGCAGCCGCCGTAGTAGCGGCGGCCCGGGTAGCCCTCGGCGTACTTGTTGGTGAGAACGGAGCCCTGGGCTTCCATGACCGCGCGGGGCGCAAAGTTTTCGGACGCGATCATTTCCAGGGTGCCGCGCTGGCGGCCGAGTTCCTGGTCCAGTACTGCGGCGATCTCGGGATCGAGTTCAGCCAGCGGCTGGTTGCTGACGGAGGAGGTGCTAACGGAAGTCGGTGAAGTTGTCACGAAGAACTCCTGGCTAGGGATGGGCACTGCTAAAGGTCAGGCTACCGGCTGGAACGTTGCTCCGCCCGTCGATGACCATCATCCGGAAACCCTTCCGGGCACAGGTCTCTAAGGGCGCCGCAGCGCACTGGGTGGCTGCTCTTCGAGAAGCGCAGCGCTACCGGCAAAACATGACCCTCGGCCCAGGCGTACGATCCGTGGTCTTCGTGAGTGCCGCTCCCTGGTGGTTAGCCACCCAAACGCCAGTTGCGACGCCACCACACTATCAAAACCGGGACCGACGCGCGGGTAGGCTGTTCTTCGTGAATGAAGACCAGCTCGCCAAAGCGTACGTAGTAACCCTGTCCTGCCCCGACCGCCCCGGAATCGTGCACGCCGTTGCCGGCGCCCTGCTCGTGGCGGGCTGCAATATTACGGACTCACAGCAGTACGGCAGCGAGTCCACCGGCACCTTCTTCATGCGCGTGGAAGCCACCACCATCGCATCCCAGAGCGAAGTGGTTGCGGCCCTGGAGCCGGTGGCTGAAGCCTTCGGCATGCAGTGGAACCTGAACCCCGTCGGCCGCAAGGTGCGCACCCTGCTGATGGCCAGCAAATCCGCCCACTGCCTGAACGACCTCCTGTTCCTGCAGCGCTCGGGCACCCTGCCCATCGAGATCCCCGCCATCGTCTCCAACCACCGGGACCTGGCAGGCCTGGCCGAGTTCTACGGCATTCCGTTCCACTACATCCCGGTGGCCCCCGACACCAAGGAACAGGCAGAGGACCAGCTGCGCAAGATCATCGCCGAGGAAGGCGTCGAACTGACCGTGCTGGCCCGCTACATGCAGATCATCTCCGACGACCTGTGCACGGAGCTCACCGGCAAGGCCATCAACATCCACCACTCCTTCCTGCCGTCCTTCAAGGGCGCCAAGCCCTACCACCAGGCCCATGCCCGCGGCGTGAAGCTAATCGGCGCCACGGCCCACTACGTCACCGCCGCGCTGGATGAGGGCCCGATCATCGAGCAGGAAGTCATCCGCGTCGACCACGCGCGCACGCCGGAGCAGTTCGTGCAGATGGGCCGGGACGTGGAGGGCCGCACCCTCGCCCAGGCCGTGCAGTGGCACGCCGAACACCGGGTGCTGCTGGACGGCAACCGGACGGTCGTCTTTAACTGACCGCTGTTTAGCTGGCTTACGGTGGCCGACCATCGCCGCCGCGGGTAATGCGCCCGCGGGGGCTTGGGTTCCCGGGAACCGGTTCACACGCGGCGGGTTTTAACCAACACTGGTTAACACGATGACGCTGCTGACCGAAACCTCGCTGGAACCTTTCATCGCCCTGCTCAAGGCCCAGGGCAGGCATGCCGTGCTGGACGTGTGCTGCGGCCCTGGTGACGACGGCCTGCGGTTCGTCCAGGCTGGCATCCACTACACGGGCGTGGATCCGTCTGACGGCAACGTCCGGTACGCCATGGCCCGCCGCCTGAGCGTGTCCGTGGCTGCGCCCACTCGCCTGCCCTTCGCAGCGAACACGTTCCCGGCGGTTTGGGCGGTCCAGTCACTGGAGGGGCTGACGGCAGACCAGGCGGACGACGTCGTGCGCGAGCTTGAGCGGGTGGCAGAACCGGGTGCGCCGATCGCCGTCGTTCTTCCCTGACTGCCGCCTGGCCGGCCGTCTCCTTTAGGATGCCGGCGGCCGGTTGAGCCGGACGCGGACGGCGGCGCCGGCGCAGAGTACGACCGCGAGTCCGCCGGCGACGGTGGCCGACGTCAGCTGCTCGCCGAGCAGCAGCGCAGCCCAGCAGATGCTCATCACCGGCTGGGCGAGCTGTACCTGGCTCACCTGCGCCATCGGCCCGATGGCAAGGCCGTGGTACCAGGCGAAGAACCCCAGAAACATGCTGACGACGCCGAGGTAGGCGAAGGCGGCCCACTGCACCGGCGTGCCCGCGGGCGGCTGCTGGGACACGGAGACAGCCACAAGAAGCACCATCACGGGCCCGGCCAGGACGAGGGCCCAGGATATGGTCTGCCACGCGCCAAGCTCGCGGGCCAGCAGACCGCCTTCGGCGTACCCCACGGCGGCGGCCAGCACGGCACCGAAGAACAACAGATCCGTCCGCTGCAGCTGGCCGAAGCCGCCGGGCTGTGCAAGGGCGAAGGCAACGGCAGCAACCGCCCCCGCTCCGGTCGCGATCCAAAACCCTACTCGCGGACGCTCACGGCCGCGGAGCACCGCCATGGTCGCCGTTGCCGCCGGGAGCAGTGCGATCACCACCGCCCCATGGCTGGCCGGTGCGGCGGTGAGTGCGAAGGACGTGAGCATCGGGAACCCGACGACGACGCCTCCGGCGACCACCGTCAGGCGCAGCCACTGCGCGCCGCGGGGCAGGCGCTGCCGCGTCAGCATGAGGGCCGCGGCGGCAAGGACCGCAGCCACAACCGCCCGGGCCGAGCCGATAAACAGCGGCGACAGCCCCCCGACCGCCAGGCGGGTCAAGGGAACGGTGAACGAGAAGGCCGCAACTCCCACGAGGCCCCACCAGATTCCTGCGTTATTACGGGCCGGTAAAACCGGTGGTGATCCGGGCGGTGACGATATCACTGGGCGCACTTGAGCAGTAGCGCTACTATTGTCTCTCATGAACCACGATAGCAGTTCCCGGATTGCGTCGGGGCTGAGGCAATGGGCCGCCACCGCGGCGGCCGGGTCGAGGCTGCCGTCGACGCGCTCGCTCGTCGCGGAGTACCAGGCCAGCCCGGTGACCGTTCAGAAGGCCTTGCAGACCTTGACGAGGGAGGGTGTCATCGAGAGCCGGCCAGGCGTGGGGACGTTCGTGCGCGCCGTCCGGACCGCGCGGCCGTCGGACTACGGCTGGCAGACGGCGGCTCTGCGGTCACCGCAGGCGCCGCTTCGGCCAGGCTCCGCTGCAATGCGCACCGCACCGAACGATGTCATTGCGTTCCATTCGGGCTACCCGGACCGCGAGCTCCTGCCCGAGCGGCTGGTCCGCGCGGCGCTCACTCGGGCGGCCCGGGGCGAGGCAGCGCTGTCGCGGCCCCCGGCGGCGGGGCTGCCCGAACTGCAGTCCTGGTTCGCCCACGAGCTCGGAAGCTCCACCCCGGCCGGCGTTGCCCCGCCAACCCCGAGCGACGTCGTCGTTCTTCCCGGCAGCCAAAGCGGACTGAGCTCCATCTTCAGGGCGCTCGTCGGCCACGGGCAGCCGCTGCTCGTGGAGTCCCCGACTTACTGGGGGGCCATCCTGGCCGCGGCCCAGGCAGGCGTCCGGGTCATTCCCGTGCCCAGCGGCGCCGGCGGGCCGGAGCCGGACGAGCTGGCCCGCGCCTTCGAGGAGACGGGGGCACGGATGATCTACGCCCAGCCGAACTACGCGAACCCCACCGGCGCGCAGTGGGACGGCCGGCGCGCGGAAGCGGTGCTGGACGTCGTCCGCAAGAACGGCGCCTTCCTGCTCGAGGACGACTGGGCCCACGACTTCGGTATCACCACCACACCCCAGCCCGTGGCGGCCCGCGATGATTCCGGCCACGTCGTGTATCTCCGGTCCCTGACCAAGAGCGTCTCCCCCGCTGTCCGGGTGGCCGCCGTCATCGCCCGCGGCCCCGCGCGCGACCGCATCCTGGCGGACCGGGCAGCCGAGTCAATGTATGTCAGCGGCCTGCTCCAGGCCGCTGCTCTCGACGTGGTCACGCAGCCGGCCTGGCAGACCCACCTGCGAAGCCTCCGGCACCAGCTCCAGTCCCGCCGCGACCTCCTGCTCACAAGCCTGATCCAGCACGCACCGCAGGCCCACATCGAGAATGTCCCCAAGGGCGGGCTGAACCTCTGGGCACGCCTTCCCGACGGGACTGACGTCGAACAGCTGGCCCGGAACTGCGAACGCGCCGGCGTCATCATCGCCGCCGGAACGGAGTGGTTCCCCGCCGAGCCGGCGGGGCCGTTCATCCGGCTCAACTACGCCGGCCCCAACCCGGGCGCTTTCGCTGAGGGCGCCCGGATCCTCGGCCAGGAGCTCGCGCGGACTCCCGGGTAATTTCACGGTTCTCCGGGCACCTAGAATGGGAGTGGTCTGGGTGCACAACGTCTTTGGTTGCGCCGGGTCTTTGGTTGCGCCGGGTCTTGGCGCACCGCGTTTTTTGGTGCACAGCGCCGGCAGCACGCCGGCCAGGCCAGGCCACCGCAATGGGAAAGGACAGCTTCTTGGGCTACGTGTATCTGGCACTGGCGATCGCCGCGGAGGTCCTGGGCACCAGCCACCTGAAATCGACAGAGGGATTCAGCCGGCTCTGGCCCAGCGTCTGGTGCCTGGCGTCCTACGGCGTCGCCTTCGCACTCCTGTCGCAGGTGATCAAGAGCGTGCCGGTCGGGGTGGCGTATGCCCTGTGGTCAGGCCTCGGAACGGTCGCGATCGTGGCCATCGGCGCCGTCTTCCTCGGCGAGGAACTGAACCTGATGAAGGTCCTCGGGATCGCGCTGGTGGTCGCCGGCGTCGTCGTGTTGAACGTCGGCGGAGCACACTGACGGACGTCCGAGACGGGACGCCATGACGGCACTCACTTGTCGCGACTAAAAGGCTCTTTAAGTCGTGACAACTGGACAAAAACTCCAAGGGAGGGAGCAGCTGCTGACGACGGGGCAGCGGGCCGCGGTGTCCTAGGCTTGTGGCATGGCTCCCATTTACCCGTTCGCCGGTGACACGCCGGACATCCACCCCTCCGTTTTCGTTGCGCCGACGGCGTCGGTCATCGGCCGCGCCACTCTCGCCGAGGACGCCAGTGCGTTCTACGGCGTCTCCGTGCGTGCCGATACCGCCGCCATCACCGTGGGCACCGGCAGCAACCTGCAGGACAACGTGGTCCTGCACGCCGACCCCGGCTTCCCCTGCAGTGTCGGGGCGCGCGTCAGCGTCGGGCACAGCGCCGTCGTCCATGGCTGCACCGTCGAGGACGACTGCCTCATCGGCATGGGCGCCACCATCCTCAATGGAGCGGTGATCGGCGCCGGCTCGCTCGTGGCGGCCGGCGCCGTCGTGCTGGAAGGGACGGTAGTCCCGCCCCGCTCGCTGGTGGCCGGGGTCCCGGCCAAGGTCCGCCGCGAACTCACCGATGAGGAGTTTGACGGCGTGAAGGGCAACGCTGCGCGCTACCGCGAGCTTGCCCGGGCCCACCGCGAACTCCACTGGCACAACCGCTGAGCTGAGGACCCGCATCCGGCGCCAGGACGCCAAGACGGTCCGGGGACACGCGAAGTCGGGTGTCCCCGGACCGTTGGCGTGTCCCAGCACCGTTCCGACGTCGCCGGCCAGCCCGGCTCAGTCCAGGCTGATCGGGCCCAACTCGTCCAGCAGGTCTCCCGGGCCCGGGTTGCCGGGTACCGATGAGCCGCCGAGGTGGTTCACCACGCCCCATACTGCGTTCAAGCCGGTGGTCACGGCGCCCTCGGCCCAGCCGGCGGTGAAGGACACGTCGTCGCCGGCGAGGAAGATGCCGCGCTGGTCCGCCGGCAGCTTGTCCTGCTTGAAGTGGGTGAACAGCCGCTGCTGGTAGCGGTAGTGGCCGGGCAGGTTCGCCTTGAAGGCGCCCATGAAGTTGGGGTCGGCCTCCCAGGAAACGGTGATCGGCTGGCCCACGATGTGGCTGGCGATGTCCACGCCGGGGTAGATCTGCTCAAGGGAGTGCAGCATCAGCTCCACGCGTTCGTCGGCGTCGAGCGCCAGCCACTTCAGCGCGTCGTCGTTCCAGGTGTAGGACAGCAGGATCACGGCGGGCTGGTCCGGCCCGTTGTCCAGCAGGTAGGTGGCGCGGTTGAGCCGGTCCGTGAGCGTCATGGACAGCACGTCCCTGCCGGTTTCCGGATCGATGTCCTTCCAGAACGGCCGGTCCACCATCACGAACGTCTTTGACGACTGCATGTAGTGCGAGCGCTCGATCGCAGTCCACAGCTCCGCCGGGAACAGCGCCTCCTCGGTGTGGATCCGGGTGGACAGCAGCCACGACTGGCAGGTGGTGACCACGGCCGGGTAGGAGGCTTCCCTCCCCCAGCGCTCCCGGATCCGGAGGTTGCCGTCGCCGTCCCGGCTGATCCGTTCCACGGCTCCGCGCGGGGAACCGGAGTGCAGGGACGCCAGGGACGTCCCGTCCGGCCAGTGCACCATGCCCGACGGCGCGTGGCGCCAGAGTGCCTCCGGGAGCCTTTGCGCTCCCCCGGCGATGAGCCGGTGCTGGTCGTCGGCGTCGGTGTAGACGACGCGGAGGATTTCCAGGATGGAGTTGGGGAAGTCGGTGTCCCAGCCGCCGGTGCCGAAGCCGACCTGGCCGAACGCCTCGCGGTGCGCGAAGCCCGCCTTCCGGAACGCCTGGCTGCCGGCGATGAAGCCGTAAAACGTCTCCTCGTCGAGCTCGGGCAGAAGCTCGTTCCACAGCTCCTTGATCCGGGCGGTGTCCCGCGCCCGGATAGCCTCCTGCATCTGGGTGAACTGCGCGCCGTCGTTCACGGCCGCTTTCCAGGCGTCGGCCACTTCGCGGAAGAACGGCGGCAGGTCCGCCGACGTGGCGGCGTAATGCTTCTGCCCCGCCAGCTCGATCACGGTGCTGGAGGTGGCCGGGGCGAGCGGGTTGGGGAAGTCCTGCGTCTCCAGCCCCAGCAGGTCCACATAGTGGTAGAACGCCTTGCCGGAAACCGGGAACCGCATGCCGCCCAGATCCGCCACCACATCCGGGGCCGCGGGGAAGCTGGCTGTGCGCAGCCGCCCGCCGAGCTGGTCAGCCTCGTAGAGCACCGGACGCAGCCCGAGCTTCATCAGTTCGTAGGCCGTCACCAGCCCGGACAGCCCTGCGCCCACCACGGCGACTTCGGTGCCGTGCAGTTCCGGCGGGACCGTACCCAGTCCGTCCGGGTGGGACAGGTAGTGGTCATAGCTGAACGGGAAGTCCGGGTTCAGCATGGTCACCGGGGCCTGGTCCGGCGCGCCTGCCCCGGCAGGGCCGGGCGCGGTGGCGACGGCGCTGGACGGGTCTGATGCGGGCAGTTCGGTAGCGGTTGTCATGGAAGGTCTGTCTCCGTGGTCTCGTGTGTTGTCTTACTGGTGGGGGATGGTCTGTTCAGCGGATGCGGGAGCATGGGAAAAGTTGCGGCCGGATAGTTCACGGTATTCCTCCTGCCCCAATGCGGCCACCCGCGAGTGCCGCCGGCCGTAGCCGAAGTACGCGGCCACTCCCACGAGCATCCAGATCCCGAAGGTCACCCACGTTTCGGCGCTCAGGTTGGCCATCAGGTAGACGCACATCAGCGCGCCCAGGATCGGTGTCAGCGGGAAGAGCGGAACCCGGAAGGTCCGCCTGAGCTCGGGCCGGGTGCGGCGGAGATGGATGACCGCCAGGTTCACCAGGGCGAAGGCGAAGAGGGTGCCGATGCTGGTGGCGTCCGCGAGCGCGCCCAGCGGGACCAGCCCGGCGGTGAGGGCGACGGCGGTCCCCACGATCAGCGTTCCGGCCATCGGCGTGCCGGTGCGGCCGGAGACGCGGCCAAAGATGCGGGGAACCAGCCCGTCGCGGGACATGGACAGCAGGATGCGGGTCTGCCCGTAGAGGACGGTCAGCACGATGCTGGCGATGGCGAGCACAGCGCCGACGGCGAACACCAGCGCGATCCACGGCTGGCCGGTGATTTCCTCCAGGATCTTCACCAGTGCAGCCTCGGTGCCGTCGAACCAGCCCCACGGGCGGGCGCCGATTGCTGCGACCGAGACGAGCACGTAAATGGTGGTGACGATCAGCATGGACAGCATGATGGCCCGGGGAAGGTCGCGCTTGGGATTGCGGGCTTCCTCGCCCGCGGTGGAGGCAGCGTCGAAGCCAATGTACGAGAAGAACACCCGGGAGGCCGCTGCCGAAACGCCCGCGGCCCCCATCGGCAGGAGCGGCTCGAAGTGGCCACCGTTGAACGCGGTGAAGGCCACGGCGCAGAAGAAGACCAGGATGCCCACCTTGATGAGCACGATCGCGGTGTTGATCCACGCGCTTTCCTTGGCGCCGCGGACCAGCAGGACCATGGCAAGCACCACGATCGCCATGGCCGGGACGTTGACCAGGCCGCCGTCGCCCGGGGGCTGCGACACCCCGTCCGGCAGGGCCAGTCCGAAGACGCCCAGCGTTTCGTTGACGTACTGGCCGGCGCCCACCGCCACCGCCGCGACGGAAACCGCGTATTCGAGTACCAGGCACCAGCCGCAGATCCAGGCCATGCCCTCGCCCATGGTGGCGTAAGTGTAGGAGTAGCTGGAGCCAGCTGCAGGCACCAGTCCGGCCATTTCGGCGTAAGACACGGCGGAGAGCAGCGCGGCCAGGCCGGCGATGGCGAACGAGATCCAGATGGCCGGTCCGGCCAGCGGCACTGACTCACCCAGGATCACCAGGATGCCGGTGCCGAGGGTGGCACCCACGCTGATCATCGTCAGTTGCACGACCCCGAAGCTGCGGACCAGGCGGGTTCCGCCATGGCCCGATTCGGCTTCCTGGACCATCTGTCCGATCGGCTTGCGGCGAAGCAGCTGGGCTGCCAGTCCGGGCCGGCCGGCCTGCAGCGGTGGCCGCTCTCCTGCTTGGGTGGGCACAGTCATCGTTGACGTCCGTTCGTGGGTAGTTGGGGGCTTTCCGTGACTCCAGCCTAGGCGTGTGAGCCGGATCTCACCGTTGTGCAAAATGACCTATAGTGTTCTGGCATGAGACGTAATGCACAACAGACAGGCACCCCCCAAGCGGTGCTTTCCGGGCAGGTCAGCGTTGATCTGTCCGCCATTTCAGACAACGTCCGGGCCCTCCGGGCACTCACGCCGGCGCCGCATTTCATGGCCGTGGTGAAGGGAAACGGTTACGGCCACGGCCTGATCGACGTGGCCCGGGCAGCCCTCGCCGCCGGCGCCGACTGGCTGGGAACCGCGCAGCTCACCGAGGCCCTTGCGCTGCGCCAGGCCGGCATCACTGCACCGGTGCTGTCGTGGCTGTACCTCGCCACCGCGTCAAGCGAAACGATCCGCGAGGCAGTCAGCCACGAGGTCGACATCTCCCTGGGCAGCGTCACGCAACTGGATATCGTGGCGGGCATCGCGCGATCCCTGGGGCAGCCCGCGGCCGTCCACCTCGAACTGGACAGCGGCCTGAGCCGTGGCGGCGCGCGGGCCGAGGACTGGGCCGGTCTGGTGGCGGCGGCGCGGGAGGCGGAACTCGCAGGGCACCTGGTGGTGCGCGGCATCTGGACCCACCTGGCATGGGCCGACGTTCCCGCCCACCCGGGAAACGCGGCCGCGGTAGATGCGTTCGAGGCGGCCGTCGGCCAGGCGCGCGAGGCAGGACTTGACCCCCAACTGCGCCACGTTTCGAGTTCGGCGAACATCCTGGACCGGCCGGAATTTGCCTTCGACATGGTGCGGGCGGGCCTGGCCATCTATGGCCTCGCCCCGGCGGACCACCTGGATCCTGCCGATTACGGGCTCCGGCCCGCCCTGTCGGTGACCGCCCCCGTGGTGCTGGTGAAGAAAGTTCCCGCCGGCACCGGCGTCAGCTATGAGCACCAGGCCATCACCCACGAGCCGAGGTCCCTCGCGCTGATCCCGCTGGGCTACGCCGACGGCATCCCGAAAGGCATTTCCGGCCGGAGCGTGGTGCAGCTGGGCGGTAGACGGGTGCCCGTGATCGGCAAGGTTTGCATGGACCAGTTCATGGTGGATCTGGGTCCGGAGCCCGGCGGCGTCAGCGTTGGTGACACGGCCGTCCTGTTCGGCGATCCCCGGAGCGGGGCCGCGAGCGCCGATGAGTGGGGTGCCGCGATCGGAAGCCACGGCGACGAGATCATCAACAGGATCGCACCGCGCCTGCCCCGGGCCTACCGCCTGCCGCAGGCACAATGAGTGCCCGGATTACGAGGAGCCGGGGGACGGGGCGCCGGATGTCGCCTGAGGCGGGGACGCGGACGGTCCCGGGAGCCAGTGCGGCGGCGGAGCGGCTGAGCGTCGTCACCCTGGAACAGTTCCTGGCGAAGCTGCCGCCGGAGCTCACCGTTCTTCACGACGGCGGCAACGGTTCGGGACTGCTGCGGTGGGTTGAGCCGAGCGAACTGGAGGACCCCACACCGTACCTGCTCGACGGCGAATTCCTCCTCACGGCAGGTTTGCCCTTCGTTGGCGACGCGGGTGATGCCTCCCGGGTTGACGCCTACGTGGGGCGCCTGGTGAACGCCCGGGTGGGGGCCCTGGGCTTTGGCCTGGAACCGTACTTCAGCGCGGTGCCGGACACTGTGGTGGAAGCCTGTGTCCGCCACAACCTGACCCTGGTGAAAGTGCCCAGCACGGTCCCGTTCGCTGCCATCGGGCTCGAGTTCTCCCAGCTCCTGGAGTCGGAGAACGCGAAGGTGTTCCGCCACCTCGCGGACACGAACCGGCAGCTGATGCGCGCCGTCCTGTCCGCCCGGCCCGAACATGAGCTCCTGGCCGCGCTGGTCCAGCGGGTCCCCGTCTGGGCAATGCTGGTCGGCGCGGACGGGCGGGTGCGCGCCCGGGCTGGCTCCGGCGTGGAGGCCGCCACCCTGCAGCCGCTGCTGGACAGGCTGCTGGGTGGCAGCGGGCCGCGGGTGGAGATGGATACGTTCAATGTGCCTGGATCAGCGCTCGTCTTCGGCCACCCGCTGCGCAGCACCCGCGACGCCAACCTTGGCGCGCTGGTGCTGGGCACTGGTGCGCCTCTGACTCCGGCGCAAAACAGCGTGGTCTCCTCCGCGGTCGGACTCCTTGAGCTGCTGGTCCGGCAACGGACCAGCGGCTCCCTGGCACCGAGCCAGCTGGCGACGTCCCTGCTGCTTCACCCGGACAGTCTCGCCGCCGGCGGGGCGCGGCACATCAACGGGCTCAGGGACCTGCTGGCCCAAAGCACTTCCTCCACGCGCTCCGGCCCCTTGCGCGTCGTGCAGGGAACAAGGGTGGGGCAGACAGCCGGACGGACCGCGGAAAGCCCGGTGCGGGAGCTGCTGCAATGGCGCCGCCTGTTCGACACCAAGCTCGTGGAGCTCACTGACTACGGTTTCGCCGCCATCACCCGGCTCAAGGTGGACGACACACTGCTGGCTGACGTGGAGAAGCTCGGCTGGCGGCTGGTCATCGGCGACCCCAGCGAGCTCACCGACCTGAGCAGCGCCTACCAGCGGGTGACGGCCCTGCGGCAAAGAGTCCAGAGCACCGGCAAGAGCGCCCGGGTGGGTGAAGTGACATGGACGGTCGCAGGACTGCTGGGCCAGGAAGCCGGAACCATGCTGGCCGGCCGGTTGTTGGAGCCGCTGCTCAGCCAGGACAGCGACCGCCGGACCGCATATTTGTCCGTACTGAGGGCGTGGCTTGGCGAGAACGGGAACTGGGATGCAACCGCCAAGGCGCTGGGACTGCACCGCAACAGCGTCCGGCGGCAGATCAATGCCGTGGCCGAACTCTTGGACAGCGACCTGAACCAGGCGCAGGTCCGGGCCGAACTCTGGATTGCGCTGCAGTACGTGGACGAGCTGCCGGCCGGCCCCGACTAAGGCCGTCCGGTCCCGTCCCAGGCGCGGTAAACATCCGGCCGGCGTTCGCGCAGGTAGGGCACCGCGTCCCTCGCCAGCCGGGCGGCCTCGGCGCTGACCTCGGCGAACAGCAGTTCCGGGCCTGGACCCGCGGCGGCGAGCAGTTCGCCGTCGGGGCCGGCAATGACGCTTCCGCCGAGGAAGGTGCAGCCGTCCTCGTCCCCGGAGTGGTTGGCGTAGGCCACGGTCAGCTGGCTCTCCAGTGCGCGGGCCCGCAGCAGCACCTGCGGCACCGATTCGAAGCCGTGGGCCAGCGCCGTGGGAACCAGGAGCAGGTCGGCCCCGGCCGTGGCGGCGGCGCGCACGGTTTCGGGAAATTCCACGTCGTAGCAAATGGCCAACGAGGTTTTGACGCCGCCCAGATCGACGACGGCGGGAGCTGCTTCCGCGGGGCTGAACGCCTTGCGCTCCTCCGGGCCAAAGAGGTGGACCTTGGCGTAGGTCAGCAGTTCGTCTCCGCCGTTGTCCAGGAGCGTCGCGGTGATCTGCCACTGCCCCTCGGCCGTAACGGCGGGCAGGCTGTAGACCAGGGCGACCCGATGCGTGGCCGCGATGCCGGCAAGGGTGCGCCGGATGCCGGGCAGCGCCTGAGGGTCCAGCTCCGCCCTGACCCGGAGCGGGGCGTAGCCCACCGGGAAAAGCTCGGGGGTCAGGAGCACCGCGGCGCCTGCCTCCGCGGCGGTTTGAGCCGCGCGGTCGATGGCTGCGCAGTTCCGTTCAATGTCCAAAACACTGGAGTTCGCCTGCATCAGCGCCAGCTTCACCGTGATCACCTCAAGTCTTCGTGGACGTCCGCCCAACACCGGACGCCGTTTCACTCAGCGTATCCGTGGCGGCGGCGTCCGAACCGGTCCATTTGCACCGCCCCGCGCCGCCCCCGGGACAGATTGCCCGGCACCTTCGCCCTTCCGCATGCCGCGAGCTTGTGTTAACTTCTTGACTACAAGGCCGCCGATGGTGCAATGTTCATTTCATGCCCTCACCATCGCGCTCAACGAGGAGCCGAACCAAAAACCCCGGGTCGCAATCAGCCCTCCGGCACCTGAACCAGCAGCGGATCATTGAATGCCTGCTCAACGGCCCGTCGACCCAGGCGGAGCTGGCTCGGCAGACGGGGCTGTCCACCGCGACAGTGTCCAACATCGTCAAGATCATGCAGGATTCGGGCCTGGCCTCCACCGAGCCGACCACCAGTTCCGGGCGGCGCGCACTCAACGTCCGGCTCAACAGCAACGGCGCCGTGGCGGTGGGCATCGACTTCGGCCGACGGCACCTGCGGGTGGTTCTGGCCTCGCTCAGTTACCACATCATCGCCGAGGAATCCGTGCTCCTGCCCCTCGGCCACCAGGCCGAGCAGGGCATCCAGGCGGCCGTCGCCCTGCTCGACAAACTGCTGGCGGACAGCGGGGTGGAGCGCACCGCAGTGGTGGGTGCCGGCGTCGGAATCCCCGGCCCCATCGATCGCCGGACCAGCACCGTGGCACAGGGGGCGATTCTCCCCGAGTGGGTGGGCATCGACATCCAGGAACGCCTCGAAGAGGCGTTCCAGTTCCCCATATTCATTGACAATGACTCGAATCTGGGCGCCCTGTCCGAGGTCACCTGGGGACCGCACAGCGGCATCAGCAACCTGCTTTTTATGAAGATCGGCTCCGGTATTGGCGCGGGCCTGATCCTCAATGGCAACCCGTACTACGGCAACGTCGGGATCACCGGGGAAATCGGCCACGCGACCATCCACGAACACGGCCTGATCTGCCGCTGCGGCAACAGGGGGTGCCTGGAAACCATCGCCTCCACCACCACCATGATCGAGCTGCTGAGCCGCGGCGAGGAGCGTCCGCTTACGCCCGAAGACATCGTCCGCAAGGCCCTGGCAAGGGATGCGGCCACCCTGCGCGTGGTGGATGACGCGGGCCTCGCAGTGGGCCGGGCGCTGGGAAATGTAGCCAACCTGATCAACCCCGAAGTCATCGTGGTGGGCGGCCCGCTGGCGGGGCTGGGCGACATCCTGCTGGATCCCATCCGGCGCGGACTGGTGCGCCACGCCGTGCCCGTCATCGGTGAGACCACCACCCTGACAATGTCCTCGCTGAACGACCGCGCGGAGGCCCTCGGGGCCGCGTCACTGGTCTTCCAGCATGCCGGAATCCGGCGCACGTAAGCGTTTCGTTATCCCGCCGTTGCGTTAAAGACTTGACGACAATGGCATGCTCCATCTACTTTTTTCATCAGACGGCCCTGTGGTTTGCAGGGAAGACAACGAAGTCAATACATTGGAGGCGTAAGGGCATATGACGTCCCTCAACACGCAGAGCGAGCCGATTCTCCTGGAGATGCGCTCCATCACCAAGGAATTTCCCGGCGTTAAAGCGTTGTCCGATGTGAGCCTGGTGGTGAAGGCCGGGGAAATCCACGCGATCTGCGGCGAAAACGGCGCCGGTAAGTCCACGCTCATGAAGGTCCTCTCCGGCGTGTACCCCTTCGGCAGCTACAACGGCGACATCGTGTACCAGAACGAGGTTCAGCAGTTCAAGGACATCCGTGCCAGCGAACACGCGGGCATCGTGATCATCCACCAGGAGCTGGCGCTCATCCCGGAGCTCTCCATCACGGAGAACATCTTCCTGGGCAACGAACCGGTCAAACGCGGTGTGATCGACTGGGCCGAGGCCCGCACCCGGACCCGCGAGCTGCTTGCCCGGGTGGGTTTGCGGGAGGACCCTGACACTCCCGTCAAGGAAATCGGCGTCGGCAAGCAGCAGCTGGTGGAGATCGCCAAGGCGCTGAACAAGTCCGTGAAGCTCCTCATCCTGGACGAGCCCACCGCCGCGCTGAACGAGTCCGACTCCCAGCACCTGCTGGACCTGATCCTGGGCCTGAAGGGCCGCGGCATCACGTCCATCATCATTTCCCACAAGCTCAATGAGATCGAGCAGATCGCGGACTCCATCACCATCATCCGCGACGGCAAGTCGATCGAGACGCTCAATGTGAAGGCCGACGGCGTCGACGAGGACCGCATCATCAAGGGCATGGTGGGCCGCACCCTGGAGTCACGGTTCCCAGACCACGAACCCAAGATCGGCGACGTGCTGTTCGAGGTCAAGGGCTGGACCGTCGGGCACCCGCAGGTCCAGGACCGGCTGGTCTGCAAGGGCTCCAACTTCTTTGTCCGGCGCGGCGAGATCGTCGGCTTCGCCGGGCTGATGGGCGCCGGCCGCACCGAACTGGCACGGTCGGTGTTCGGCCGTTCCTATGGCCGCTTCATCAGCGGCCATATCTACAAGGACGGCAAGGAACTCCAGCTGAAGAACGTCAAGCAGGCCATCGACGCCGGCCTGGGCTACGTCACGGAGGACAGGAAATCCCTCGGCCTGAACCTGCTGGATGACATCAAGACCACCACCGTCTCGGCCGCGCTGCACAAGATCAGCAAGCGCTTCGTCGTGGATGCCAACAAGGAATTCACCGTGGCTGAGCAGTACCGCAAGTCCCTGCGGACCAAGACGCCGTCCGTGGAGGAGGGCGTGGCCAAGCTGTCGGGCGGGAACCAGCAGAAGGTGGTCCTGGCGAAGTGGATGTTCACGGACCCGGACCTGCTGATCCTGGACGAACCCACCCGCGGCATTGACGTCGGCGCCAAGTATGAGATCTACGGGATCATCCAGCAACTGGCCAACCAGGGCAAGGGCGTCATCGTGATCTCCTCCGAGCTGCCCGAACTGCTCGGCCTCTCTGACCGGATCTACACCATCTTTGAGGGCGCCATCACCGGAGTCCTGGACAAAGACGACGCCAGCCAGGAAAGCCTCATGAAACTCATGACTTCCGCCCGAAAAACGCCTGACCCTCTGGAAACACTCCAGAACCTTCCAGAACAAGGACTGACAAAATGAACGCGCTCAAGAAGCTGTTTGGCGGCAATACCCGCCAATTCGGCATGATCTTCGCCCTGGTCGCCCTGATCATTTTCTTCCAATTCGCCACGGCGGGCCGCACGCTGACGCCCGGAAACGTGATCAACCTCTTCAATGGCAACTCCTACATCCTGATCCTGGCCATCGGCATGGTGCTCGTGATCATCGCCGGCCACATCGACCTGTCGGTCGGATCCGTGGCTGCTTTCGTCGGCGTCACGGTGGCCCTGATCATGCAGGACTGGAACGTTCCCTGGTACGCCGGCATTCTGCTGGGCCTCGTCTTGGGTGCCCTGATCGGGGCCTGGCAAGGGTTCTGGACCGCCTATGTGGGCATCCCCGCGTTCATCGTGACGCTGGCCGGCATGCTCCTGTTCCGCGGCTTCAACCAGTTCGTCGGCAAGTCCAACACCATCCCCGTCCCGGCGGACTTCCAGTACATCGGATCCGGCTACCTGCCCGAGGTGGGCCCCAGCACCGGCTACAACAACCTGACCCTGCTGCTCGGCCTCCTGGCCGTCGCGTTCGTGATCTTCGGCGAGCTCCGCGCGCGCCGCACCGCCAAGGCCCTCGGCGCCGAAGTCCCCGAAGGCTGGGTGATGATCACCAAACTGGTGCTGGTCTGCGGTGCCATTCTTTACGCGACGTACCTGTTCGCCACCGGCCGGCCGGGCACGTCCTTCCCCATCCCGGGCCTGATCCTGGCCGTCCTGGTGCTCATCTACGGCTTCATCGCCTCCAAGACCGTCGTCGGCCGCCACATCTACGCCGTGGGCGGCAACCGCCACGCGGCCGAGCTCTCCGGCGTCCAGTCGAAGAAGGTCAACTTCCTGGTGATGATGAACATGTCCATCCTGGCCGGCCTCGCCGGCATGATCTTCGTCGGCCGCTCCACCGCGTCCGGTCCGTTCGACGGCGTGGGCTGGGAACTCGACGCCATCGCGGCCGTGTTCATCGGCGGCGCAGCGGTCACCGGCGGCGTGGGCACCGTGATCGGCTCGATCGTCGGTGGCCTGGTCATGGCTGTGCTCAACAACGGCCTGCAGCTCCTGGGCGTCGGCGCCGACCTGACCCAGATCATCAAGGGCCTGGTCCTGCTGGTCGCCGTCGCCTTCGACGTCTACAACAAGAGCCAGGGCAAGCGCTCCATCATCGGCATGCTGACCCAAAGCTTCAACCGCCCCAGCGGGGGCACCGCACTCCAGCCGGACGAAGTGACCTCCACGAAGGAAACCATCTCCCGGGAAGCCTGAGCACCGCTGCTCCCCGGATGCATTTCCCACCCCTATAGAAAGTGAATCGAGCACATGCGAATGATTGGTAAGGCAGGAAAGGCGGCAGCAATCGCTGCCATTGCGGCACTGGCGCTGACAGCCTGCGGCCGTTCAGACAGCGGCACAACGAGCGGCGGCAGTTCCGGCGGCGAGGCCTTCCCCAAGGACTCAGCCATCGGCGTCGCGCTTCCGCAGAAGACCAGCGAGAACTGGGTGCTTGCCGAGAAGCTGTTCAACGACGGACTCAGCCAGGCGGGGTTCAAGCCGGACGTCCAGTTCGCCAATGGCGGCGTCTCGGAGCAGCAGAACCAGATCAGCGCCATGATTACCAAGGGTGACAAGGTCATCATCGTCGGCGCGATCGACGGCGCGCAGCTCGGCACCCAGCTGAAGCAGGCCAAGGACGCCGGCGCCACCATCATCGCCTACGACCGGCTGCTGCTGAACACCCCGAACGTGGACTACTACGTGGCCTACGACAACTTCAAGGTAGGCGAGCTGCAGGGCAAGGCGCTGCTGGACGGCATGAAGGCCAAGAAGCCGAATGGCCCGTACAACGTTGAGCTCTTCGCCGGTTCCCCTGACGATGCCAACGCCAAGGTCTTCTTCGACGGCGCCATGAGCGTCCTGCAGCCGAAGATCGACGACGGCACCCTCAAGGTGCTCTCCGGCCAGAAGACCTTCGAGCAGGCCGTGACCCAGGGCTGGAAGGCAGAGAACGCCCAGAAGCGCATGGATACCCTGCTCGCAGGCACCTACACCAGCGCCGCGATCGATGGTGTCCTCTCCCCCAACGACACCCTGGCCCGCGCCATCCTGACGTCGGTGAAGGGTGCCGGCAAGCCGCTTCCGGTGGTTACCGGGCAGGACTCCGAGGTTGAATCGGTCAAGTCCATCATGGCCGGCGAGCAGTACTCCACCATCAACAAGGACACCCGCAAGCTCGTTGAGCACGCGATCGTCATGGTCAAGGACATCCAGGCAGGCAAGACGCCTGAGATCAACGACGACAAGTCCTACAACAACAAGGTCAAGACCGTTCCCGCCTACCTGCTGGAGCCGGTCATCGTGACCAAGGACAACGTCAAGACGGCCTACGTGGACGATCCGGTTCTCGGCCCGATCACCAAGTAACGCCGCAGACGCCGCAGGGCCCCGGCCCTCCCGCAAGTGACCAGTTCACCGGGGAGGGCCGGGGCTCTTCCGTTGCCACCCCACGCTCTCCCACTCCCTGCAACTCCTTCCCCCACGCTCTCTCACTCCCTGCAACTCCTGCCCCCACGCTCTATCACTTTTCGTGTATCCAAGCCTCACAGCGGAAACATAGGTTCGGCCCGTTTCCTGCACAGCAGCGGGCACCAGTGTGGGATCCGAGGCCGGCCAAATCCCCCGGCATGTGATCCCAAGGAGTGCAGTGAGCGTCCTCGCCCGAAGTGTAGGCAATGCGTTTAGAAACAAAGTCCGAACCGCCGCGGTTGTGGCCGTGCTGGCGGTCGCCATCGGACTGGCCTTGGCCATGCTGGTGGCCAATCAGGCCGTCGGGGCCAAAGTCCGGGAGCTGAACGCTTCGGTGGGGACGGTGCTGACGGTGAATCCGGCCGGCGGCCAGGGCTTCGAAGGCGGCGGCGAGCCGCTCACTGCCGACCAGGCGGCGACCGCAGCGGGCGTACCGAACGTGACCGCCGTCGTCGGAACCAAAGCACTGCGGCTGCGCAACGCGGCCGAAGCCGCCGCGCAGGCGGCAGCCGGCACCCAGACCGGCCCCGGCGGCGGGCAGGGCGGCCCCGGCGGCCAGACCACCACCACGCTGACCACCAGCCTCACCGCGGCCGTCGACGCCGGAACGCTCGGCGCGCGCAACCAGGACAGCACCGGAACCACGGGAAGCACCGGCACAACCGGAACCATTGGCACCACCGGGACCACGCAGCCGGCGCGTTCCCTTCCCATCACCGCCACCGGAACGGGTGCAGAGGTGGACAGCACCGGCAAGGCACTGACCTTGACCTCGGGCACCGGCCTGGGTGACTACACAAAGGAGTCCACCAAGGCGTTGCTGGGCACCACCCTCGCCGAAAAGAACAACCTTAAGGTGGGCTCCAGCTTCACCATCAACAGCAGGACCTTCACCGTCGCCGGGCTGTTCGACGCCGGCACCGCGTTCGGCAACAACGCACTCTACCTCACGCTCCCCACGGCCCAGACCCTGGCCGAATTGCCCGGCGAACTGTCCACGATGATCGTCACGGTGGACGGCATGGAGCACGTCGACGCCGCCAAGACGGCACTGCAGAACGCGCTCGGCACCGACAAGGCCGACGTCACGCAGGGCCAGCGCAACCTCGAAACAGCCGTCACCTCCCTGGACAGCGTCAAGAACATCTCCCTGGTGGCGTTCATCGCGGCACTGGGCACCGCAGGCCTGATCATCCTGCTGATCATGGTCATGCTGGTCCGCGAGCGCCGCCGTGAAATCGGTGTCCTCAAGGCCATCGGTGCACCAAACCGCACCATCGGCCTGCAATTCGTGCTCGAGGCCCTGGTCCTGGTGGCCCTCGGCAGCGTTGTGGGCGCCGTCATCGCCTCCTTCGCCAGCGGGGGCATCGCCTCCGCACTGGTCAGCTCCAGCACAAGCACGACGGCGGCCCCCGCCGGGCGCGGCGGCGGGTTCGCCGGCGGTGCCGGCGGATTCCCCGGAGGCCAGGGCGGGCCGTTCGGCGGCGCCTCCCAGCTGCTGACCTCCGTCACCGCCAGTGTGTCCCCCGAAATCCTTGCCGCCGGCATCGCGGCAGTGTTCGGCGTCGCCACCATCGGCGCCCTGGTTCCAGCCCTGCTCACCGCCCGCATCCGCCCCATCGAAGTCCTCCGAGGAGAATAGCCATGATTGAAGTCAAGGATCTGGTCCGCACGTTCAAGTCCGGCGACCGCACCATCAAGCCGGTCAACGGCGTCACCTTCGAGCTGGATCAGGGCACGCTGGCCTCCATCGTCGGCAAGAGCGGCAGCGGCAAAAGCACGCTGCTCTCCCTCCTGGGCGCGCTGGACAAGCCCACCAGCGGAGACGTCGTCGTCAACGGCGTGAGCCTGGCGGGCATGCCGGACGGCAAGCTGACCGAGTACCGGCGCCGGGACATCGGCTTCGTGTTCCAGCAGTTCAACCTGGTCCCCAACCTCTCCGCGCTGGACAACGTCATGCTGCCCATGGAATTCGCCGGAGTGCGGAAGTCTGTCCGCACCGAGCGGGCACGGGCGCTGCTGGAGCAGGTGCAGCTCGACCCGGACAAGCACGGCCGTCACATCAACCGGCTCTCCGGCGGCGAGCAGCAGCGCGTGGCCATCGCCCGCGCCCTCGCCAACGAACCCAAGCTGATCCTCGCCGACGAGCCCACGGGCAACCTCGACGAGCAGACGGGCGAGCACATCATCGAACTGCTCAGCTCCCTCAGCCGAAACCACAACACCACCATCCTCGTGGTCACCCACGACCGCTCACTCGCCAACAAGACCGACAGGCGCTTCCGGCTCCAGCAGGGCAAGCTCACGGAGGAACCCGTCCACGGCCGCGCCGGAGAGCCGGCGGCGGCGCAGGCAGCGTCGGTGTAGCCGGCGGCGGTGTAGTTTGCACGGAAGGTGCGGGCTGGGCGAAACCCTCCCCCACCTTCCGCACGTTTCAACCCGACGCTCTATCACTTCCCGCAGGTTTTGAGCGAAACGCGCCCTCACCTTTTTCACAGCTTTTGATCGAGCGCTTCCCCACCCGGATGAGAGGATGGCGTCATGACGTCACCGATCGCCAAGCCGTGGCTCTTCAGCCAGTCCAACCAGGATCCCCTTGCCGCCACAGGCCGCCCGCTGCGGTGGGGCGTCATCGCCACCGGACGCATCGCCTCCCTGGTGGCGCAGGACCTGGCGCTTCTGGAAGACGCCGAACTATATGCCGTGAGTTCCCGCGCACAGCACACCGCAGAGGGCTTTGCGGGTGAGTTCGGCTTTGGAGTGGCGTACGGGGACGACGGCGGCCAGCACGGCTATGAGCGGCTCCTCGCCGATGATTCGGTGGACGTGGTCTACGTGTCCACGCCCCACGCACAGCACCACCGGGTGGTGCTGGCTGCGCTCCGGGCAGGCAAGCATGTGCTCTGCGAAAAGGCATTCACCATCAACGCCCGTGAGGCTGCCGAGCTGATCGACGTAGCCCGCGAAAAGAAGCTGTTCCTCATGGAGGCCGTCTGGAGCCGCTTCCTGCCCAGCATGCAACGGGCCTTCGACATCGCACATTCCGGCGAACTGGGAACCGTTCAGTGGGTCACGGCGGACCTTGGCTTTCCGGCGCCGTACTCCCCCACCGCCAGGCTGTGGGCCGTCCAGGACGGCGGCGGCGCGCTTCTGGACATCACCGTCTACCCGCTGCTGTGGGCCCTCGGCACCCTGGGTTTCCCGCAGACGGTCAGTGCCATGGGCACTTTGAACGACGACGGCGTGGACGCCCAGAATGCTCTCACGCTGGGCTACCACCGCGGCGCGCAGGCACAGCTCACCTCGTCCCTGCTGGCCCACGGCCCCCGCACCGCAACGGTTGCCGGCAGCCTGGGGTACCTGCAGACCCTCGGCTCCATCAACAACCCTAAAAAGCTGGTGGTGGGGATCGGGCAGGAAACGCCGCGGACGGAACACTTTGAGGTGACGGGACGGGGTTATACGTACGAACTTCGTGAGGTAACCCGGTGCATCCAGCAGGGCCTGACCGAGAGTCCCGTCATGCCCCTCGAGGACTCACTCAATACAATGCGGCTGTTCGACGGCGTGCGCGCCCAGCTCGGTGTCGCGTACCCCAACGATGCGCACTGAGCACCTCTTCGGGGCTTCATCGAATCGGAAGAATTATTCCCCCGGGTCTGGACTCTCACTTTGGGGCAGGCTTAGGCTGTAGACGATCGTCGATTGATTCGGTGAGCTGGGGGGTGTTAAGCATGACCATTGCGGCCTTGTCGTGGTCTGCCCTGCGCCCTCTGCGCCCGGTTCTGTTGGCAGGCGCCGCTGCTGTGGCCTGGCTGGCTGTTGCTGCCCCGGCCGCCGACGCCGATTCCCATCAGTCTGACCCGCTTGGCGGGAGTATTTCCTCGGCTGTCTCGTCCGTCGAAGGCAATGCTGACCGCGTGGCGGGGAGCGTTGGTGCGCTGGTCTCCTCCAAGGCCCATGAAGCCCAGGCCGATGCTCAGCCCGCACCCGCCATAGCACCCCTGCCTCTTCCAGCCGTTGATCCGGCGGCCTTGCCGGCGACAGTCGCGCCGGCCCCACAGCCTTCCGTTATTGCGGCTCCACCGGTGACTGCTGTCCCTTCCACGCCGGCGGCGACCACGCCTGTGGCCGTCGTTGCCCCGGTTGTGGCGGACGTTGTGGAGCCCGTTGACGGGGCCCTCGGCGGACTACCCGTTGGAGGGGCGCTTCCCGACGACACCGCGGCCGGGGTTACCGATCCCGTCGCCTCCGTGGCTGATGGAGTACTGACAGACACGGCCGAAGCCGTCGTTACGCCGGTGGCCGAGGTTGCTAAGCCCGTTGCCGAGTTCGTAAAACCAGTAGCGGACGCCGTGAGCCCGGTGGCCGAGGCTCTGCCTGTTGAGCTTCCCGTTGGGCCGGTCACCGATGTACTCACGCAAACACCTCCTCTGACCGCTCCGATTGTGGCGCCTGTCGCCGACGTCGTGGCGGGCACTGTCGCGGTTCCGGAAGGGCTACCTGCAGTTGGCCTAGCCGACACGGGGCGACCTTCCACAAGTCCAGCGGCGCCGCTTGGCTTTGTCGGCAGGCCCTCGGTGATGTCCGCCGGCCCTGCGCAGCCAGCCAGTGGCTCGACCCGTTTCAGCCACGCCCTTGCGCCGACAGCTGCCGCAGTTAACCGCGGGGGGTCTGCTCAGCAGATTCCTGCCGGCGGAGACTCCCCTTCGCGTGGAGACAACACACCGTCGCCCGAGGCACTTCTTCCATCGCCAGCTTCGGGCTCGGGCAGCGGCACGTCCTCTGCCGGCCCTTCCGCTTCTGCCGCCTGGCTGAACAGCCCCTTTGAATACCTGCCGCTCATGGGCTTTGTCCCCGTCAGCGGACCCCTTCAGCACGTTCCTTCGCCGGTGGCCATCGACCCCGGCTCCTCTCCTGACTAGTTGGGCCCTTTCTGCCTCCCTGCGGCAGACACACGGCCAATCAGGTTGCCATGAGCACCTGACAACAACTTTTCAGGAGACATCACAATGCACCAGACAATTCGCAGGGGCCTACTAGGCACCCTTTTTGCCGGAGGGTTACTTGCCCTCGGCGCGACCGCGGCGAGCGCCGCGGACACCACTGCTACGGGCGCGGTCAACGTCGCGTCTGAAACCGCTTCGGCGGACCTTAATGCTTCGACGTCGCTGGGTCTGCTGGGTGGCCCAGCGCCGTCGAATTCTTCCGCGGTCAGCGTTAATGCCGACCTCGACCTCAACGGCGGCACCTCGAACGGCAGCATTGCCGGTGTAGCACCGGCCTCGACGGCCCTGGTCGACGTAAACCTCGGCAGCACCGGAACCGGGACAGGAGCGGCCACCCCCGCGGCTGACGCAACCGCTGTGGTGGACGTAAACCTCGG
The DNA here is from genome assembly GCF_042674585.1 of Arthrobacter sp. NPDC057013. NCBI lineage: Bacteria > Bacillati > Actinomycetota > Actinomycetes > Micrococcales > Micrococcaceae > Arthrobacter > Arthrobacter sp. NPDC057013. Next base: position 323,637 of record NZ_JBHUSE010000002.1, read on the forward strand.
CAACGCGGCGGGTACCGCCCCGGCTGCTCCCGCAGCGGCTGTGGCAGCCGCGGTGGACGTCAACCTCGGCAACACCGCAGTCACGGGAACAGACACCACCGTTCCCGCCGCCAACGTGGCCGCTGTTGCAGACGTCAACCTCGGCAACACCGCAGTCACGGGAACCAACACCACGGTTCCGGCCGCCGACGTTGCAGCGGCCCTCGACGTCAACCTCGGCAACACCGCAGTCACGGGAACTAACACCACCGTTCCCGCCGCCAACGTGGCCGCTGTTGCAGACGTCAACCTCGGCAACACGACCGGAACGGGTAGCATCGCGCCGGCCGCAGACGTTGCAGCCGCCCTCGACGTCAACCTCGGCAACACCGCAGTCACGGGAACAGACACCACCGTTCCCGCCACCGACGTAGCAGCCGCCCTCGACGTCAACCTCGGCAACACCGCAGTCACGGGAACAGACACCACCGTTCCCGCCACCGACGTAGCAGCCGCGGTCGACGTGAACCTCGGCAACACGGGTTCCCTGGGAACCGGCGCTGAAGGCACCGTCGACCTCGGGCTCGGCACGGGAACTGATGCATCGGTGGACCTGGGTATCGACTTGGGCATCGGCCTTGGCACAGGAACTGTGACGACGCCTCCCGCAACTGACCCGGGTGATGGAACCGGCAACGGCTCCGATCCGGGTGACGGAACGGGTAGCGACGGTACCGGAACGGGCACCGACGGCACCGGCACCACCGGAACCGACGGCACCGGAACGGGCACCGACGGCACCGACGGCACCGGCACCACCGGAACCGACGGCAACGGATCCGGCTCCGACACCACGGGCGGAGCCGCTACGGGCGCCGGCACCGAGACCACGACGGGTGCCGCTATCCTGCCCGCCGGCTCGGTGACCACTAGCGTCTCCGCAGCCGAGAGCACGGCAACCATGGGCAACGGAAACGTGGCCACCGCACAGCAGACGCTCGCCAACACCGGCGCCGACGCTGGACTGCTGCCCCTGGCCCTGGTTCTGCTCGCCATCGGTGCACTGCTGGTGATCCGGAGGAAGAAGGCGTAACAGTCCGGATCGAATCCGGACAGTAATAACCGCCACCGTCGGCGGTCCGCAACACGGCAGTCCTCGAGACTTCCTATGCCGGGCCGCCGGCGAAGGCGTGCCCGCAGGAGCGCCCTCCGCCGCACCGCAACCGGTCAGGCGTCAACCGGTCAGGCATCAGCCGGTCAGGCTCCCAGGAATCAGCCGGCGAACTCAATTACTAAGCACACGTATTATCCTTAACACCGAGCCCGAGCTGATAAGGACGGCAACGTGTTAGAAGAATCGCCCAGCGGGGTGACGACGGATGTACTGGGCGGACGCTACCGGCTGGGAGAGGTGATCGGCCGCGGCGGCATGTCGTGCGTCTACACGGCCAAAGACCAGAACTTGGGGCGGGACGTGGCCCTGAAATTGTTCGCCCCGCAGGCCGCAGATGCGGATGAACTCAAACGGCAGGAAGCCGAGATCAGGCTCTTGGCCACCCTGAACCACCCCAGCCTCGTAACCCTATTCGACGCCGGCGTGGATACCCGTGTGCCGGACCAGCCCAGGCCCTTCCTGACCATGGAACTCGTGGAGGGCCAGGATCTGCGCAGCCGCATCCGGCACAGCCGCGTTCCGCTCGATGAACTGTCCGTCATCGGCGCCGGGGTCGCCGACGCCCTTGCCTATGTCCACGGGCTGGGCATCATTCACCGCGACATCAAGCCGGCCAACATTCTCCTGGTCCAGGTTCGTCCCGGCGAGCCGGTGCGGCCCAAACTGACAGACTTCGGCATTGCGCGGATCGTGGACGGCACCCGGCTCACCGCCACCGGCACCATGGTAGGCACGGCAGCGTACCTGAGCCCGGAACAGGCCATGGGCTCGCCGCTTTCCCCCGCGTCCGACATCTATTCGCTGGGCCTCGTGCTGCTGGAATGCATCAAGGGCACCGTTGAGTACCCGGGCAGCGCCGTGGAATCGGCGGTTGCGCGGCTGCACCGGGCCCCGGAAATCCCTGACGACCTGCCCACGGAATGGCAGCACCTGCTGGCGTCCATGACCGCCCTCGAGCCGTTCGAACGACCCTCCGCTGCAGACCTGGAAGTGGCTCTCCGGCGCGCCCTCGTGTCGCCGGAGTCCGCCCCCGGAGACCTTGCCGAGGAGCACACCCGCGTACTCCCCGCGCTGCCGGCCCGGCCGCCGTCGATACTTCCTGCCGGGCTTTCCGAGACACTTTCCGAGACTCCCGAGCCTTCTGGGACGCATTCAACCGCCAAGACGACAGCCAAAACGCCGGGGCAGAAAATGCCGGCACGCCCGGACGGCCGGCCCGCCGCGACGAAGAGGCGCAGGCGCCTCCGGATCGGCGCAGCCCTTGCGACGGCCGTACTGCTGGGCGGAGCTGCCGCCGTCACCATCGCCGCGAACTCACCCGAAAAGCCCGACGTCGTCCCTTACCCCAGCGTGAGCGGCACCTTGGGTGACCATCTCGTGGAGCTACAAAGGAGCGTCGAACCATGAGCCCACGCCGGACACCGGCCGTGTGGCGCCGGGGTGCCGCCGTCCTGACCGGGTACGCATTGGCAGCGGCACTGGCCGGCTGCGCCGGCGCCGCCCCGGACCTCGAGGCTGACGCAGCTGCGAAGCTTCAGCAGCGGGTCCTCGAGGTCACCAAGTCTGCCGCGGAAAGCAACCCCGCCGCCGCCCTGAAATCCCTGGCCAGCCTGTCCTCCGCGCTGGATGCCGCGGCGGCCGCCGGGCAGGTTTCCTTCAAGCGACACCGAAGCATTACGGCGGCCATCAACTCCGTGCGGGCCGACCTCACGGCAGCCCAGGCAGCCAAGAACGCTGCTGCCAAGGCTGCCGCAGTGAAGGCCACGCCAGCCCCGAAGCCCTCACCGACGACTGCACCTGCTGTGGTGGTCCCGGCGCCCGCCCCCGCGCCGGCTCCCGCCAAAGTCGGAAAGCAGGCCAGTTCAGGCAAGAGCGGCCGGGAGGCAAACAAGGACAGGCATTCGGGCAAGAACAAGGGCTAGCCCCCGCCGGGGACCAGCCCTTGTTCTACGACCGTCAGGGCGTCTTTCGTCCTAATTTCGCCCGTCAGGCAGTTGCTGCCGGGAAACGCTCCCACGCACGGTGGGCTGCCAGCAGGTCCTGAATCTGCGGAACCACCTGCCCGGCGTTGTCGCCCAGAACCACGCCTGGCGCATCAGTCGGGATGCTGGCTGCATCCACGCCGGCGGAGCCAGAGCCCCACGCCCCGATGGCCTTGGCGTGACGGAAAGCCTCCGACAGCAGCAGTCCCACACGCGGATCCAACGAAACGCCGGGTACACCGGCTTTCGCGTCCAGCCCCTGATCGGCGTCGTCAGCAGGCGCCGAGGAGCCTGCCACGATGACGGCGTCGAACTCGGTGGAGCGGGCGGTGAGGTAGGTCCGCTGAACTGGGATCCCGCCGTCGTCCTCTCCCCCGAGCGTCCCGCCGGACGGGGCGATCACCAGCGGCACGATGCCGGCGTCGTCGAGCGCCTTGCGGGCGTCCCGGATGGCCTCGAGGTCGCTGGACTCATCCGCCACGATACCCACGACGCGGCCCGCGACCGGCCAGGTCCTCCCCAGCTGGGACACGGCGGGGCTGGGCTGGGCATCCGGCACATCCTCGGTGGCCTCGGGTGCGGGCATCCCCAGTCCCCGGGCCACGGCGGCACACAGCGAGGCATCGATGTTGGCCAGGGCGAGCAGCTGGCGCTCCCGGACCGGCTTCTCGTAGCACTTGCCGAGCTCAAACGTGTAGGCCTGGATCACGTGGTCCTGCTCCACCGGCGTGAGGCTCCGGAAGAACAACCGGGGCTGGCTGTAGTGGTCGTCGAAGGACGCCGGATTCTTCCGCTGCTTGATGGCCGCCGCCACCTCTTCCGGAACATCGACGAAGGCCCCAACGTCAGCCCCGGCCTTGAACGGGCAGCCGCCGTCGAGCGAATTGGGCCGGTAAGGCGCCACCCCGGCGTGGACGGCGGTCTGGTGCATGCCGTCGCGCAGCATGTCGTTCACCGGAGCCTGCGGACGGTTGATGGGTATCTGCGCGAAGTTCGGCCCGCCCAGTCGCGAGATCTGCGTGTCCAGGTAGGAGAACAGCCTGACCTGCAGCAGCGGATCGTTGGTGACGTCGATGCCCGGCACGAGGTGCCCGGGGTGGAAGGCCACCTGTTCCGTTTCCGCGAAGTAGTTGACCGGGTTGGCGTTGAGGGTCATCAGCCCGATCGGCTGGACCGGGGCCAGCTCCTCCGGCACGAACTTCGTTGGATCCAGCAGATCGATCCCTTCGAACATCTGGTCCTCAGTGTCCGGGAAGGTCTGGATGCCCAGCTCCCATTCCGGGTAGGCGCCGGCCTCGATCGCGTCGGCGAGGTCCCGACGGTGGAAGTCCGGATCCATGCCGTTGATGATCTGGGCCTCCTCCCAGACCAGGGAGTGCACGCCCTGCTTCGGCTTCCAGTGGAACTTGACCAGCGTGGTGGCACCCTCAGCATCGACCAAGCGAAAGGTGTGGACGCCAAAGCCCTCCATGGTCCGGTACGAACGCGGGATGCCCCGGTCGGACATGTTCCACATGGTGTGCGCCTGCGCCTCGGTGTGCAGGGATACGAAGTCCCAGAACGTGTCGTGGGCGCTCTGGGCCTGCGGAATTTCGCGGTCCGGGTGCGGCTTGGCGGCGTGCACGACGTCCGGGAACTTGATCCCGTCCTGGATGAAGAACACCGGGATGTTGTTGCCCACCAGGTCGTACGTTCCCTCGTCGGTGTAGAACTTGGTGGAGAACCCGCGGGTGTCCCGGACGGTGTCGGCGGAGCCGCGCGAGCCGAGGACCGTGGAGAACCTGACAAACACCGGTGTTTCCACGTCCTTGGCGAGGAAACCAGCGCGGGTGATGTTGGCGGCCGTGCCATAGGAACGGAACACGCCGTGGGCACCGGCACCGCGTGCATGAACCACGCGCTCGGGAATTCTCTCGTGGTCGAAGTGGGTGATCTTCTCGCGCAGGTGGTGGTCCTGCAGCAGGATCGGCCCCCGCGGCCCGGCCTTCAGCGAATGGTCGGTGTCCGGCAGCCGGGTGCCCTGCGCGGTGGTCAGGTACTGGCCGGACTGCGCCCGGGAGTGTTCCGGAGCGCCCGTGGGGCTGCCTGTCGGGGACACCGCTTCCGGCCCCTGCTGGTCCGGCTTGGGCGGCAACGGTTCCCTTGGGTTGGTGGGTTCGTCGACGGCGGGCTGCTCGCCTGCCGGGGCTCCCGGAATGTTGATTGCTGATTCTTCAGGCACAGAGATGATCCTTTCCGAAGCGGGGGCCTAACCGGACTCGGCCGTGGCGCCGGGCGCGCGACCAAAAGATAAGCCTGCTTAGTACCCTACGAAAACCGGCGGTATCCTCACAACCGCGGGCCGACATTTCGCCGTTCCGGGCTTCATAATCAGCAGCCTTAGTTTCTCTCTTCAAATGCAAACCGCTTCCCGTTACCTTGGAGGTGTTCCATCCGGACAAGGCACAGAACCACGGGCCAACCCGCCCGTACGCTGAAGGAGTGAACCAAGCATGGCAACTGTTCAGGAATCGATCACTGTCGATGTCCCCGTACGCCAGGCCTACAACCAATGGACCCAGTTTGAGGATTTCCCCAATTTCATGAGCGGCGTGGACGCCGTCCGCCAACTCGATGACACCACTGTTCATTTCGAAACCAGCATTGCGGGTGTGAAGCGCGAGTACGACGCCCAGATCACCGTGCAGGAGCCGGACCAGCGCGTCACCTGGGAGAGCCTGAACGAGCCGCGGAACTCAGGCACGGTCTGGTTTGAGTCCGTGGGCGACAACGAAACCAAGGTGAACGTCGAGCTGACCTGGGAGCCCGAATCCGCGATGGAGAAGCTGGGCGCAGCCACCGGTCTTGATTCCCGGCAGGTCGCCGCGGACCTGAGAAAATTCAAGAAGTTCATCGAGCACCGGGACACGGAAACCGGCGCCTGGCGGGAAAGCGTGAGCGGCGGCGAGGTGGAAGGTGACGCGGGAACGACGGCGGCGGGTACAGGAACCGGCACCGGCGTCGGGATGGGTGCCGGCGCCGGTACGACGGGCGTTGGAACGGCCGGCGGCGGAACGACCGGCGCAGGCGCTGGAACCGGAGCGGCCGGCGCCGGGATGGGAGCTACAGCAGCGGGCGGCAACGGTGACCCGGGTGCAAGCACCGGCTACTCGGAGGGCGCCGGGATGGACGCGGTCCCGGGCCGCAGCTATGAATCCGGTGACGCCTACGACGCCGCCGCGACGGAGCGGCCGGTGGACGCGGACCCGGACATGGCGGTTGACGCCCCCTACGGGGACGATGAAACAGGTGAGCCGCGGAACGAAACCCGGCACACGGACACCCGCCGCGACGACATCCCCGACCGGTAGTTCAACGTCCGGCCGGTAACTCAGAAGCCAGGCCGGATTCCCGGCAGCACGCGCCAAAACACACAGAAGCGCCCCGCCACTCGCAGGAGTGGCGGGGCGCTTCTGTTGCTCAGCCGGGATTGCGCAACCGGGCTTGCTCAGCTGGACTTGCTCAGCCCGGCTGCCGAGGCGCGGGTCGGAGACCTAGCTGAGGCTGGCGACGATCTTGTTGAGCGTTGCGGACGGCCGCATAACGGCGGCAGCCTTCTCGGCGTCGGGGCGGTAGTAGCCGCCGATGTCGACGGGCTGGCCCTGTACGCCCAGCAATTCGGAGACGATGGCTTCCTCGTTGGAGCTCAGCGCGTCGGCAACCGGCGCGAAGGAGGCTGCCAGTTCGGCGTCCTCGGTCTGCTTGGCCAGTTCCTGTGCCCAGTACTGGGCCAGGTAGTAGTGGCTGCCGCGGTTGTCGATCTCGCCGGCCTTGCGGCTCGGGGACTTGTTCTCCAGCAGGAACGTGCCGGTGGCGCGGTCCAGGGTGTCGGCCAGGACCTGGGCGCGGGCGTTGTCCGTGGTGTTGGCCAGGTGCTCGAAGCTGACGGCCAGCGCCAGGAATTCACCCAGGCTGTCCCAGCGCAGGTGGTTTTCCTTCAGCAGCTGCTGAACGTGCTTCGGGGCGGAGCCGCCGGCACCGGTCTCGAAGAGGCCGCCGCCATTGATCAGCGGAACGATGGACAGCATCTTGGCGCTGGTGCCCAGTTCCAGGATCGGGAACAGGTCCGTCAGGTAGTCGCGGAGCACGTTGCCGGTGACGGAGATGGTGTCCTGGCCCTTGCGGAGGCGCTCCAGGGTGAAGGCGGTGGCCTTCACCGGGGACAGGATCTCGATCTGCAGGCCCTCGGTGTCGTGCTCCTGCAGGTATTCGCGGACCTTCTCGATGAGCTTGGCGTCGTGTGCGCGGGTCTCGTCGAGCCAGAACACCGCGGGGGTCTGGGAGGCGCGGGCGCGGTTCACGGCCAGCTTCACCCAGTCGCGGATGGGCAGGTCCTTGGTCTGGCAGGCGCGCCAGATGTCGCCCGGGGCAACTTCGTGTTCGATCAGGACGTTGCCCGAGCCGTCGACCACCTGGATCTTGCCGGGGACCTGGGCCTCGAAGGTCTTGTCGTGGCTGCCGTATTCCTCGGCGGCCTGGGCCATGAGGCCGACGTTCGGGACGGTGCCCATGGTGGTGGGGTCGAAGGCGCCGTTCGCGCGGCAGTCGTCGATAACAACCTGGTAGATGCCGGCGTAGGAGCTGTCCGGCAGAACTGCCAGGGTGTCGGCTTCCTTGCCGTCCGGCCCCCACATGTGGCCCGAGGAGCGGATCATGGCGGGCATGGAGGCGTCAACGATGACATCACTGGGGACGTGCAGGTTGGTGATGCCCTTGTCGGAGTCGACCATGGCGATCGCGGGGCCTTCTTCGAGGCCCTTCTTGATGGCCGCCTGGACGCCGTCGCGGACGTCCTCGGGCAGCTCGTCCAGTCCGTTGAGGATGGAGGCGAGGCCGTTGTTGGGGCTCAGGCCGGCGGCGGCGAGCTGCTTGCCGTAGGTGTCGAACAGCTCGGAGAAGTAAGCCTTCACTACGTGGCCGAAGATGATGGGGTCGGAGACCTTCATCATGGTGGCCTTCAGGTGTGCCGAGAAGAGCACGCCCTCTTCCTTGGCGCGGGCTACCTGGGCTGCCAGGAATTCGTCCAGGGCGGCGGCGCGCATCACCGTGCCGTCGATGACTTCACCGGCGAGAACCGGGAAGGCCTTCTTCAGGACCTTGACCGTGCCGTCCTCGCGGACCAGCTGGATTTCGATGGTGCCGTCGGCCGGAATCACCACAGACTTCTCATTGGAGCGGAAGTCGTTGGCGTCCATGTGTGCCACGTTGGTCTTGGACTCAGGGGTCCAGGCACCCATGGAGTGCGGGTTCTGGCGCGCGTAGTTCTTGACCGACAGGGGCGCGCGGCGGTCCGAGTTGCCTTCGCGCAGGACAGGGTTCACGGCGGAGCCCTTGATCTTGTCGTAACGGGAGCGGATGGCGGTCTCTTCGTCGGACGTGGGGTTGTCCGGGTAGTCCGGCAGCTTGTAGCCCTGGGACTGAAGCTCGGCGATGGCGGCCTTCAGCTGCGGCACGGATGCGCTGATGTTGGGCAGCTTGATGATGTTGGCTTCCGGCTTCTTCGCCAGTTCGCCCAGTTCGGCCAGGGCGTCACCGATCTGCTGCTCTTCAGTGAGGTAGTCGCCGAAGACGGCGATGATGCGGCCGGCCAGCGAAATGTCGCGGGTCTCCACCTGCACACCTGCCGTCGACGCGAACGCCTCGATGATCGGCAGGAACGAATAAGTAGCCAGCATCGGCGCTTCGTCGGTGTGGGTATAGATAATTTTGGCCATGCTCGGGCGTCTCCCTGAAGGTCGGCTTGTATCTGGTATTCCGGTCTATTTCACCAACCTTTAACTTACCCGAGGTGAACCGGATGGACCTTACCCGGACGGCCGGATGCCCTTGAATGACCCCGTTCCTGTGGCTTCCGCCACACTATCCATTGTCCCCGGAGCCAAGGAGTCCTAATCTTTCTCTCATAAACGAATACCGCTTCGGCGGCTGAACCCAGTTGGAACCCCTTGCGGCAGGGGCAGATCAGCACACCCCTACCTGGCAAAACAAAACTTGAATCGTCACTAAACCGAGCTTGTCATCCCCCGGGTAGGTCAAATCAGTCACCCGGCGTGCCTCCCGGGGCCCGCCCCACCTGATAGGTAGGACCGCAATGACGAGCAAAAAGACTCTGGCCGGCAGCCTTCTTAGCCTCTCCACAGGTCTGCTGCTGGCCGTGAGCGCCCTCGGCGGCGCATCAGCCTCTTCCGCAACGTCGCAGGACTTGACCCAGCTACAGGTCGCAAGCACCCCCGTGTCCAGCCCGCAAGGATACTGGACACCCGAGCGCATGCGCGCCGCTGTTCCCGGCGATGTGCTTGCCGCCAAGGCCGTGGCCCGCCAGGACAACGAGGGGCCCGCGTCCGCGGCTGCCGTTGAGACGGGAGCGGTCACCAGGTTCGCCGGCACCGCCCCGCAGACCACGGCATCCACGGCCCTGCACGCGAACGAATTTCCGGTGGCACACATCGGCAAGGTCTTCTTCACACTCGCCGGTAACAACTACGTCTGCTCCGGCAATTCGATCGCCGCGCAGAACAAGAGCCTCGTGGCCACGGCTGGCCACTGCGTCAATGAGGGGCCCGGCGCCTTCGCCACCAACTGGATTTTCGTGCCGGGATACGTCGACGGCAGGGCGCCCTATGGGAAGTGGCCCGCCCGGTCGCTGCACGCCGCACAGAACTGGACCTCCGGCGGCGACATCCGGTACGACACCGGCTTCGCGGTGGTCGCCAGGGTGGGCGGCAGGTCCCTGGCCGACGTGGTGGGGGCGTCGGGCGTGGAGTTCAACCAGCCCCGCGGCATGAGGTACAAGTCCTACGGCTACCCGGCCGCGGCCCCGTTCACCGGCCAGAAGCTGATCAGCTGCACGGGCACCGCTCACGATGACGCCATCAACCCGCAGTTCAACTCCCAGGGCATTTCGTGCGACATGACGGGCGGTTCCTCGGGCGGACCGTGGTTTGCCCAAGGAGACACGAATGCCGTCAGCGGGGCGGATGGCTTCCAAAACTCCGTTAACAGCTACGGATACGGAACGAGTTCCACCACCATGTTCGGGCCGTTCTGGGGCTCCACCACCATGAAGGTCTACGACAGTGCACAGCGGAAATGATGACGATACCGACGCCGCTGGCGGCGCCGCGGTAAGCCACAGCGTCAACCAGCCGCCCGAGGATGTCCTGGCCTACTGGACCCCGGAACGGATGGCCGAAGCCGTTCCCCGGGACATCCGGTTGCCGGCCGCGGAGGACAGCGGCCCCAGGTCCGAAGGAAAGTAAAGCAAGTTAAAGCCCGACGGCGGCCGTCCCCTTAAGGGGGCAGCCGCCGTCGGGCTTTACTTGCTTGCGGGGAGAATTAGTGGAAGAAGTGGCGGGCGCCGGTGAAGTACATGGTGATGCCGGCAGCGTTGGCCGCCGCGACGACTTCCTCGTCCCGGACCGAGCCGCCGGGCTGCACCACAGCCCGCACGCCGGCGTCGATCAGGATCTGCAGGCCGTCGGCGAACGGGAAGAACGCGTCGGAGGCAGCAACGGCGCCCCGGGCACGGGCGGGGGCGCCTGCTGCGCCGGCGTTGGAGGCGCCGCCGGCACCGTCGACGTCGGACTCAACCTGGACGCCCAGAGTGTTGGCCCGCTCGACGGCGAGCTTGCAGGAGTCCAGGCGGTTGACCTGGCCCATGCCGATGCCGACTGCGGCGCCGTTAGAGGCGAGCAGGATGGCGTTGGACTTGGCGGCGCGGCAGGCGGTCCAGGCGAAGGCCAGGTCGGCGAGCGTGGCGTCGTCGGCGGCTTCACCGGCGGCGAGCGTCCAGTTGGCGGGGTTGTCGCCGTCGGCGTTGACCTTGTCGGCGACCTGCACCAGCACGCCGCCGGAAACCTGGCGGATCTCGGTCGGGTAGCGGCCGTAGCCCTCGGGGAGGGACAGCAGGCGGATGTTCTTCTTCTTGGAGAGGATTTCCACGGCCCCGGGCTCGAAGCCGGGGGCGATGACCACCTCGGTGAAGATGTCCTTGACGGTGTTGGCCATGCCGGCGGTAACCGTGCGGTTGGCCGCGATGACGCCGCCGAACGCGGAGACGGGGTCGCAGGCATGGGCCTTGGCGTGGGCGTCCGCGATCGGGTCGGCGGCGTCGGCGGACGCGACGGCCACACCGCAGGGGTTGGCGTGCTTGATGATGGCGACGGCGGGCTCGGCGAAGTCGAAGGCGGCCCGGAGAGCCGCGTCCGCGTCCACGAAGTTGTTGTAGCTCATGGCCTTGCCGTGGATCTGGTCTGCCTGGGCGATGCCTGCCGGGGCTGCCTTGTCCACGTACAGTGCTGCCTGCTGGTGCGGGTTCTCGCCGTAGCGCAGCACCTCGGAGCGTTCCAGCGCGAGGCCGGCGTAGGCAGGCCAGTCGATGACGCCGTCGCCGTCCTCGTCGAGGAACTGGCTGGCGGTCCAGGTGGCCACGGCCGTGTCGTAGGTGGCGGTGTGCGCGAACGCCTTGGCGGCGAGCCGGCGGCGCGTCTTGAGGTCGAAGCCGCCCTCGGCGGCGGCGTGGACCACGTCGCCGTAGAACGTCGGGTCAACCACAATGGCGACGGCGGCGTGGTTCTTCGCGGCGGAGCGCACCATGGCGGGGCCTCCGATGTCGATCTGCTCCACGACGTCGTCCTGTGCGGCCCCGGACTTGACCGTCTCCACGAACGGGTAGAGGTTCACCACGACGAGGTCGAAGGCCTCAATCTCCATCTTGGCGAGGGTCTCCATGTGGGCCGGGACGCGGCGGTCGGCGAGGATGCCGCCGTGGACGCGCGGGTGGAGGGTCTTAACCCGGCCGTCGAGCATTTCCGGCGAACCGGTGACTTCTTCGACCTCCTGGACCGGGATGCCGGCCGCGGCGATCTTCTTGGCGGTCGAGCCGGTGGAAACAATCTTGACGCCAGCTGCGTGCAGGCCCTTGGCGAGCTCCTCCAGACCGGTCTTGTCGTATACCGAGATCAGGGCCCGGCGGATGGGAACACGGTCAAGCTGCGTCAAGCTCACAAAAGTCTCCGTCTTTATCTCGCGGTTGATGTGCCGCGGTTGGTGGGGATACGGCCCAGTTTATCGTGTCGGCGGACCCCTTCCTGCTGGCAGGCCCAGTGTGAAGACTGGACTGTTCGTGGCGTAATGGTCCGGCCCTGGGCGGCGTTCCGCAACGTAAGGTTTAAGCAGGAGGCCGAGATGAATATTTATACCGCTGTGCCCAGTGGCGAGCAGGTAGTCCAGGAACTGCCGTGGCGCTGGAAAGTGCAGGGCAGGATCTTCGTGATCGGCGGCCTGGGATTCATGTTCGACGCCTGGGACGTCACCCTTAACGGCATTCTCATTCCGCTGCTGTCCTCACACTGGAGCCTCACCGCGGGCGAGGCCGGATGGATCGGCACGGCCAACCTGATCGGCATGGCCCTCGGGGCCTTTATCTGGGGCACCATCGCTGACACCATCGGTCGCAGGAAGGCCTTCACGGCCACGCTGCTGATCTTCTCGGTCTTCACGGTGCTTGGCGCCTTCTCCCCTGACTTCCTCTGGTTCTGTGTCTTCCGCTTCATGGCAGGGTTCGGCCTGGGCGGCTGCATTCCGGTGGACTACGCGTTGGTGGGTGAGTTCACGCCGCGCAGGCAGCGCGGCCGGGTCCTCACCGCCATGGACGGATGGTGGCCTGTGGGTGCGGCGCTTTGCGGGTTCGTGTCCGCCTGGCTGGTGGCAACCTTTGCCGACTGGCGCCTGACCATGCTCGTCATGGTGCTGCCTGCCCTGCTCGTGTTCTGGGTGCGGCGAAGCGTTCCCGAGTCACCGCTGTTCCTGATCCGCAAGGGCCGCCGCGACGAAGCCGCCCGGGTGATTGACGGTCTTGTCGAGGCCACCGGAGCCGAGCCCCGGGCCTACAGCCTGCCCGAGCCGCTGGCCGTGCCGCGGCTTTCGGCCGGCAGCGCGTGGCAGCAGTTGCGCGGGGTCTGGCAGTTCAACTGGAAGATCACGGCCGCCGCCTGGGCACTGTTCATGAGCATCCTGCTGGTCTACTACCTGTCCCTCACGTGGATGCCACGGATCCTGATCGGCGCCGGCTTCGCCGAATACAAGGCGTTCCTGACGACGGCGGGGATGGCCGCCGTCGGGCTCCTGGGCGTGATCGCGGCAGCGCTGCTCGTGGAGCGCGTGGGCCGCAAGTGGCTGCTGGCCGTCACGGGACCGCTGTCCGCGCTGATCCTCGTGGTGGTGGCATTCGTTGTGGATGTTCCCACGGCAGCGGTGTTCTGGCTGCTGGTGTTCGGGTTCGTGGTGCAGGTGGCCATTCCGGTGCTCTACGCGTACGTTTCCGAGCTGTACCCGACGGAGCTGCGCGGCAGTGGCTTCGGCTGGGCGTCGACGTTCTCCCGGCTGGGTGCTGGCTTCGGCCCGCTCATCTTCGCGAACTACTTCTGGCCGCAGCTGGGCCTCGCCACCTCATTTGCCCTCGCCGGCGGCCTCGTGGTCCTGTCCGTGCTGTGGATGGCGTTCTTCTCTCCCGAGACCCGCCAGCGGCGCCTCGAGTAGCGCCGCCGCCCCAACAACCGCGGGCTTAGTTGGGGGTGTTCGCCGCGGCGTACTCGGCGGCTAGTGATGCCAGCGTGGAGACCAGGAGCCGGCGCTCCACCACCTTGATCCGCTCGTGCAGGGTTTCCTCGGTGTCGGCGTCCTCGATGGCCACGGCTTCCTGCGCGATGATGGGGCCCGTGTCCACGCCGGCGTCGGCCCAGTGCACGGTGCAGCCAGTGACCTTCACGCCGTAGGCCATCGCGTCGCGGACTCCGTGGGCGCCGGGGAAGGAGGGCAGCAGGGCGGGGTGCGTGTTGAGGTATTTTCCGTCGAACGCGTCGATGAACTCGGGGCTCACGATCCGCATGAAGCCAGAGGACACCACCACGTCCGGCTGGTACGCGGCAACGGCATCCGTCAGGGCGGCGTTCCACTCCGCGCGGTCCGGGTAGGCCTTGAAGTCCACCACGAACGTGTCGATCCCGGCCGCAGCCGAACGTTCCACGCCGTAAGTTCCCGGGCGGTCCGCGCCCACCGCGGCGATCTCGACACCCAGGTCCCCGGCCTGAACGGCGTCGATGACGGCCTGAAGATTGGAACCGGTTCCGGAGACGAGGACTACTATGCGCATTGCTCAAGCTTAGGCGGACGCTCGCGTAGGCTGGAAAACATGAACCCCACTCCGGGCCCGCAGGGGCCGCAGCGGACCGCGCGTCCGCTCAGCGAGGAGGCCAAAGCCTCACTCCAGAAGACGCACACGCTGTTCCGCATGTTCATTGTTGCCGTGCTGGGCGCGTTCTTCGTCTTCCAGCTGGACCTCGCCTACCTCTGGCTCACGGCCATATTGACGGCGGCGGGCATCGTCCTGGGGATCATGGTGCTCATCAGGGCCATCCGGCTCAAGGAATCCAAACTCGTCCTGTTCGGCACCATCTCCGGCCTGGTGGTTTCGGCGGTCATGGTTCTCCTGGTCCTGACCTCTGCGCTCTTCTTCAACCAGATCCGCGACTTCCAGCAGTGCTCACGCCAGGCGCTGACCAGCAAGGCAAGCACGGAGTGCCGGGCCAACCTGGAGAACTCGCTGCCCGGACCACTGAAGCAACCCGTGCGCTAAAGCCTGCCCAGCAACCCGAAGGCTACTTGCTGCTCGGGGCAGTCCCCAGCTCGGCGTCCCGGAGCTGCCGGCGTTCCAGCCACGGTCCCGCCACGTGTCCAATGACGACGCCGATGCCCACTTCCGCTGCGAGCCAGACTGCCGTCCACAGCGGGTCCGGGCCTATGTCCCTGAGGCGGCCGATGCCAGCCGAGCCGCGCGCCAGCCAGGCGAGTGCGGCCGCCAGCACGCCGGCCGCCCCGCCGACGATCAGCGCCAGAAAGAGGGTGGACGCCGCGGCGGTCAGCCAGCGGACGTGGAGCTTGATGGACAGCCATTCATCGAAGTGGTTTTCACCTTCCCGCAGGAACCACCAGCCGGCCAGGACACCGGCGAGCACGGGAACCACCAGCGCCACGGGGCCGAAATCGAGGGGGCCGGAAGGGATCGCGGCAAAAACCGGAATGGTGGGCAACGGCCCCACGGCGGTCCCCAGCGGTCCCACCTGAGAGCCGGCGCCCAGTGCGAACCCGGAGCCGGTCAGCCAGGCGAGCGCGAAGACGGCGAGGTTGGGGAGGAAGCCGAGCTGCGCAACGGTGAGCGCCGCGCCTCCGACGGGTCCGGCGTCGAGCGCTTCATAGACCGCCACCACAAGGTTCCAGTGGATGAACAGGTCCACGGCCAGCAGCGCCGAGGAAATGGCGAGCGCCGCGGTCACGGCCACGAAGCCCGCCTTGGCTGCCGAGGCGAGGTACGACCCTGCCCACCGCGAATGCTGGCTGGTGCGGGCGATCCAGTCGACGGCGTCGACGCCGATCAGCCGGCTCCATGAACCGGCTTCCCGCCGGGCGCCGATCACCATCCCGAGGCCGAACGGAACCAGTGGCAGCAGTCCGGCCCACCAGAGGAAAACCCCAACGTCCTCGGTCCGGCAGATGAACCCGGTGGCGATGCCAAATCCCGCATAGACCAGCCACGAGCCGAGCAGCGCCTGCCACAGCTGGTCCGTGTATGACGCCCGCGCCAGGCGCCTGCCCGCCCGCCAGGCCAGCAGGAAGGGAATGAGTGTGAGGCCCAGCGGCAGCAGCGACAGCGTGCCGGTCTCCGGCCTCGCGGCAGCGCCCTCCCCCACGGTGGTGAGATACAGGGGCACCCCGTGGATGATCAGCCACGCCTGTCCGGCGAGCCGGGCCAGTGCGTCGAGGCCGGCGCTGCCGAAGCCGGAGGTGGCCCACACCGCAACGATGGGGGCTATGACCACCAGCGCCGAGATGATGGCCGCCTGCGCGGACTCGAGCCCGCCCTGCAGCCACAGGGGCATGGGAAGGCCACGGTCTCCGGTCTGGTCAGCACGCAGTTTCATCGCCTCCCATCGTGCCATGCGGGGCGCCGCTCACCCGTTTTCGACAGGCTCAACGGCGCGGGAAAGTCGGACGGTCATGCGCCCGCGCCGGTACACGACAGGCCCGGCCGCGGGCGCTTTTTCCGGGGGCCCGACGTAAAATTAGCTTGTCCGCATTCAGTGGTTGGAGGCAGAAATGACTACCGCATCCCCACATGCACACGGCGTCCACTTTGGCAGGACTGACGTCCAGAACGCTGGCATGGGTGTAGGTATTGTCTTGATGGTGGTCGGTGTGCTGGGGTTCATCCCGGGCATCACCGCACGGTATGGCGAACTGATGTTCTTTGGGCCTGATTCGCACGCCATGTTCCTCGGCCTGTTTCAGGTATCCATGCTGCTCAACATCGTGCAGCTGGTCATTGGCGCAACCGGCTGGGCCATGTCCCGCGGAGAGATGGGCGCTCGGAGGTTCCTCATGGGAGCCGGCGCGCTGTACCTCGTCCTTAGCATCTACGGGCTCAGCGTCGGAGTGGATTCGGCGGCCAACTTCCTGTCGCTGAACATGCTGGACAACTGGACGCACATGGTGCTGGGCGTGCTGATGATTGCCGCTGGCTGGATGTTTTCACGGCATTCGGTCGAGGACAGGAAATAGCCCGGAACGCGAACGCCGGGAACTAGGAGCCGCGAATGAATAGATATCTAATCTGAGTATTCGTACTACCGGTTGGTGCAGGCGGCCACGCGAATTCGTGGGCGGCTGCACCAACTTTGTGCGGACACTTTGGTGAACGATTCTTCGCAGGACTTCCGTCAAAAGCCGGTCTTGAAACGGATCTGGGCGTAGGGCTCGCTGGGGAGGTTCCCTGCAGTCCAGGGCTCCTCGGACGGTTCGTTCCGCACTTCGCCGCGCCCGTCACGCAGGACCGCCAGAACCGTTGCCGAAATGGCAACGACGGAGACTAGGGCCAGCAGCACAAGGACGACGACGATGGATCCGGACATCTCTCAAGCACCTTCTGCTTCAATTTTATTGCGATTCAGCGCGCCCGCTCCTGCGCGAATATTTTTCCTCTGGACGGAACGGGGCGCCGGGCATATTCTGGTCTCCCATCGCGCTGGGGGGTGAATCGAATGGGCCACAGGGTGCGTTTACTGGACGCAACCGTCCTGCGCGCCCTGCTGTTGCCCGTTCTCCTGGCCCTGGCGTGGATTATTTGGGGTGCGGCGTCAGCCGACGCAGCGCCCGCGGACACCGTGACGGCCGGTTCGCCTGCAAGCGGGTCCCTCGTCAAAACCCCCGTCGCCGCCATCGCGCCGTCGACAGTTTCCGCTCCCCTGGCTTCCGCTGCCTCCCGGGTTGCCCCCGCCGCCAAGCTGCTGCCGACTCCGGCAGTGCCGCCGGCACCCAGCCTCCCGGCTCCCGTTAGCAGGCCTGTGACGACCGTCATCGGCACCGTGGCGGACACGGCCGGAGCCGTGGTCAATGGGGCATCGACGACGGTGACCACCGTGGCAGCGCCCGCGGTGGACACAGTGGACAACCTGGCTGCCGCCGCGGAAGACATCGTTTCTTCGGTGCCGAAACTGCCGGTGTCTCCTGCGGTGCCCACTATTCCTTCGCTCCCGGTTCCTGTTGTTCCGGTGCCCGTGCCGTCTGTTCCGGTTCCGCCGGTCCCTGTCCCGTCTGTGCCGGTGCCTGCAGTACCGGTGCCTTCAGTGCCGCTGCCTGGACTGCCCACGGTTCCCGTACCGGGTGCCACAGCGCCGACGCCGGCTCCCGGCACCGGGCACAGCTCGCCAGATCTCGCCACGCCTGCGGGTGATGTTTCGCCCTCGGATGCCGGGCGGGGGACCACCCCTCGAAGGGCCGCAGACGGGGCCAGGTCGGCAGCACCGGCCGCGACAGCAGTCACGGTCACCCCCGCTGCCGCCGACGGTGTCCCGCTCGCGGGCACGGGCCTCTCACTGGCCGAGCTCCAGATGACCACACCCGGGCGGCGAGAGCCGGCAGGCGCCAGCCATTCGACGCACAACAACACGAACCTTCATGCGCTGCCCGGCGGCCATCTTCCATCCTTCGCCGCAAGCGAGGGGACGTCTGGGAACGCTTCCTCGGGCTCCGAAGGTTCTGGAGCCCAGGCCGCCGATGCAGCGGGAGACTGGGACAGGACGCCCCTGCTCGCCGGGGCCCGGCTGTTCGATGCCGCTCAGAACCTTCCCGCCAGCCCAGCCTTCGATCCGGGGTGTTCCCCCGACTGAACAGGTCAGCTCTGCCCACCTTCAGGGCAGAAAAGACCACCTGCGCAGCCCTGCGCAAGGACCATCAGTTCAGTCAGGAGAATATGTCATGTCTACGCACGCCCCGCTGTCTGCCGCCTCCCGCCCGTCCCGCCCGCAGTCCGGGGCCGTCAGCTGCCGGATCGGCAACTGGCCCGACCCCATGCGCGGCCGGATCGGCAACTGGCCCGACCCCATGTCCGCCCTCATCGGCAACTGGCCGGACCCGATGCAGCAGCGAAGCTAGAGATGTCCCCGCAAAGCTGGAGCGCGGTCCGGACCTGAGCCCGGACCCGCCGACGCGAACAGGAGCGCCAACAGGAGAGTGTCGCCGCGCGCGGCGCGGCGACACTTGTCCTCACAAATAACTCGCCCTGCTGGCAGCAGGTTTACTTAGTGCCGGAGTCACCGCTCCCGGCTGGCTTCTCCACTATGCCGGCGCGGTCCTGCGCCGCCAGCGTGGCGCCCTGCCCTTCAGCCTGGTTTGCCTCGGCGGCCTCAGCTTCTGTGGCCGCTGCCCGCAACGCAGGGTCTGCAGTGGAGTCCGCGCCCGGAGCCTGCTGCGCACGTTCCGTGGGCGCGCTTTCTGTGAACGTAGCCGCTGTGGGCGAAGCGCCTCCAGCCGGCGCGTCTTCCGAGGTCGCACCAGCTACTGCCGAACCCGGTTCCGCGGTGGCGTCCGCGCTTGGTTCGGCGACGACGGCTGCCGAGTTGTGGTTCTTGGCCGAGCCAGGCTTAGGGCGGCCGGGAAAATAGCTGATGACGCGCGCCAACTCCCGGCCCAGGGCAGTGCCCTGAACCACGTCGGGGGGCAATGCCTCCTGCTCCGCTTTCCGTGCCGCCTCGAGCGCCTGGCGGCCCGCTTCCGTTATGGATACGAGGTTGTGCCGCCGGTCCAGCGAATTAGACTCGCGCGCCACAAGCCCGGCCCCCTCGAGCCGCGAAAGCACACGGCCAATGGACTGGCTGCGGACTTTGATGTCGGCAGCCAACTCTTCCTGGTTCAGCGGGCCTTCGAGAAGGCCCTGCAGCGCGATGACTGCGGCGTGCGTGAGGCCGAGCTCAGCCAAAGCCTGGTCCTGCCGGCGCTGGACAAGCCTGGCGGCCATGGACAGCAACTGGTGCGGCCCCCACTGCTCTGCGTCAGGATCCGGGACCATCGGTATAGACCTTCTTTCCCCTTTGAGCCCGTGCTGGCAACACGGCCAGCCCAAAATGCCGGCAACACCGGGGCCGGAAACCCGGCCCCGGCGTTAGGCACGTCAACGGCGGGTGTCCTCCACGCCGTCGGCCTCAATACGCTCCTTGCGGACCTGTTCGTCCACCGTCATCTCGTCGGTGACCGTCTCGGTGTCCAGCCTTACCCGCTCAACCGGCACGGCCTCCTTGTCCACCACGGGACGTTCCTCGTGGAGCACTACTTCGTGTTCCGCCTCGCCCAAGTCCGGGCCCCTCAGCGCGTCGTCCCGGTTTCCTTCCGTGATCGGTTCGCGCTCCAGCCGTACTTCCTCGCGTTGCACGGGACCTGTCTGGGTCACGTTTTCGGTCACCACGTATTTGCGCAGACGGGCCCGGCCGGTAGCCTGCCTTTCGGTGCCAACATTCACGCGCTCCTCCGAACGGGTCATGGCGTCACCATCGGCCAGTCGGGACGCATCACGTGCGATCCTGTCGTCTGCCGCGCTGTAGGTTCCGCCGCCGCCTGCGGCGGCGAACCCCGCATCACGCTCGGTGGCGGAATGGCGGGCAGCGGACTGCTCGGCCGCCCGGCCCGAGTCGGCGCGGTGTCCGCTCGCAGCTTCGGTATAGGTCACGTTGCCCTGTAGCTGGTAGTGCTCGTACAGCCGGTCTTCCTCTGATGGATCAAGGTGACCCTCAGCGTCCACGCGCGGAGCGTCCTTGACTTGGTCCTTGGTGTACGGGACAACAATGTCGGATCCCTCGAGCCGTGCTCCCTCAAGGGGAATGAAGGACTCCGACGTTCCGAAAAGGCCGGTCCGTGCCGTCACCCAGGTGGGCTGCCCGTTGTCATCATCGGCGTAAACCTGGCCGAGGGAGCCAATCTTGCCTCCGTCCGCGGAGAGGATGTTGCCGTTCTTGTTGAGCAGATCGTCGATGTGTTCCTTGGTGAGCATGCTGCCTCCTTGGAGTTTGACTTCGTGTTCACATTGGCTGTTCACGCTGGGGCCGACGACGGCGCAGCGGCAGTTTGCGGCGCACTATCGCCACCCTGAGGCGGCAACTGGCGCACACTGCCGGGCTGTTCGCCGTCGCGGCCGAGACCGATAGTTCGACCTCACACTTATACCCTAAGCATGCTTACTATCAGATTGGCAAGCCTGCTTAGCTTTTTTCTTGTGATCACCCCATGTGGTCAGCGCCACATGCCGCCATCAGCCGGCCTTCACTGCGGCGCCGCTCGGGAGGTTGCAGAAGTAAGGGTGGGAAAAAATGGCAAGGGTGCTTACTATTTATTAGTAAACATGCTTACCATTGCATGCCAGCAACGCTGGTTCCTGTACAGCAGCTGCCCCTTTCGGAAAGAGAGAGCGAAGATGACTGAGAACCAATGGCCGCAGGACGAAAACCTCACCGCTCCCCCGGCCACACAGAACACGGGTTACGGCGCCGGCACCACCGGATACAGTGCAACTGGAGCGGGCACCACTGGCTACACCGGCACTCCGGGCTACCAGGACGCTGCGTCCTCGAGGAAGGATGTCGCGAAGGAAGAGGCCGCGAACGTCGCCGATGAAGCTAAAGGTGCCGCCCAGAACGTGGCCGAGACGGCCAAGACCGAGGCAAAGAACGTGGCGTATGAAGCCAAGAACAGCGCCCGCGATCTGCTGCACCAGGCGAAGTCGGATCTCACCGACCAGGCCGGCACCCAGCAGGCCAAGGCCGCCGAAGGCATCCGCAACATCTCCTCACAGCTGCGCACCATGGCCGACGCACCGGACCAGCAGGGCGTGGCCGCGGACCTCATCCGCCAGGCCGCCGACCGCTCCGAATCTGTCGCATCCTGGCTGGACAACCGGGACCCGGGCTCACTCCTGAACGAGGTCAAGTCCTTCGCCCGCCAGCGCCCGGGCACCTTCCTGCTCCTCGCCGCAGGCGCCGGCCTCCTCGCCGGACGCCTTGGCCGCAGCCTGCAGGCCGGCGCCCCGGAAACCCGGACCTCAACGGGCGTCGGGTCGACCGGCGGCACCGTTCCTCCATATCCCGTGCAGCCGCCTGCCACGGAGGGCAGCCTGGGCGCCGGAGTCGGCGCACCGCTTTATGACCAGGCCGAACTCGGCGAACCTGCCTACACCCAGCAGGCCTACAGCGAGCCAACCTACGGAGAACCCGCCACCGGCCAGCCCGCTTATGGCGAACAAACCTATGGGGAACAGCCCGCCTACGGCGAACCCGCCACCGGCCAACCCGCCTACGGCGAACAGACCTACGGGGAACAGCCCGCCTACGGCGAACCCGCCACCGGCCAACCCGCCTACGGCGAACAGACATACGGTGAACAGACATACGGTGAACCAGGCGTCGGTGAGCCCGGCCCCGGTGAACCGGGATACGGCGAACCGAGGCGGCGGGCCACTGAAGATACCGAGGGTGGGGGGCGTCCCCTGTGAGCAGCCAGATACCCGATACCCCGCAGACGGCCGCGCACACCAAGGCCGACACCACCTCCCTCGGTGACCTCCTGGGCGAGGTCACCCGGGACCTGTCCACCCTGATCCGGCAGGAAATCGAACTCGCCAAAGCCGAACTCAAACAATCCGGCACCCGCGCCGGCAAAGGCGGCGGCATGCTCGCCGGCGCCGGCGTCGCCGGGCACTTCGTGCTCCTGTTCCTCTCCATCGCCCTCTGGTACGCCCTCGGCGAACTCATGGGCCTGGGCTGGTCCGCCGTCGTCGTCGCCATCATCTGGGGCATCATCGCCGCGATCCTCGCCTCCCTCGGACGCAAGGAACTCAAAACCATCCAGGGCATGCCCCAAACCGTCGAAACAGCACGGGAAATCCCGCCCACCCTCAAACCGAACGGAGACCACCGATGAGTGAGAACCCGGACGCCATCCGCGCCGACATCGAAGCCACCCGCGCCCGCCTCGGCACCAACGTGGACGCCGTCGCCGACAAAGTCACCCCCTCCAACATCGTCCACCGCCAAACCAGCAAAGTGAAGGACGCCGTCTTCGGAGTCAAGGAGAAAGTCATGGGCACCGCCGAGCACACCACCCACAACGCCACCGGCAGCCTCCACCACGCCGCCCACTCCACCACCAGCGGAGTGCACCAGGCCACCGACGCCGCCGGCAACGCCCTCCACGACGCCGGCGAAGCGATCGCCGACGCACCCCACCAGGTCGCCGCCAAAACCCAGGGCAACCCCCTCGCCGCCGGGCTGATCGCGTTCGGCGCCGGGCTCCTCGTCTCCTCCCTCATCCCCCCGAGCGAAAAGGAACGCGAAGCCGCCGACGCCCTCAAGACCGCGGCCGAACCGGTCACCACCCAACTCACCGAAGCCGCCAAGGACATGGCCCAGGGCTGGAAGGAACCCGCCCAGGAAGCCGTGGAAAACGTCAAAGCCACCGCCACCGACGCCGCCCAACACGTCAAGGACGAAGGCCAAACCGCCGCCCAGGACGTCAAAGCAACCGCCACCGACGCCAAAGACCACGTCCAAAACACGTAGGTCTGACAACAGCTAAGAGTCAAAGTACGACGACGGCCGGCCCGCTCTGCGCGGGCCGGCCTTTTGTCTGCGGTCAGGGCACTTGCGGTCGGCGATTAGCCCTTCTTCTCCGTCAGCGCACGAGCCTTGTGCGCGGCCCGTCTTGGCGGACTCCACAACGTACTGCGGTTCGTCCTCGCGGGCCCTGTGGGTGTGGCCGCCGGCCTTAACCGAATTCGGTTGGGCCTGAGAGCCAGCTCTCCGAAAGCGCCAGAATTGCTGGACTATGCCCCGGCGCACCACCACACTGTGTATAAAAGCTGGCAATTCGGCGCGCGAGGGATTTCCGGCACCGCAGTTCCCGTGCTTTCTGATTGCACTGAGAGGACACCGCCATGGAGAACCTGGCAGCCATCCTGCCCCTGATTGTCATCGTTGTCTCGGTGCTGCTGGGCATTTTCATTGTCTGGCTGGCCGTCAAGCTGATGTGGAAAGTGGCCGAACCGAACGAGGCCCTCATCATTTCGGGTCTGACGCGCGGCACCCTGGAAAGCACCGACGGCATGGACTTCAAGATTGTCACCGGCAAGGGCGCACTGGTGGTGCCCGGACTGCAGACCGTCCGGACGCTGTCGCTGACGCTGAACGAGACCGAACTCAAGGTCTCCTGCGTTACATCCCAGGGCATCCAGGTGATCGTGGAAGGCGTTGTCATCTACAAGATCGGGGACGCACCCGCCTTTATTGCCAATGCCGCGCGACGGTTTCTTGGGCAGCAGCCGAAAATGGAAAGCCAGGTGTACAACGTCTTCGAGGGCCACC
Organism: Arthrobacter sp. NPDC057013; assembly: GCF_042674585.1. NCBI lineage: Bacteria > Bacillati > Actinomycetota > Actinomycetes > Micrococcales > Micrococcaceae > Arthrobacter > Arthrobacter sp. NPDC057013. Next base: position 347,546 of record NZ_JBHUSE010000002.1, read on the forward strand.
TGCGTTCCATTATCGGCAGCATGACCGTGGAGGAAATCATCCGCGAGCGCGACAAGTTGGCGTCCCAGGTCCGCGGCGCGAGCGGCGTCGAGATGGAGAAGCTGGGCCTGGTGGTGGATTCCCTGCAGATCAAGGACCTCCAGGACCCCACCGGCTACATCCAGAACATCGCCAAGCCGCACATCGCCCAGGTCAAGATGGAGGCACGCATCGCCGAGGCCACCCGGAACCGCGAGGCCGCGGAGCGGGAAGCCGAGGCCGCCGCACAGATCGCCGATGCGCAGAGCGTCTCCGCCATCAAGCAGTCGGCCGCGCAGGCCAACGCGGAACGGGCGAAGGCAAACGCAGCGCAGGCAGGCCCGCTGGCCGATGCCACCGCCCGCCAGCAGGTGGTGGTCCAGGAAACAGAAGTGGCCAAGCTCGAGGCAGACCGCGAGGAACAGAAGCTGCAGACCACCATCCGCAAGCCGGCTGACGCCAAGGCCTATGCACAGCGGACCGAGGCGGAGGCTCAGAAGGCGGCGGACATCAGCGCCGCCGAAGCACGCGCCAAGCGGACGGAACTCGAAGCCCAGGCCAATGCCCGCCGGGTGGAAGTTGAGGCGCAGGCCAACGCCAGCGCGGCGGCAGCAATTGCCGGCGCCACCCGCGTGACGGGCGAAGCCGAAGCGGCAGCCACGAAGGCGCGCGGCGATGCCGCGGCGTCCGCCATCAAAGCGAAGGCGCTGGCCGAGGCGGAAGGCATCAAGGCCCGCGGCGAGGCACTCGAAAGCAACCAGGACGCCGTCATCGCCCAGCAACTGGCGGAGAACATGCCGTCCATCGTGGCAGCGGCGGCCGAACCGTTCGGCCACGTGGACCAGCTCACCGTCCTGAACGGCGCCGACGGCCTCAACAGCATGGTGGGCGGGATCATCACCCAGGCCGGCTCGTTCCTGCCCCGTCTGTCAACAGCACTGAAAAACGGGCAAAACCACGCAAAGCAGCCACCCAAGCAGCCCAGCGCCTAGGAACGGTGCCCCAAGGAAGCCGAGGAACCAAGGGAAGCCCGGGGGAAGCCTAGGGACATGGCACACAGGAACGTTGACCGGAGCCTGACCGGGAAGATCGGCAGGGTGAGCGGGAAGATTGGGCCCGGAACCGTGGGCGAGGTAATGCTTGCGTACCGCGGCGGCACCAGCGCCTTCCACGCCTACCCGTTCGACAAAGTCAGTGTCTTTCCTGTGGGTGAGGAGGTGCTGGTCATCTATTTCGAACCGCCTCAGACAGTCTTCGTGGACGAGCTGCCGGACGTCCTCCGCCACGGGGAACTCTAGTCCCCGCCTGTTAACCCAACCTTCCCCTTCCGGCCACGCCCGCTCCTCCGCACTGTCAGACGGCGGGAACACCGTTGAGGGGTGAGGATCGCTATCGTTGCCGAATCATTCCTGCCGCTGATGAACGGAGTCACGCACTCCATCCTGCGAGTGCTTGAGCATCTGCAGGAGCGGGGCGATGAGGTGCTGGTGATTGCGCCGTCGACGTCGGACACTGATGTTCTGGACGTCGTGCACGGCGCGTTTGTGCACCGGCTGCCCGCAGTTCCGCTGGCGGGCTACACAAACGTGCGCGTGGCGCTGGGAGGTGTGTACCGGGTCAAGAGAATCCTTGCCGACTACGCACCGGACGTGGTCCACCTGGCGTCGCCGTTCGTGCTCGGCTGGCGGGCCGCGCAGGCAGCGCATCAGCTGGGGATCCCCACTGTGGCCATCTATCAGACCGAGGTTCCCAGTTACGCCGCCCGGTACGGGGTGCCGTTCCTGGAGAACTGGGCCTGGAACCGGGTGGAAAACATTCATCTCCTGGCGTCCCGGACGCTGGTGCCGTCCACTTTCGCGCTGAACCAGTTGCGCGGCCGCGGGATTCTGCGGGTGGGCATGTGGCGGCGCGGTGTGGATACCGTGCGTTTTGCACCGGAAAAGCGCGACGACGGGTGGCGGGCATCCGCGGCGCCGGGCGGTGAGCGGATCATCGGCTACGTCGGCCGGCTGGCCGTGGAGAAGCAGGTGGAGGACCTCGCCGTGCTGGCAGACGTTCCCGGAACCCGTCTGGTCGTCGTGGGCGACGGTCCGCAGCGGGCCGCGCTGGAGGAAGCCCTTCCCAACGCCGTGTTCACCGGATTCCTCGGCGGCGAGGAGCTGGCCCGGGCGGTGGCATCCTTCGACCTGTTCGTCCACCCAGGCGAGTTCGAGACCTTCTGCCAGACCATTCAGGAGGCCATGGCATCCGGCGTTCCGGTGGTGGCCACCGGCCGCGGCGGACCCTTGGACCTGGTGGAGAATTCCCGCACCGGCTGGCTCTACGAGCCCGGAGACCTCGCCGGCCTGCGGCGGCATGTGATGGACCTGATGGGCGACGACGCCAAGCGACGCGCGTTCGCGGCGGCCGCTTACGCCTCGGTCCAGGGCAGGACGTGGCCCGCCCTGTCCGCAGAGCTGGTGCGCCACTACGAGGACGTCATCGCGGGGACCTCGCTCCCCCCCGACATCCTGGCCTCGCAAGCCAGGCCGGGGAACCCTGCTGGCGTGGGCCCAGAGTCATTCAACGGAGCGCGGCCGGAGCCAGCACCGCTCCTCGAACCAGAAACCAAGACCACCCAAGGAGCCACCCTATGAAGATTTCCGTGATCGGCTGCGGCTACCTCGGTGCCGTCCACGCTGCCACACTCGCGTCGATGGGCCACACGGTGGTGGGGATCGACGTCGACTCCGCACGCGTCGAGCAGCTGGCCAGCGGCCGGGCCCCTTTCTTCGAACCCGGCCTGGACGAGCTCCTGGGGGACGGCCGCGCCACCGGCCGCCTCAGCTTCTCCACGGACTTCGCCGACGCCGCCGGGGCGCAGATGCACTTCCTCTGCGTGGGTACGCCGCAGTCGAAGACGTCAGACGGCGCCGACCTCAGCTACCTGGTCTCAGCCACCAAGAGCCTCCTTCCGCACCTGAGCCGCGGTGCCGCCGTCGTCGGTAAATCAACTGTGCCCGTGGGCACCGTTGCCAAACTGGGGCGCATGCTCGCCGCCCGGCCGGACGTGCTGCTGGGCTGGAACCCGGAGTTCCTGCGGCAGGGCACGGCGGTGAAGGACACGCTGGTGCCGGACCGGCTGGTGTACGGGGTTCCCGGCGGCAAGGAGGAAGCGTTCGGGCGCCGCAGCGACGGCAGGCAGGGAGCTGCCCGCGGAGTGACCGCTGTGCTGGACGCGGTGTATGAGCCGCTGCTGCGCGCCGGCATCCCGCGGCTGGTGTGCAATTTCGCGACAGCGGAACTGATCAAATCGGCGTCGAACGCGTACCTGGCGACCAAGGTCAGCTTCATCAACGCGATGTCGGAACTGTGCGACGCCGCCGGCGCCGACGTCACCGAACTGAGCGAGGCGATGGGCATGGATCCGCGCATCGGCAACCGCTATCTGCACGCCGGGCTGGGTTTTGGCGGCGGCTGCCTGCCCAAGGACATCCGCAGTTTCCGGGCCCAGGCGCAGGCACTGGACGTCCGGTCCGTCGACGACTGGATGGGCGTGGTGGACTCCATCAACATCAGCCAGCGTGCCCGGACCGCGGAGGTGGCCGGGGAACTCTGCGGCGGCTCGATCGCCGGCCGGACGGTGACCGTGCTGGGCGCGGCGTTCAAGCCGGACACGGACGACATCCGCGACTCCCCCGCCCTCGACGTCGCGCTCCGGCTCGCCTCCGCCGGCGCGCACGTCACCGTGACCGACCCGAAGGCGATCAACAACTCATGGATGCGCCACCCGCAGCTGCGCTTTGAGGCCTCCGCCACTCGCGCGCTCGAGGGCGCCGAGCTGGTGCTCCTGCTGACCGAATGGGCCGAGTACCGTGCACTGTCGCCGGCCGCCGTCGGGCAGCTGGTACGACGCCGGACGGTACTGGACGCCCGGAACGTGCTGGACGCTGCGGCCTGGCAGGCGGAGGGCTGGACCGTGCGCGGCCTCGGCACCCGGGCGGCGCCGCTGGTTGAGCAGGTTTCTGCCGGCTGAGCCTGCGCAATCACCATCAGGGGTCGAGCCCGCCTTAACCACCCTCTATGATCGAGGTGAGGGGGTGGACGCTCAATGAGTTTCTCGCGGTCTCACGCAACGTTCGCATGACGGCGGCTTCCCCACGCCCTGACGGGGATCCGGCCGGCAGTTACGCTGCCCTGTTCGACGTGCTGCCGGACGCAGTTCTGGTGATCGGCGGCGACGGGGTCATCACGCAGGTCAATGCCGCCGCGGAACGGCTCTTCGGCTACAGCAGGTTCCGGCTCGTGGGCGAAGACCACCGGGTGCTCCTCGCCGAAGGTTACCGGACCGGGTTCGACAGGCTTTTCGCGAGCCTGCGCAGCGAGTCCGGAGACAGCGCAGATGCCCAGACCCCGTTCGAGTCATACGGCCTGCGGAGCGACGGGACGGAGTTCCACGGCGAGGTGGCCTGCTCGCTGCTGGACTCCGGGGGCGGCCCGTCGCTGGTCGCGGCCGTCAGGCCCACGTTTCACCGGCAGGAAGCCGATGCCGAACTCCGGGAAGCGATGTCTCTGCTCAGCGCCACCCTGGAGTCCACGGCCGACGGGATCCTGGTGGTGGGCGTCGACGGCAAGATCGCGGGCATCAACGAGCAGTTCACCAAGATGTGGGGCATCCCCCGCGAGCTTCTGGCCACCGGCGACGACGCCGCGGTGATGGATCATGTGCTTGGCCTGCTCTCGCACCCGGACATCTTCGTGGACAAGGTCAATGAGCTCTACGCGCACCCCACCGAGGAAAGCCACGACACCCTGGAGTTCCTCGACGGCCGTACCTTCGAACGCTATTCACGGCCGCAGCGGGTGGGAAACGTGGTGGTGGGCAGGGTCTGGAGCTTCCGGGACGTGACCCCGCGGCGCCGTGCCCAGGAGCAGGCCCGGCAGGCGATGGCGGACCTCGCCGAACAGGCGGCGCAGCTGAAGGCCATGGCATTCCAGGACCCGCTAACGGGGCTGGCCAACCGCAAGCTGTTCCACGACCAACTGTCCGAAGCCCTGCACGGAACCGGAAGTGACGCCGTCGACGTCCTCCTCCTGGACCTTGACGACTTCAAGGAGGTCAACGACATCCTTGGTCACGCCGCCGGGGACCAGATGCTGGTGGAGGTGGCCCGCCGGCTGAGGGCATGCGTGCGGCCCGACGACACAGTGGCGCGGCTGGGCGGTGACGAGTTCGTCGTGCTCCTGACCGGGTCCGCGGATGCCGAGGCCGTGGCGGAGCGGATCGTGCAGTCGCTCAACGTCCCGGTACGGATCGAGGGATCCATGCTGCGGCCTAGCCTGAGCCTGGGGATCGCGTCGCTGAGCGAGGACGCGGTGGCCGCGTCGGAGCTGCTGCGGCGCGCCGATGTGGCGATGTACGCGGCCAAGGCCGCCGGCAAGAACCGGTTTATGCGCTTCAAGCCGGAGATGATGACGGCCCTGGTGCAGCGGACGGACATGGAGGCGGGGCTGCGGCTGGCCGTCGACAACGACCAGATCAGCGTGAGCTACCAGCCGGTTGTCTCACCGCGGCTGGGTGAGGTGATCCAGTTCGAGGCGCTGGCGCGGTGGGAGCGGGACGGCAGGAATGTCCCGCCGTCGCAGTTCATTCCGACAGCGGAGCGCAGCGGGCTGATCTCGGCGATCGGTTTGCAGATGATGCGGGAGAGTTTCATCCAGCTGGGACCTTGGCTTTCGGGTCGGCGGGAGCACTCACTCGCGGTTAATGTGTCCGGAGTGCAGCTGCGGGACTGCGGTTTTGCCCGCAGTGTGCTGGACATGGCAGAGTCCAACAGCATGGATCCCCGGCAGCTGGTGCTGGAAGTGACCGAGAGCGTGTTCTTCGACGCCGACGACCACGTGATCAGCCAGCTCGCGAGCCTGCGAAGTGCCGGTGTGCGGGTTGCGCTCGATGATTTCGGTACCGGTTACTCGTCGCTGGGCCGGCTTCAGGACCTGCCCGTGGACGCGGTGAAGATCGACCAGTCCTTCGTCTCGATGGTCCGCACGGGGGCAGAGAAGCTGCCGATCCTCAGCTCCATGATCAACATGGCCCACAGCCTGGGGCTCAGCGTCACCGCGGAGGGCATAGAAACCGCTGCGCAGGCCGCCTTCCTCACCGACCTGCAGTGCGACGCGCTGCAGGGATACCTGTTCTCGGTTCCCGAATCCGAGGCCGGGCTGGGGCAGGCCATCAGCCGCTCAGCCGCAGCGCTCGAGGCCCTCGAAGGCCTTCGCCTGCGCCGCTGACCCCGCCGAAACCCTCTCTCACCACCCGCAGCCTTTCGGCGAACGCTCTCTCACCACCCGCAGCCTTTCGGCCGACCCTCTCTCACCACCCGCAGGCTTTGGCCGACCCTCTCTCACCACCCGCAGCGTTTTGGCGAACGCTCCATCAGCTCCTGTCGACCTGAGTCCAATCCCTTCCCGGGGGGACCTCCCTGAGGGGACCTCACGCTGACCTCAAGATTTCGTCAAGCGGGTGAACTGATGCAGCGGCAAAGGCTGCAGCAGCCCCTCCAACTGCGACCCGAACTACTCCGGAGCCTGCGTGCCCATCGCGCCAGATGTCGACTGTGCGGGCGGCAGCGGAAACGGTCCTGCTTATGTACAGGGGCCCGTGACTGTCACGGGGTCGGACATTTGCGGTTTTGGACAGAGGCCACGACGGCGCAGGCTGCGAAGGCTGAACCCGCCACTCTGGGACCGGTGGACCTCAGGCGTTGTCCAGCTCGGACTTCTCGCTCGGTTCGCCGGCTCTCACGAGCTCCAGGCTGCGGTCCCAGAATTCCCGCGCCAGCGCGGCATCGTACGCCTGGCTGTTGGCCTTCGCCAGCGCACGCTTGATGTAGAAGGCTCCCGACACCCAGTCCCGTCCGGGCGTGGAAGTAGCGAGCCAGACGAGGGTGTCGGCGCCCTGCTCGGCGGAGAGCAGGAACCGGTTCAGCACGGTCTTATAAGCATGGCGGAACCAGCTGGTTGACTCCGCCGCGAAGTTGGTTGCAACGACGCCTGGATGGAAGGCGGCCGCCGCGATGCCGTCCTTCCCGTAGCGGTTCTGCAGTTCCGCGGTGAACAGAATGTTTCCCAGCTTGGCGGTGCCGTAGGCGCGGTTTGTGGAGTAGCTCCGCTCTGAGTTGAGATCGATTAGATCCAGCCGCCCGAATCCGTTGGCAGCGCTGGACGTGTTGATGATGGTGGCACGGCTGGCGGTCAGAAGGTCCAGCAGCTCGGTGGTGAGCAGGAATGGTGCCAGATGGTTGATCTGGAACGTCTTCTCGTGGCCGTCCACTGTAAGCTCGTGGCCGCGCATGATCCCGCCGGCGTTGTTCACCAGGACGTCTATCCGCGGGTACCTTGCGCGCAACGCCGCGGCCAGCTCGCGCACCTGCGCCAGCTCCGCGAAGTCGCAGACGAAATAGTCGGCACCCAGTTCCGCGCCCACCGCTGCGGTTTTGTTCGGGGAAAGCCCGACGACGACGATCCGCTCGCCTGCCCCCGCCAGGTTCCGCGCGGGCCGCTGCACCGATCCCGTCGCTGGCGCCGGTGATGACAATGGTGCGCTGAGGCATGAGGTGTCCTTTGCTGTGGTTGAACCGCTGGACCATGAGCCGGCTCGTCACACACAACGGCGCCCGGCCGGGTTATGTTCCCGGGCCGGGCGCCGTCGTGAGCTATTTGAAGACTGCCCTAGAAGTTCAACGCGGGCCGCAGACTCAGGGCATTCCCTGCGTTCAGCAGCAGGGGAGCTATGCCGAGCATCTCTTCCGTGGAGCGCAGGAGCGAATAGTGGCTGTAGGAACCCTGCACCGTTGTGCCCGGGACGACCGAAGGCGCCACGATGAAGTTGGGCACAGGAGTGTCCTCGTCGAAGACAACCGCGATGGCAGTCCTGCCGGCCTTATAGGTGGCGCTGTTCAGGATCGACGGGAGCCAGCCGGACAGCCAGGTATCGCCGGTGGCGATGCTGCAGTCGTGCATGTCGTTGCAGATATTCGGAGTAATCAGGGAGAAGCTCGGCAGCGTGTTGTTGGCCAGGTCGCGCTGCAGGTTCCCTGAAGCCGGAGTGCCCAGCGGGACGTTGTTGGCGGCGCAGGCTGCCCTGTCCCCCGTGCCCTGGTAGTACACCTCTGGATTGTGACGGACCATGTATTGGCCGGAGCTGCCGAGCTGGCAGTTCGAGCCCATGGATTCCTGGTAGCTCTTGTAGGTCAGGCCACGCGTCCGGACCTGCCGGAAGATGTTGTCCGCCGTGATCGGCGGCAGGTTGCTCGGATTCGAATCCGTGGTGACTCCCTGAGTGCTGCCGGAGGTCAGGGCCAGGTAACTCGGAAGCGAGGGCAGCCCAAGGCCGGCGTCACTCCAGGTCGTTACAGAACCGCACTGCCGGGCGACTTGGCTCATGTACAGCGCGTTGGCGCTCCCAATGACCTGCGAGTACGTCTTGTTCTCGAAGATGAACCAGATCACGTGGTCATAGGTCGACGGCGGCGTTGCCGTGACGCCGCAGGGGCTCGCCGCGGGCGGTGGTGGCGGCGGCGGGGGTGGAGGAGGCGGTGGCGGTGTCCCGTTTGTCGTCAGGATCAGCTGCGGCCGGTGCGTGGTGTCGGCAAGCTCCTTGGAGCCATAGATCACACCGTCGGACGATGTGTTGTTGATACGGAAGGAAAACGTGCCGTCGCCCTTGACAATGCTGAAGACATCGACTTCAACAAACGTGTTGATTGGCGCAGCCCCTACGGAGGCGATCACCGTGGATTCAGCAGCCGGAGCGTTGTTCCAGGTAATGGTGTTTTCACCCCAGGTGGTGTTCAGCACCCGCCTGAATTGGCCGCCAAGGTTCGATGGGTCAGTCACGAACAGCCTCAGCTTGGCACCGGTCACCGTGTTGCCGGTGCCGGTTACCGTGAACTTCAGAAAGGACATTTCAATTGGCGAATTGTCTGCCTTGAGTCCGATTGCGGTCCCGTAGTTGGTATTCGGGGTGTCCCGTTTCACCACAGCATCGGCGGAGGGACCAATTGCGACGGCGGCTGCCTGGGCAGTCCCGCCAATCAACGAAATAGCGGCCACGAAAAGAACAGTTGTAACCGCTGATAGCCAATTGGCCGGTGGAATCCCGCGCCTGTGGCGGTGTCTTCCAGTACTCTTCCGGCCATTCGGGAAGTCTGGCCTTGCACGCATCAGGGACTCCTTTGTCCGATGGGCGCGTCACCGTCGACGCGTTTCCACACGGTAGCCCGGCGCCGTTGAGAAAGAGTGGGAAATTCTGGAATTACCCTGTGAAAACCTTGATAGGACGCCGGAAAGCCCCCAACAGTCACCCATTGATTTCGTGCAGGAATTGGAAAAGAGAGCAGGGTATCGGCTAGGTGGCAGTGTTGGGTTAAATGCGGGAGAGCCCCAACCGTGTGGTTGGGGCTCTCGACCTAATGGTTGTCCGGCGGTGACCTACTCTCCCACACCCTCCCGGGTGCAGTACCATCGGCGCTGTGGGTCTTAGCTTCCGGGTTCGGAATGGGACCGGGCGTTTCCCCCACGCTATGACCGCCGTAACCCTTGCTCCCGCCCTGACCCCGGTAAGGGGGTGGGGGGGAAAACTTGTGGTGTTACAACTGTGGTGTTGTATTCAGTTTTCTTGGTTCCCTGTGACCGTCAAACCCGGCGGGTTTGTTGGTTGGGAAC